>PMZX01000472.1:17140-21013 GCA_003170035.1 Myxococcales bacterium | reverse complement strand
TGCAGCTCTGGCAGCCGTCCTTACAGTGGTCCGTAAGGCCCGAACCGACACTGCAACAAACCCCCTCGGCGGAACAGACGAACCCGGCCTGGCAGTCGGTGTCGGCTTTGCAAATCGTTCCTTTGCCTAACTTGTCACCGCAGGTATTGTTGGTCTTGAGACAAGTCAGCTTGTTGCAATTGAGGTCCGACGAACAGGTGCTTAGGCATGTCGGGCTCGTGGTACTGCAAACATACGACCCGCATGACTCGGTGGTGGGCGCCGGGCACGCGCCCTTCCCGTCACAGGTGGCGGGGAAGGTGTGGGTGCTTTGCGTGCTCCCGTTGGCACAGCTCTCCTGCCGGCAGCCCGTGCCGCTTGGCCAGGGCCGGCAGGCGCCCGCTCCGTTGCACGTGCCGTCGAGGGTACAGTCGCCGTTGGCGACATCGCCCTTTTTGCAGAGGGACTTGGGATCCGTGTGGCCGTTGTCCACAAAGGAACAGGTCCCAGCCGGGCCGGCCTGCGTGCCCTTGCAGGACTTGCACAGACCGCCCGAAGGAGCGTCGGAACAGGCGTTGTTGCAGCACACTCCCTCGGTGCAGAACCCGCTCAGGCACTGGGTGGCCGCTGTGCACGCGGCGCCCAGCCCTTTCAGGCCGCAGGAGTTGTTTGCGCAAGTGTTGGGCGGAGCACAATCCGTGTCCTTGGTGCAGGTGGTCCTGCATGCGCCGGAATCACACGCGAAGGTGACGCAGCCCTGGGTGGCTGGGGCGGGACAGGTGCCTTTCCCATCGCATTTCGAGGCCAACGAGGCCACAGACGCGCTGGCACAGACCGCGAGTTTGCAGCCGGTGCCGTTGATGTAGTCAGCACAAGCCCCCTTCAAACAGTTTCCCGTGGTGCCGCAGGTGCTGGAAAGGGTCGCGGTGCAGATGCCCTGCGGATCCTGGGCATTGTCGGCCACGGTGGTGCAAAGCCCGCGCGTCGTGGTGAGGTTGCAGGCCACGCATGCGCCGGTGCACGCGCTCGCGCAGCACACGCCTTGTGCGCAGAAGCCAGAATCGCAGTCAGCGCTCGCGCTGCAGGTTTGCCCGATGGACTTTTTGCCGCAGGATGAATTGGTGCAGAACTTCCCGCTGATGCACTGCTGGTCGTTGGTGCAACTTTCGTAGCAAGTATCCCCGTTGCACACGTGNNGCCGGGTGGATAGGCTTGGCAGGCCCCGTTGCCGTCGCACACGCCGTTGGTCGAGCAGGCGGCCACGCCCAGATCCTTGCAGGTCTTGCGCGGATCAGGGGCACCGCTGGCCACGTTCAAGCATTGCCCGGGCGAGCTGGCCAGGTTGCAACTCCGGCAGGGGCCGGTACAGCTGTTCTCGCAACAAACCCCGTCCACGCACTGGCCCGAATCGCATTCGCTGGAAGCCGAGCAAGGCTGCCCGATCCCCCGCGGACCGCACAGCCCAGTGGTCACGCCGTTTATGGTCTGGGTCACGCATTGGTTTCCGGGCAGGCAGTCCGTGTCGCTCGTGCAGATCTTGATACAGGCGCCGTTGGTGCACTGGAAGGGCTTACACTCCAGGACTCCGGAATTCTGGCAATTGCCCTTGCCGTCGCAGGTCCGCTGGGTGTTCTCGACCGAGCCCGCGCAAGAGGAGGGGCCGCACACCGTGTTTTCCGGGAAAAGCGTGCACGAGCCGGAGCCATCGCAGAGGCCCGTGTTGCCGCAGGTGGTGCGATCGCTCGCCTGGCACGCGGGGTCGGGCAAGCCCGCAGGGATGGATGTGCAGTGGCCGACCGATCCGGTCTGGTTGCACGACACGCAGGAACCGGTGCACCCGAGGTTGCAGCACACGCCGTCCACGCAGAAACCCGAGATACAATCGTCGCTCACCTTGCAAACCTTGCCGTTGATGCTCTTGCCGCAGCTCCCAGCTACGCACTGTTGTCCAACTGCGCACTGGGCATTGGTCGTGCAAGTGGAGGCGCAGTGGTTGGTGGCCGGATCGCAACTCCAGGGCGGACAGATATCGGATGTCACCTCAGAGCATTGGCCCTTGCCGTCGCAGGAAAGAACGCCTGTCACGCCGTCGCCATCACAGGTGCCCGCCTTGCACTCCGTGTCCTTCACCCACTGGCGACAGCCACGATTGCCGTCGCAGGTTCCGTCCAGCCCGCAGGTCGCGGGTTTGCTGGCCGGGCAGTCCAGGGGATGGTTGGGTTTTCCACCCGCTGGAACCGGGGCACATTCGCCCAGGGAGCTGGCCAGATTGCAGGCCATGCAGGTGTCCTGACAGGGCGAGGCGCAACAGATCCCGTCCACGCAGAATCCGGTCTGGCATTCACCATCGCAGCTACAGGATTCTGCCTTTCCCTTGGACTTGCTGACCGTGCCCGGCGAGCAGGTGTTGGGCTGCTGGGCAGCATCCAGTGTCCTGGCGTCATTCTTCCCGCCATCCGTCGCACCCCCACCGCCACCGTCGACCTTGGCCAACGTCGTGCTCGTGCAACCTGCAGCCCCCAAGACCGCGTAGAGAGCAAGCACGCCCCAGAAGGCGGTCCCACCCGTGAAAAAAGACTTCGATCCCTGAGTTCTAGCTCGCCACGAATCAACTCTCATTGAAACACCCCCTCGGGACTGGAAAGACAGGAATGGGACGGGTTATGGATCGCCGCTCCCGCGTTGTCGATGGGTTCTGCTGCCGTCCTGCAAGGCAGAACGGTCAGTTCGGGCAGTAGCCATACTCACTGCCCACAGGCGTGGTGCAATTCCCGCCGCCGGGGCAGGGATTGGCGTTGTTGCAGACCTGCCGGCACTGGTTGCCTACGCAGGTGTTCTTGATCCGGCAGTCGCGTGAGGAGGCGCAGGTGGTGCCGTTTCTCCCGTCCCCGTAGCCGAACTCGCACACGGTCCGGCTATGCCCTGATACCGGATCAGGGGAAACCAAGAGGCAGACCCGGTTGGTTGCACAGACGGTACCGGCGGTACCGCCAAACGGATCACAGCATGTTCCATCCGCACCGCACTGGTCATAGGGAGGATCGCAGACGCTGACCAGACCGCCGACCGCCGAGAGTTTGCGCTGGCCACACGCCACCTGGTAGAGGCAGTCCGCCTTGCTGCGACAAAGGCTGAAGCAATATGTGAAGTTGTCCCCGATGGTCGGCGCTAGGCAGATGCTCCCTGGGGCGCAATCATCGTATTGACTCGCGGAGCCGAGAGAAACCACCGCGCAGGCCTGGGGAAAAGTCTTCGCACCGTTGGCGGCGCAGGCAGGCTGGGCCTGGGCCGTGGCGTTGTCAAATGCGTAGGTGCACTTCTGGCTGCACCAATTGCAGCCACCGGTCTGGCAGACTGGATCGCAAATGTCTGTCGTGATCATCCCCGAGCAGGGCAAATTNNCCCCGCCGGCGCTGGCGATCGGTGCAAAACTCGGCTTCGTGCAAGCAAAGGTCGAGACGAGCAGCACGGCAAAAGGACTCAACCACAGGTTTCTAAGCAGATTTTTCATAGGTCTGTCACCCGGTGGGACCGCACTCTAGCGGGAACCAGTTTCCCACGCGAGCGAGTATTTGATGCCCGGCCGGAGCGATTCCGCGCACACTTTGCAGCGATTGGCGAATTTGTGTCACCCTGCGGCGATCCCGCCGACCCCTGGCCTGCGCTCAGAGGGCCGACGGGCCAGTGCGAGAAACCTACCGGCGCCTGCGGCGCACGATGGCCATCAGCAACGTCAGCATCCACAGACACGCCCAGCGCGATCCACCCCGGCTGTCGACGGTTGAGCAGGAGCAGCCTGCCGCCCCCTTCGACGCGGTCGATCCGCCGGCCGCGGCCGTGGTCCCCCCTGCCGGGACCGACGAGCCGCCCGCACCTGTCGTGACACCGCCGGCG
>PMZX01000472.1:0-17098 GCA_003170035.1 Myxococcales bacterium | reverse complement strand
GTGGACCTGCCGCCAGCGCTCGTCGTTGCACTGCTTGCACCCGTGCTCCCGCCACCCGACACCGTGGACCCGCCCGCTGCGCTCGTCGTTCCACCGCTTGCACCCGTGCTCCCTCCACGCGAGCCCCCGGATCCGCCCGCGCCCGCCGTCGTTCCACCACTTGAACCCGTGTTTCCTCCACGCGAGCCCCCGGACCCGCCCGCAGCGGCCGTCGTTCCACCGACCGAGCCCGTGGTCCCTCCCGTCGACCCCGTGGACCCGCCAGTAGGAGCAGGCGTCCCGGGCTGGCCGTAGGGAATACCCCGGCCCTGGGTCGTGACGAATACGCGGCCGTAGTAGTCCTCATCGCCAGCCACATTATCCATCTGACCGTACTGGTGCTGATCGTCGTTGACCCGCAGCCATGTCGCCCCCTCGTCGGTCGAGCGAAAGACTCCGGAGATGCTGCTGACCGTGCCGATGATGTACACGGCCGGATACGAGGCACCCGGCGCCGCCTTGCCGAAGCCCACCGAGTAGACTTGCGAAGGCCCGGCGACCTTGGTCGCGCTCGCTCCGGAGCTCTTCGAGTGGTACAGGTTGCTTCCCGCCGCCACCCAGACTTCGCCTTCCATTCCAAAAACCGCAGCGGCGCGGCCACTGCCCGACAGTCCGGTCGTGGCTGCGGTGAATGTTGCGGCCCCGTCGGTACTGGCGTAAAGCGTCCCACTGGCGAAGCCATAGAACTTCTTGGGGTTGACCCGGTCGGATGCAATCCGCGGACTGCCCGAGAGCCCCGCGCAGGCCTTCCAGGTTGCGCCGTTGTCGGTGGAATAGTTCTGGCCCCACACGAACACCGAGCCGTCAGCCCCCACCGCCACCTTGGAGCCACCGGCCTGGCTGGCGAAAGGCTTCCAGGTGATCCCATTGTCGGTCGAATAGCCGCCCGAGGGAGTTCCATTTCCGCAATCGGCCACGATGTTGGGGTTCAAACCGGCAAAATCGACGCTGTTGCCATTCCCAAACTTCGGGTTGGTAACCATGCCGGTCGGCGACGGGGTATCAAGCGCATCGGTCGCGGTGCGTATGATCCCGATGTCTCCGACGACAGCAAAGATTGCCGTCTTTACCGAACTCGTCAGGTCCAGACCCACTGTCTCCTCGAAGTCCTTGTCTTCAAAACTCCAGACAATCCCGCTGGCAGCGTCCGAGTTCTTGCTCGACCAGACCCCCTGGCCCGTCACATAGAACGCCCGGCTCTGGTTGAAGGGGTCGATCTCGATATCCCCTGCCCAACCAGCCGAACTAAGGGCAGAAGAAGAGCAATTGGCAGGCCCGAAGCAAAGGTACTGGGCGCCGTTCGGGTCGTGGGTCGCGCTGCGCCCAATTGCCGTCCAGCTCGTTCCGCCGTTCGTGGTCCGGTACATCTCATCCGGGGCCCACCAATCGAGCGTCGACGCCAACGCATAGTTGGGGTCAGACGCCGACACGCTGATGCCGCCAATGCCGCCGCCGTGTCCGGCAGGGTTGACATTCGTCCACGCATCAGTCGCGGTGTTCAGCTTCCAAACCGCCCCGCTGCTGATGCTGTTGGGCCCGGAACTGCTGTTGTAGGCAATCCAAAGATTGCCGTCCGATGCCAGCACCCCGTGATGGGGCATCAGTCCGGACGGAGGGCTGGTCCCGGTCACCAATGTCCAGGTAGCCCCGGCGTCCGTCGAGCGATAGAGATTGGTGCCCGCCGTCGTGGCTGCCACGCCCACGTAGATGGTCGACGATCCACTCCCGGCGGTCCCGCTCTTCTTGTCAAACACGACGAAACTCAGCCCGTAGGGGTTGGTGCCGGTCACGGGGAAGCTGGCGACCTTGGCCCAGGTGGCTGCAGAATCCGTGCTCTTCCAGAGCCCCGCGGTTCGGGAGCCGAAGTACAGGATGCTGGTCTTGTTGGGATCGACCATGAGCCGTTCGCCCAGCGACCGGCCATCGGCGTTTCCCCCCATGGGTGTGGCGATGTTGTAGCGGGTCCAGGTGTTTCCCCGATCGGCCGACCGGATGATCTGGCCATTGCCCGATGACGTATACGTTCCAACCGCCATATACACCACGTTGGCGTCAACCGGATCNNGGTATCCACCCGTATTTGGTTTCGTCCCATCGGTATGCTCCCGCCATATCCGTGCGCGCATAAAGAACGTTCTTTTCGGCCGTGCCGAACACAAGCCCGGGAACAAATCCGCCCCCGCGTATTGCAACGCTCTGCCAGACGTATGATTCAGCCGTCTGTGCGTGCGGGCTTTGACTGACAAGTACCAACATTGCCGCCGCCAACGAGACGGTTATGCCCTTCTTTGCCATGAGCCGAACTCCTTCTAGTTGTTGCAATAGGCCGGCGAGAACAAACTGTCAGGGTCAAGAGCGTCTCAATCGCCATTCTGGATTCGACATGTACTGCGTCGCATGCCGGCTACTTGCAGTTCCACGAGAGCCACAGAACGGTTCATGCTCGCCCCGACGGCTTGGCGGCAAACCTCCCAGGCGTTGAATTCTCCGACGGTGAGGCGCTCTTGCACGACCCTTTGCGTCCGAACCCCAGCGACTCGGTCGTTGACCATCAATAGGGCAGCCACCTTTGCCGGTATGTGGGACACCGGCCGAAGCGCCTCAGTCCTTCTTGGGGTCGCGGTGCTGCATCTTTGCCAGTTCGACGAGCTCGTTCTTCAGCCGCCTGGTTTCGCGGGTCGCCTCGTTGACGCCGCGCCAGGCATACCACTCGGCCTGGTTCTCGGCGATCGACTCGATAGCCTCGTAGTCCACGTCGGGATGGATATCCAGCAGATAAGTGCGACGGGTGGCCTCGACCGCGAGGACTGCGTAGGCCTTGGCAGCGCGCGCCAGGATCTTGGGTGCCGCCTCGGGCGCCACGTGTTCGCCCCGGCCGCCGGGGCCCAGAAGCTCCTGCAGGGAGCGATAGGCATGGTCGATGTCGGCGCGCGGGACGCTCCAGTGCACCCCCAGGGCCTCGAAGTGATCGATCCGCTCGAGCTTCGCGGCGCGCGCGTTCAGTCGATCGGCCAGCGTCTCGCCGCCCGAGTGCTCGGCTGGCAGCCATTCCAGCGCACCGAAGATCTGCAGCACGAACAGGATCTGGATGGCGGTGTCCTTGCCGATCCCACCGCGGGCCAGGATGTCCGAGACGGACGTCACCCCATCCATGACATGCTCGACGAAGCGGAGTTCTCGCGGTGACAACCCCATCAGCGGGATGAGGGGCGAGCGGCTCGGCACCACATGCGGCGCATAGCCCAGGCGGGGCTCGATGACCTGCATGACCTCGGCCAGATTCAGCGAGCGCAGCGCCGAACGAAGACCATGGATGACGACGTTGACCACGGGAATGCGCTTGATGCTCCGGTGCAGGGGGGCGTCGCCGGTGATCTTGTACTGGCCTTCCGGGCACTCGAAACTGCGGCGGAGCTGCTCCATCTCGAGCGGGCTGCCGCCCACACCGCCGCGTAGGATGGCGATGTTGGTGTGAGTGGATTTGTAGGTCAGCTTGAGAGTCCCGTTGAGATGGCGGCGCCGGCCGATGGCCAGCAACAGAACCGGGATGGGCAGGGGCGGTTGCAGGTTCAGTCCCCCTCCCAGCGACAGCGCCGCCAGGCCCTGTGCCGTGCGCGGGTTCTTGAAGACGCCCTCCGAGGGCAGGGTGGGCGCACTTGCAGGCGGCGCCATTGGGCGTTCGGGTTCGAGCACAGGTGGCGCGTCCGAGTGGCTCGTGGGCGGGATCGACCGGGCGACCGCTGGCGGGGGCGCATGGTGGTGCATGGGCTCGGGCGCCGGGGGCGGCTCCTCGTGCGGGAAGTGCTCGGCCGGAGCAGGGGCCGTGCCGACGAAATCGGGCGGGGGCGTGATGATCGGTGCCTCGCGCACGGGGGGGTAGCCGGTCGCGGGCGTGGGCCGCAGGTCGGGCGGCAACTCGACCTCGGGCGCAGTCGCAGCCGGATTGGGGGCGGTCGGCTCGTCGCTGACCATGTCGGGCACGGCCGAGGCGCTCGCGGCCGGATTCGCCGCCGCGCTGAGAACCGATTCGGGCGAGGGGGAACCCGACGTGAGAATCAGGTCTGGCGTGGGGGTGAGGGAGGGCGGTGGCACGGGCTGGCCCCAGCCGGCCCCCACGATCAGTGCGCCCGGCTGTTCGAGCGCATCGAGGATCTCGATGCGGATTTCACCTATGGCCGCTGCGGCCCGCAAGGCCGCTCCGCGGGCCACCGCGCCGTCGATGTCGCCGCCCTTTTGCGGCTCGCGGCCGAACAGCCCCGCCACCTGCGCGCGCACCGCTGGCATGTGGGCCAACCCACCCACCAGGATCAGCTCCGTCACCTGCGTCGGTTCGATGCCCGCCTGGGCGGCTGCCTCCCGGCACACGGTTTCGATGGCCTCGCACAGAGGCCGCGCCAGGGTCTCGATCAGCCGGCGATCGAGGCGGCCCACCGGGGTGCCCGAGACCCCGATGAAAGGCGCCAGGAAGGGCACGCTGACATCCACCGCCGCCATGGTCGAAAGGTTGATGCGCGCGTTCTCGCACTGCTCGCGCAGCAGGGCGTAGCAAACGCGGTCCTTCAGGATCTGGCGTTCGTGGTCAGGGGCCACGCTGTGGGCCATGGCACGGACCACCTGGCCGTCCAGCCAGCTACCACCGATGGTCGCATCCACGCTGCGGCCCAGGACCCTCACCTGGCCGGGCGCCAGCGAGACAATGGCCGCCTCCAGCTTCCACCCACCCGCGTCCACCACCGCGACAGTGCCGGTGAGTGCGCGCTCGACCGCGTGCGCGGCCGCGGCCAGGGTGGTCGAGACCTCGGTGCCCAGAGGCTTGACCCCGGCCAGCCCGACCGCCTGATCCAGGGCCTGGCGCGCCTCGGGGCTGGCCCACGCCGCCCGTGACAGCGCCACGCCTTCAATCTCGCCGCCCGCAGCCGCCTGCCCTGCGCTGACCGCTTCCTTGAGAAGCCATGAAACCAGTTCCTCGGGCATGTGGCTGGCCGCGCCCAGCTTGACCGCACTGCCGCCCAGATGGCGCGCAGGACCGAAGAGCACTTCCTTGGGCGACACCAGCAAGTGGGCCCGGGCCGCCAATCCGACCAGTGGCCGACCCCGGCCCCAGGCCACCACCGACGGGATATGAACCTGCCCACCCGCGACAGGCACCACCACGGCTCTACCCCGCTGCACGCGCGCGACGTGCAGCCGGGCACTCCCTACGTCCACTCCAAGAACTGGCACGGTTTCACGCTGTGGCGTCTATCCTAACAGAACAGGGGAAGTGCAAAAGCGATTTTGACTGAGCCCGCCAAAGGCCACGCCGGAACGGGTGCGCGGCGTTGCCTGACGCTCCCCCAACACTTTGGCGCCNNAGGACACATGGAACCATCCCGCCTTCTTCGATTACGTCGATCGCTGGATGACCGAGGACGACACGCAGGCGGTGGCCGACATCAAGACGCAGTCCGGGTTTGATTACAGCTCGACTTGGGAGCGCCAGGGCCAGACAGCATCCTGGCTGCAGGGCGAATTCCCGCAATACAGCTTCGTCGACGACATGTGGAAGGCCTACCGGAACTGACTGGTCGCCAGTCTCGCCTGCCGCGACAGCCTGCGCTTGCACCGCCACGCCTACCCGGGTTTCGAGCGCGTGCGGGTTGCCGGCACGACCACATGGTACGGGAAGAAGCAAACGCGCCCCAGCATTCACCCGGAACTGGGGAGGACGATTGCGCCTTGGCTTCGCAGCCTCGGTGCCATGGTCGCGGAAGCCAGCGTGCAGCGTACCGGTGTTCTTGCGCCCGTTCCTATTCTGCGCGACAATGGGTCACCCACTTTTCGGAGGATCCCGATGAAGACTTGCTTTGTGACACTGGTTCTGGCTGTGGTGGCAATGACTGCCCTGGCCGGCTGCGCCGGCTCGGCCACCTGCAACTGTGGTTGCGGCAACAAGACTGACGCCGCTGCCACCCCGACCATTCCTGACGCCTCTCCCGCCCCGACCATCCCTGATGCCTCTGCCGGCGACGTCGTATGGGCCGGTGTCGGGAGCGGGAGCGGTGAAATCGACCCAACCCGCGCCTCCAGAGGGAAGCTCGCGGTTTCGAACGGCGTGCCCTACGCAGCGTTCTCAGACTCGTCGGCGAGCGGCAAGCTTTCCGTGATGACCCTCACCGGCACGAAGTGGACAAACGTGGGCACTGCTGGATTCACTGCAAGCAGCGTGGACCAATACATTCTCTACGTTGACAATGGCACACCCTACGTCGCCTTCAGTGGGTACGGCTCGACCGGTTCGGGCGAAACCATGAACGTCATGAAATTCGATGGTACCAAGTGGGTCGCCGTGGGAAATGCCAACTTCGCAGCGGTCGGCTACTACCCCTTGGGTCTCACAGTCTCGGGTGGAGTGCCCTACGTCGCATTCTCCGACCAGAACAACTCTTTGCACGTCCAGAGCCTGGTTGGCGGCATATGGACCGATGTGGGCGGCACGTATGTCTCCATCAATGGACGGTATCCAGCCGTGACCATGTACAACGGCCAACCCACGGTGGTGTTCGCCGATTCGTCAGGTACCAATTCGTACATTCTCACGCTCCTGACCTTCAACGGCACGGCCTGGGTCCCATTGGCCACAAGCACGCTCACGCTCGACTACGACTACGGAGATACGTACATCACGGTCAGCGGCACCATCCTGTACATCACGTTCTACAGCGACGTATATGGCGCCGTGATGCTCAAGCTCAGCGGTGGAACTCTGGTGAGCGTTGGCACCCTGGGCACCATCAGCAACGGCTCCAATGTCGAGTCTGTGTCCGGTGCCGTGTACAGCGGTACTCCCTATGTCGCGTTCGACGACGAGGCTCGGGACAGCGATCCGAATCCCATGGCAGCCACGGTCAAGTATTTCGATGGTACGTCCTGGAAGCTATTTGCCGGCTACCCCGATAGCTGTGATATCGAAGACACCTACCTCGTGGTCGATCAGACGAGCGGCCACCTGTATTTCACCTACAACGACTGCAACGGCGCCATGACCGTGAAGGTCCAATAGCCGATCACCCTCATCTGCTTCGGCGCCGACATCCGCCGGGCGTATGACCAGGCGCTGGCTTCGCACGGCTGGTCCACTTCCCTGCGCCATCGCTTGCACCGATCGCGGCACAGTAGTGCTAGGACTGGCATCGAACCAAGACGCCGTCGCCCGCTGCACGATACCGCAACCCCGCGGCCATCGGGGCGGACCTCGGTGCAGGAGGAGATCCCATGAAACGCAACGGAAGCGCAACCTGGAATGGAGGTCTGAAAGATGGCCAGGGCAGATTCAGCGTCGGCAGCGGTGTGATCAAAGATCTGAAATACGGCTTCCGCTCGCGCTTCGAAAACGAGCCGGGCACCAACCCGGAAGAGCTGATCGCAGCCGCGCATGCGAGCTGTTTCAGTATGGCTCTGAGTGGGCAACTCGGTGAGCGGGGCATCAACCCCCAGGCCATCGAGACGACGTGTGCAATCACCTTGGAAAACATGAGCCTGACCACGAGTGCGCTTCGGACGACAGTGAAGGCGCGCGGGGCGGACAGGGCCAAGGTCGAGGAGGCGGCGGCCGCCGCCAAGGCTGGCTGTCCAATCTCGAAGGTGCTCAAACTGGAAATCTCACTCGATCTCACAGTCGAGGTCTAGACGCCGCTGGCACTGCCGGGTTCTACTTCTTCTCGGCCGACGGTCCGCAGGTCTTCACGTCAACCGTGCGACTGCCGGGCGGACCATAGCGCTTGACGACTCCCAGCTCGGGCCAGAGCGGGCTCTTGTGCAAGACCGCCAGCACCGGCGCCTCCAGACTGTCGGCCTCAGGACCGTACACCCCCACGTCGGGTCGTCGGTCCAGTGTGCATTCCTCGCCCAGATGGATGCGTGGTTTTCCTTCCAGCACCGCACCAGCCAGTTGCGCCTTCAACCCGTCAAAGGCCAGCTCGGTGCTGCCAGCCACCGCGTGCTTGCTGCGCGGCTGGCAGTTCCGGATGACAACGGCTTGATCGGAAAAGTGGCTTTCGAACGACTGGGGCGCGTCCCAGGGATCGAGGACCGTCGGCAGGTTCGGCGGCCGGTGGAACCAGTTGGGCGGCACGTCCAGGATCACCGCCCCGCGCCCCACCAGTCCAAGCGCCAGGCGTCCGTCCGGCGCCTCGGCCATGGCCACCACGTCGGCCTCGGCCAAGGCCGGTACCGCTGGGTGAAGCGGCCGTGCCACAGTCTCGCTTTCGAGCAGCCATAGCCCGCGCCCTGCCAGCCACACCCGCTTCGATCGATCGCGGATGATGACGCCCACCTCATCGTCGAGGCCGCTGGGGTGAAGTGCCTGGCAGTTGCCCCAGCGCAGGTCGTACAGACACAGCCCGTGGTTGGTGGCGAGCAGAAGCCGGCCCTTGGTCCAGGCCACCGCATCGAAGATCTGCACGCGTGCGCCGTCGATGTTCACCAGCACCTCGTCGATCAGGGGGACGCCCCCTGCCTCGTTGAGATCAAGGCGCGCCATGCTCCAGGCAGATGCGGCAAACGGGAGACCGATCCAGGGCGGGCCGACCCCCGCTACAAAACGCAACGGTTCGCCCACTGCTGACTTGACCGACAAGATTCGTTGAGTCCCTCGCGTGTCGAGCGCACTCTCCCCGCCCGCCAGGGCGCCGTGGCTGGAAGCAGGCAGGCTCATAACCATGCGCCACTTTTCGGTCGAAAAATTCCACAACCCCTGGTTGTCGACGTTCCACAATTGCTTGTCAGGCGTGGCGAAGGTGTCGTCGGGCTCGAGGGCGAGATCTTCTTGGCTCATGACTTGGAAGTTGCCGCCCTTCCACTGCCCGGTGATAAAGGTATCCTTCAGTCCGTGGATGTGGCCGTTGTAGTACCGGTGCGGCCCGGCCTTGGCCACGATGATGTTGGTCTTGTCGTCGAGTGGAATGCTGACCAGGGCCGCCCACACGCGGTCCTCACCTTCGTTCCGTCCCACGCCCATCAGGTCGCGCGGCGGTGCCACGGTTTCGGGCACCGCCCGCCAGGAGCCGCGTGCATAGAGCAAGGGGCCGCCGTGGCCGTAGAAGGCCAGACCGTCCCCCATGCGCACGATCTCAATGGGAAGCGAAACGGAAATCTGTCCGTCGAGCACGTGCCGACGCGTGCTGTCCGCGGTGACCTCCAGAAAGCCGCCGCTCGCCAGGGTCAGGATGACCCGCTCACCGTCGAGATGCGCCCTGCCCACCGGGTGTAAACCTCCAAAGAGCCCACGCTGAACCTGGAAACCCACGGAACCCATGGGCTTCCATCCCTTGATCTTGTTGTCGACCTCCGCCACGTCGCGGGCTGACACCACGATGGCGCCCGCGCGGCTCGGCCCGGCCAGAATCCGCGCGATGGGGGTATCCGGTGCCCCCGTCGGGAGCTTCGCGCGGTCGGCGTCGGCGGACCAGAGCGGGACCGCCTTGCCTGCCGCATCGACTCGGACGATGAAGCTGGCCCGGCCCCCGCGTCGGGCGGTGCCGCCGAAGGCCCATATCTGCCCGTCGGCGAGCTCGCCTACGCCCTGGAGCCCGTCCCACCCGTCTTTGGCCGGGACGTCCTTCATGGTGCCCGCCTCGAGATCGATGACCTGCAGCCTGGCTCCGCGCTCGCCGCGATCGCTGCCCACCCAAAGGCGGTCCTTGCTGTCAACGAAGAATCTCGTCGGCATGTCGAGCGGATACTCACGCCCGCTGCCCAGATCCTTGAGTCTGTACGCGAATCCACTGCCCGCCATCGACCCATGGGAAACGCGGCGCGGGTTGCTCAGGACGACCAGCAACCCCGCACTGCCCTTTCGACGGCCGAGCCATTCCGGTAGCCCCTCCACCTCAGCCACCCGAGTCAGCGAAAGGTCGGCCAGGTTGACACGCACGAGCACCCCGTTGGACAGGGCTGCGTCGATGCTTTTTTCGTCGTCGGGGCCGATGCAGACGAAGCTCCGCCGCGCCTGCCGTTCGCCGAGCAGGGCGAAGCTGTCGCGGTCGAACATGAGAAGGTTTCCCGCGCGGCCCAGGGCCACAATCCGGTTACCCACGATGAGGCTGTCGGCCAAGGCGTTCCGGTCCACGTGATACTCGATCCCGAGCGGTCTGGTCCCCGACTTGCGTGGCCCGCCGCCCGGAGCCGCCACTACCGCGTCTTGCCGCCTGGATTCGACGGATCGATAGACCAGCAGAAACGTGCCGAGGGCCAGAACCACCGCGCCCAACACCAGGCCCGCAACCAGGGCAAGGCGGGGCCGCGTTCGAACCGGGCCGGGGGACTGTTCCGAATCGGCAAGGGCCGCGGGGCCGCTTTCGTCCGGGGCCGGTGGCGTCCGCTCGCGGGCGGCGGCTGTCGGCGCCGCGGGCTGGTCCGGTCGTGCCGGGGCTGGAGGGGTGGCAAGGGGCTGCCGGACCGCCGATTGGGGAGCCATGATGCCACCTGCTCGGGGGCTGGGATCTCCCCCGGATGTCGGCGGTTTGCGGGATGCCGGCGGAACCGGGGTGGGTGGCCCCGGACTGGCGCCCGACGCCGGTGGCGCCGATGGCGGCGGCGAACCGGCAGCGCCTGCCGGTCCCACAAAGCTGGTAGGTTCAGGCAGCTTCAGCGAAGCAGCCAGGGCACGCACCGCAGCCGATACCGCCGGACTCGAACGGGGAGCCGGAGTCTGCACCGCGCTGCCAGGGCCTGCGGGCTGGGAAGGTTTTGCCGCTGGGGCGGCGGGCGGAGAGGCACCAGTCCCTGCCGAACCGACGCGCGTGCCTGGTGAAGGCGTCCGGACGGGCGGCGAGCCTGGGGCGGGCACATTCGATCCAGGTGGGCCGCCTCCCTGAGGCGGCTTCGGGGGAGGTCCAGGTGACATTCGGCAGAAAATCAGGATACACGAGGATCCTCTCCTGCGATACGTCGGTACCGCGCTGCTACTTGCTTTCCAGCAGGCGCACCTCGACCGTGGGCGGATTCGCGAAATCGTTCCACAGGCGATTGAAAAGCTTGCTATCCGGTTTGCCGTCGAGCACGACAAACCGGTACTTCAGCTTGAGCGGCCTCCCAGGGCGCACCGTGATCGGTCCATTCTTGGCGGGGGCGAAACCCATGACTGGTTCTTCGGGATCGATGAACACTGCCTCGGTCTGCTTGCTGTTCTGCGGGTGGGACAGGATGGCCACGCCAGCCAGCTTGCCGCCAGTCTTTCCCCCCATATAGCACCAACGCGCCGCTGCGCCCTGGGCATGGGCGCGGTCCTGGCCTTCCGACGTCAAGAAGAATGAGAGGCCCGTCCCCTGCCAGTCGCGGTTGCCGCGCATGGTGATCCCGCCAAACGGACTCTCACCCAGCGTGACCTGACCGCTCACGACTTCCTGGCCCGACTCCAAGTCCACCACGAAATAGGGCGCCCGGCTCGAATCGCGAAACGCGGTTACCGACCAGCCTTCGCGCAAGACGGTGGCGCCCACCCGGCGGTCCAAGTCAGTGAAGTACTGATGCGCCTCGAACCCGCCACGCAGCGGCCCACCCCACAAGGGCGTGACCGATTCCACGGCAACGCGACCTTTCTTGAGGCCGGCGTCCCAAAAATCCGGGTGGCTGCCTTGGAATTCCACCTTCTGCCAGCCGGACCATATGCCGTGCTGATAGAGTTTGTCCTTGGGATAGTCATCGGTGATCAGCACACCTGCCGGCGAATAGAGCGGATGGAGATAGCCGTTGCGCCAGTACTCGGGCGCGATGTCCTTGCGCCCAGGCTGGCGCTGAATCTGATAGGTGAGAATCGGTTTGCCGTCGATGGTCAGCTTCACGCCGTCAGGCGCCTGCACGGCCAGAACCCCGCCCTTCCCGGATGGGGACTCGGCTTCCTCGGCCAGGTAGATTCCCTGCCCGCCGGCCTTCATGGCTTTGGCCCTGAAGACCACCTGCCCGTCCGCCGGCATCTGCGAGGGCACACGCGCGCCGTTCGGCGCTCGCACCAGTACTGAGCTGACCGTCGGTGTTCCTGGCAGAAGGGCGCTCACCGTGACCTCCTCGCGGGCAAGCAGACCGGCTTTGACCGCGATCTCCCAACGCCGATGCAGCTCAGGGGTAGCGGCCCGCGGGGGCGTCACGGGCGGCGCCGGGAGAGTGATGGTAGTGGAGGTTTGCTGCGGTGGGGGCGGGCTGGGTTTGGGTTGCGAGGGTTTGGACTTGCCGCAGGCCGAAGCACCCAGCAAGGCACACGCGAACGACAGAAAAAGAGTTGAGCGAAGCATGGCCGTAAACTAACTCAGAGCCCGCGCCTCGGGAAGAGGAGCTCTTCCACCGGCACGCCTTCCTGTAAACCTACTTCCGTCTTTGCAGCCGGAACGCCAGCAGCCCGACGGCCAGCGTAGACAGACCCACCAGGCTCTCGCGTGGCCGCCCGGCCACCGTGAAGGCTGTGGCAACGAGCACGAAAACCAGATACAGGGCCGGTACCCAAGGCCAGCCCGGCACCGCCAGAGCCGGGCCTTGCTTGTGCCGCTGCCACACCAGCCCCGACACGGTGGCCGCGGCGACCAGGCTCAGGGTGAAGCCAACATAGGTGAGCAAACTGGCAAAGGCCGCCGTCCACAAAGCCACGAGTGCGATCGCTGTCTGCGCGAGGAGTGCGACACGCGGTGGCCGGCCCGGCCGCACCGCCATCACCCGTGGCAGGAAGCCGTCGGCCGCCATGCGCGCCGCGACCTGAGGCCCTGCCATTGCAAGCGACGAGACGCAGATCGCGAGCACGAAGGCAATCAGGCCCGAGACCAGCTTGGCCAGGCGCGGTCCGCCCAGCACTAGGGCAGCGATGCGTCCCACGTCGACTCTTCCCGCAAGCAGGGATGCCGGAGCCCCCAGCACGAAGACTGCATTCAATCCGAGGTATAGCGCCGTCACCAGGACAGTTCCCAGCACCAAGGCCCGGGGCAGATTCTTCCTCGGCTCCGCCACCTCGCCGCCCACGTATACAGCCGCGTTCCAGCCCTGATAGCTGTACGACACCATCACCAGTGCCACGCCCAGGCCCGCGATTCGGCCAGGAGCCGTCACATTGTGCAGCCCTTCGTGCGCCAACTGCCCCATCCCGAACCCAGTGAACAGCGCGATCGCGACGAGCTCAACGCCCACGGCGATCGCCTGAGCGCGTGCCCCGGCGGTCAGAGACACCGCGTGCACCGCTGCTGCGACCAAGATGATCGCCGTTCCCGTCAAGCGAGGCGAGGCCAAGGCAGGACCGCCCAGGGCGGACATGTACTGCCCGAACGCGTAGGCCAGCGCGCCCAGCGGCACAGAAAACCCCACCAGTAGCGAAACCCAGCCTGCCAGGTAGCCCAGCGCCGGATGCAGTGTGCGCGACAGAAACACATACTCTCCGCCCGATTCGGGTATGTGCCGAGCGAGCGCGCCGTAGCACAAGGCGCCGAGCAAGGCGACCAGACCGCCCATCATCCAGACCAGCAGCACCATCCACGCCGAACCCAGATCGGCTATCAGGAAACCACTCGTGGTGAACACACCAGTGCCCACCATGTTTGCCACGACCAGGGCCGTCGCACTGCCAAGCCCAAGGCGTCGCTCGCCGTCCATTGCTGCCTACTTCACCACAGAGACAGCCTCGCCGTCGACCTTCGTGACCTTTGGCTCCGCGAACTCCCTACTTCCCCTTGCGCTGCAGAGCCAGCACAAGCCGCGCCCAGGCGTCTCGCTCATCATCGGACGAAAACGAGAACTCCACGCCCGCCACCCGCGCTGCTCGTTTGCCCTCGGCGCCCTCTTCCACGCGAAGGACTTTCCCAGTTACGTGACGCGTGCGCCGCACCACGGTTCTGGCCCGCTCGGGCACGGTCAGATCAACTTCATCGCCAGCCACGAGCGGCAGCGACGTTTCCACCAACATGCCCCCGGCGCCCAGGTTGCGGATGCGAGCCCGCGCATCACTGAGCTCTCCCGCTGCCGGCGAGGGTTCCACCCCTGCGACCAGTGTCGCGGGTAGCCGCACTCTGACGCGCGGGCACTCGCGGCGCTGCTCGGTCTCTATCCTAACCGGTCGTTGCAATGCCGCCGTGGCCGGCGGCCCGTTGGCCACGCGCAGAATCACCGTGTGACCGGTGTGACGGCCCGTGCGACTCGTGTAGCAAACCACCGCCCCATGCCCAGCCTCGAGTCCCTCCGGACGCGCTGGAAGATCGGGAAAAGTGAAGATCGCCTCGCCCTGGCGCAGGCTGAAGACAAATCCACGCAGCGCCACCGCAGAGCCGTCCGGAATAATCTCGGCCCACTGTCCTGGTACGAGCTTGGCGTCCGGAGCAATCCTCATGGGCGGCTACAGGAGCCGGGAGCGCCGAACGGTTTGCCTCCCGTCGCGAAATCGCGGATTTGCGTCGCNNCGTCGCGTCCCTTCGTTGCTCGTCGATCAAATACGTCGAGTATTCTCGCTCCTCGCGCCTGGGGCCGCTCGCAACTGCGCAATTTCACTCGGTCCGGCAAACCGTTCGGCGCTCTGGAGACCGCGTCAAGGAAGGAGATAGGGGCAATGGCGCTCCCCTATCCAATATCGGTTCGCTCGCCCAACTACCTGAGGACTATTCAGCCTCTTTTGCAAAAACTGCGGAATTCACAGAGCACGCGTGGCGACATCGCCGAGCTCCTGGTCGGAGAGCTGCACCGGGTTGCCGCGCATGCTGCTTGCGGCCTTGGCCTTGGCCACCAGGGCGGGGATGTCGCCGGCGGACAGACCATGATGGCCGAGGCCCCGAACCTCGAGCGCTTGGCAGAGATCGCGAACCGAGGCCACTCCGTCTTCCGTGCCCGCGCCGTGCCGTCCCGTCACGATCTCGGCGATCTCAAGGTAGCGAGCCCGAGCGGGATGCTCGGGCTCGCGCTCGGCCAAGGCCAACAGATTTGCTTCCATCACGGGAGCAAGCAGGGCCGCACAGATCGCCCCGTGTGGAGCATGCAGCATCCCGCCCAAGGGAGCAGCAAAGCCGTGCACGGCCCCCAGACCCCCGTTCGCCAAACATAGACCACCACACAAGCTCGCCAGCATCAGGTCCTCGCGTGTGTCCGCTTGCATCCCCGATGTGTAGGCGCGGCGCAAGGCCCGCGCCGAACGCCGCAGCCCCTCGACGGCCAGCGCATCGGTCAAGGGATTGGCCCGCGATGAAACCAGGGCCTCCAGCAGGTGCGACAGGGCGTCCAGGCCACTGCATGCCACCACCGGCCGAGGAAGGCCGTCCAGTAGATCAGGATCGAGCACCGCGAGGATGGGCAGCAGGCATGGGCTGCGCAGACTGACCTTGACCTTGGCAGCCGGCACACCGATGACCGCGTTGCGGGTCACTTCAGCGCCACTGCCAGCCGTGGTCGGGATGGCCACAAAGGGCAACGGCCGAGCCTGCAGCGGACGCCCGCGTCCCACCACCTCTAGATAGTCGAGCAGATCACCTTGGTTGGTCGCCAGGGCGGCCGCGGCCTTGGCCGTGTCCATGGCGCTGCCCCCGCCCAGCCCGACCACGGCGTCGCAGCTCTCGCGCCCGATCTGGGCCCGGCCAGCCGACACCGAGTCCACCGTGGGCTCGTGGTCCACCACCAGCACGACCGACTCGATAGCGGCGGCAGCCAGCAGGGAGCGCAGGCGGTCGACCCCTGGACCTGGCAGATTGGTCGCGACCAGGGTGCGGCGCACGCCCTGGGCGCGCAGGGCCGCGGGCACTTCTGCCAGCTTGCCGGAACCGAACAGCAGCCGGGCAGCGGTCGCGAACTCGAAGCTCACCACGTAGCGTCCTCGGTGACGTTGACGTATGTCTTGCTCGTGCGCGGCTCTGCCATCATGGACGCCACGGTATCGCGCCAGTTCCGATAGTGAACAGTGTCCTTGTGTGCGGCCGCACCCTCGGGCCCGCGGTAGACCTCGATCAGCAAGAAGCGAGCAGGATCTTCTGTTTCCTGTACGACATCGAAGCGCGCCACGCCCGGCTCCTTCACACTGTCGCGAGCATTTGCCAGCGTGGCAACACGAAACTCCTCGACCAGGTGAGGGTGGACGCGTACATAGACGAATACGACGTGGAGCGAGTTGGACATGGCCGGAGAATAGCGCGCGATCTGTGAATCCTATCGTCTGATCATTGCATCCGAACCAGTAGGACCTTACATACGACCAACGGGCTTACGGCATGCAGCCCATGCACGGGGATCCGTGGGAGTCACAGCAAAGCATGTCGGCTGACGGAAAAGAGGGCCCCGATGGAGTTGTCAGAGAAAGGATGTATGCCCTGCGAGGGCGGCGTGCCGGCGCTCGCCCCGGACCGGATCGGTGAATTGCTGCGCGAGGTCCCAGGCTGGCGAGTCAGCGAAGATCATAGCACTTTGAGTAAGGAGTTTCGTTTTTCCCATTTTGTTGGGACTATGGTGTTCGTTAACCAGATGGCAGCCCTGGCAGAAGACGAAGGTCACCATCCGGACTTTTGCGTACACTACAACAGGCTGAACATCCAGCTCACCACGCATGCCATCCACGGGCTCTCCGAGAACGACTTCATCATGGCAGCCAAACTGAACCAACTGGCCTCCGCCACAACATAAGGGAGATTAGCCGTGCCCAACGTCACAGATGCGCTAGCTTTAGATGTGATGGAGACTCAATCGTGGCCCACGTCAGCTTTTGCTGTTGAAGACTTGGAGGCCTCTGGCTTTCGGCTGGTCGAGGTCAAGGTCTTTAGTGCCACCAAGCGCAAGGACCGCGACCGCCTCGACGAGTTGGCCACGGCTTGGTTGCAGGACCATCAAAACTTCGACCGTCTGACCGCCCGGGTGACGCTTTCGTCGGATCTGGAATACCACTGTTTGTCCATCACCTTCATGGGCTGGCAGCGGATCTAGTGAAGCGTTGCCTCAAGCCGCCGAGGTGACGACGGCGGCCGGACGCTAGGAGACATCGCAATTGGCGGGTCGGAGTAACGCGCGAGACTTGCTCTTGCGCACAAGGCAGGGCAGGTTAGCGGCTTCTCCTAAACCCCTCGCGGAAGGAAGCCACTGT
>PMZX01000039.1:5907-12388 GCA_003170035.1 Myxococcales bacterium | reverse complement strand
CACGGGCTCCTTGCGGTCGTCCTCGAAGGAACGGTTCTGGATCATCTCGGCCCACAAGCCGCCTTCCCCGGCCCGGTTGATCTCCTCGAAGAAGACGCCGTACAGAAGCGGACTGATCTTGGGCCCATCCTGGTCGGCATGAACCGTGAGATGGGCGACTTTGGCTTGGTCCGGGGGCGCCGCCCCCAGAGTCAGCGCGAGCAAGAAGGAGATCGCCAGAAGACCAAGCGACCCAACCCGCAGCCGACCGCTTTCCATCGCGCCCTTTTTCATGGGCTGTTCTTAACACCGCTGAGTCGTCGCAGACCATCTGACTCGCAGCAGCGTCGCACGCATCGCGCCGGGGCGCGACATTCACAGCCGGACGGGGGACGCGCTTGGCGTTGCGGCGAAGAGTGGGTACAATTACGAAATATTCATTCAGGGCAAGTGGCTCCTGTGATGTTTCCGGGAGGGGCGAACTCAGCCCGGTTCGCGCAATATCCATCGTCCCATTCAGGCTAGCTTTGGTGCGCCGAACTGGAATAAGACCAGCAGTACCCGGTGAGCGGTAATTCCAAGTTGCTGCTACTGTGGTGCTGGATGTTCCCACGGATCGTAGGAGGAGTTTCATGAAAGACCTTTCCCTTCGCCAGGCTGTGTTGGGGGCTTCGCTGCTCATGGCTTGTGCCGGTTTCGGATGCGCGCAAGGGCAAGACGGACAACAAGCGGGCAGCGGAGGCGCGGGAAAGACCGCGACGAGCCTTGGATCATCTGGAGGTGTGACCGGAAGTGGCGGCACGGTGGCCAGCGGGGGAACCGTTGCGAGCGGGGGCATCACCAGCTCCAGCGTCTCAGGTGGCGTCACAGGCTCGAGTACCTCGGGCGGGACCACAGCCTCGGGCGGCACGACAAGCTCGACCAGCACGAGTTCGGGCGGGACCGTGGGCTCGGGTGGGATCACGGGCTCGGGTGGCGTCACAAGTTCGAGTGGACGAGGTGGCACGACAAGCTCGGGCAGCTCGGGCGGCGTCACAAGCTCGGGCGGCTCTGGTGGCGTCCCGACCTCTGGCGGCGCTGGCGGTGTCACCAGTTCGGGTGGCTCAGGTGGCATCACGAGCTCGGGTGGCTCTGGAGGCAGGGGTGGCTCGGGCGGCATCGCAACCAGCGGCGGCTCGGGCGGCATCGTGACTTCCGGCGGCGCTGGTGGCACCAGGAGTTCGGGCGGTTCGGGTGGTGTCACCAACTCGGCTGGCTCTGGTGGCAGGGGCGACTCGGGTGGTGTCACGAGTTCAGGTGGCACTGGCGGTGTCCCCAGCAGCACCAGCAGCGGCGGAGGAACCAGCGGTATGCCTTGGCTGACTGTGGTGGGGAACAAACTCCAGGATCCAAGTGGCAAGACCGTGATCTTGAGGGGTGTTTCGATTGAGGGTCTCACTCAACAGATGGCGACTTCGCTCAAAGTGAACGGCCTTCTCGACAAGATAACCAACAAGAACGACGTCACGCCAGCCTCGGTAGGTGCGCCAGGCTCGCCAGGTTGGTACACGAAGATCGTGCGCTTGCCCGCCGATCCGCCTGGGACGGATGATAACTATGTGAACAATACCCTCAAGCCCGCGGTGGACTACGCGACCAAGCTAGGCCTCTACACGATTATCGACCTGCACTACATCTCGAATCCCTACAACCTCGTNNTCCACGGTCAATGCTTTTTGGACCAAGATTTCGCCGATGTTCAAGAGCTACTCCAACGTGTTCTACGAGGTGTTCAACGAGTCGAGTGTGATGGATTCCTGGGCCACGTACAAACCCACTATGCAAGCCTGGGTCACCCTCATTCGGGGCTTCGCACCCCAGAACATCATTATTGCGGGAAGCCCCGCCTGGGACCAGACAATGGGCGCCGCGGCCACGAGTCCACTCACCGGAGGCAACATCATCTATTCGGTCCACATGTACGAACAGCACTACAACAAGGGGAGCGGTGGNNCAGCCGGGGAGGGGCACGAATATCATCGGCACCTACGGAACGCCCATGTTGAACTGGCTCGAAGGCCTGGGCGGAAGCTGGACCGCCTGGTGCGCGTCGAACAGCTGGCTTCCGGATATGTTCACCGGCAACAACTGGGATCTCAGGACAGGCCAAGACGAGATGGGTGCCTTTGTGAAAGACTGGATGTACACCAAGAAGGATCAGTAGAGGGCAAGGCGCCCGCCCGGTGTGAAGATCCGCGGGCGGACAAGCGACAGGATCGAAAGCTCCTTGACGCAGGTGAGCCTGTGAGGTGGTCATATCGGGGGAGGGTCTGGCTCAGGCCAGGATGACCCTCTTTTTGGGGCGTCGGCACTGATTTGGTAGAAGGTTTCGACCCTGAAAGACATAGAGATCAACAAATGCGTTCAAGAAAAACCTGTCGGATCGGCTGCTTGCCAACATTGCTCCTGTCTGCTTGCCTGATCGCCGCTGGCTGCGCTGACAATGGCAAGGGCGGGAGCCCGGGCGGGACTGCTGGCAGCCCAGTGGAAACCGGCGGGACCCCTGCCACGACAAGTAGCGCTGGCGGAGACACGGGCGGCAGCCCTGCCACGACCGCCACGACCGCCACGGGGGGCAACCCAGTCGCAAGCGGCGGCACCCCCGGCACCGGGGGATCGCTGGGAACTGGCGGCAGCCCGGCAACGGGTGGGACGAGCGGCGGGGGGAGCAGCAACGACGCAGGCGCGGGTCGCGATGCCTCGCCCACGGGCGGAACAAGCGCGCCTGGCGGGAACCGCGACGCAGGGCCGCCGCGCGATGCGAGCAGTCCTGGTGGAGCGGCGGGCGGAACCAGCGCTGCAGGCACGACCGGAACAGGTGGGACGGCGGCCGGCGGCAGCACAGCAGCGCCGGGCAAGGTCTTCAGCCAGTGTCGCTTTCACTTCGGCACAACCAGGGCCAGCGGCGCGCTGGTTGCGCAGTTGGATTTCTTCACTCCTGGGTGGATGCTGGGAGCCTTCAACCAGAAGAGCGTGTGCACCAACACGAACCCAGGGGGCTCTCTCGCTGGTTTGGTCCCCGTGGACATGACATACATCGCGGCCAACTACGTCAAGAGCAAGTACCAGCTTTGCGACTGCAATGTGGCTGGCTGCGCGGGTGGCAACCTGTGCCAATATGGCTCGCAGTACATCACGCAGGAGTGGACGAATATCCTCGACCAGTACACGAGCAACTCGACGGGTTTCGCGGGCTGCCTGGGCGGCCGCCCCATCATCTTTGCGATGGAGCCGGATTGGTACCAGTACATCGGCGGCAGCCAAACCCAAAAATGGACTGCCGCACAAGCAGGTACCAACATGACGGCCTTGGTGAATGCGCTGAAGAGCTCCTTGCCGAACGCGGTGTTCTCCATGGACATCTCACCGTGGATTGCCAACAACGGCGCGACCTGGTATCCCAATTTCGACATGACCCTGTTCACCTTCATCAACACTTCGGGCGGGGGCACCGACGCCAACAATGTGAAGATCCGGGCCAACAACAGCATGACGTGGGCTGGGGTGCACCAGGTGACGGGCAAGCCGATCCTGGCTGATACGGGCTATGGCGCGGCCGGATCCGCTACCGGCGAGGATGCCATCTGGAACGATCCCGTCAACATCAACGCGCGCATGCTCGACGGCGTGATCTCGATCAGTCAATATGGTCCAAGTGCCACCTGGGGTGACACCATCGCCAGCATCCGCGGGCAATTGAACACGCCTCCCAACTGCTACTGAGTCTGGGCAGAGTTGACGATCAGGCTGCCTGTCCCGCGTTTGCCGGTTCTCATCGGTCTGGGCCTTCTTCAGGCTTGCCATCCGAGCCCGAGAAAAGGTGAAGGATCGGCGCCCAGCACAGCCGCGGGCAAACCAGTCCCGCGACTCAAGCTCGTCCAGGGTCGCTATGAGCTGGGGCCGGTCGTGCAGAATGAGTCCGTGCACCGTCTCGTCCCTTTGACGAATGCGGGAGCCCTGCCGCTCGAGATCGGCACAATCGAGCCGAGCCGGTTCTGTTCCGCGACCATCGATCCCAAGATCATCGCGCCAGGGGCGACCGGCCAGCTTGAGGTGACGTGTCGCTCTGATCTCCACGGTCCTTTGCGAGAGTTCTTGCTCCTGCATACCAACGATCCGGTGGCGGACAGGGTTCCGATCGAGCTGGTGACGACCGTCACGCCACTGCTGGCCTTCGATGCACAGGTGGTCACTCTGGAGATGCCTTTCGGCGAAGAACGGTCGCAGGAAGTCCATCTGGTGGGTATCTGGCTCGACAGGGCCGCCGTCAGACTCAAGGCTTCGGCGGTCGGAGAGGATTCGAGCGTCGAGCGCTTATCGGCCCCAACCGGCGCGACCCGAGGGTTTCGCATTCGATGCAAGGGCAAGAAGGTCGGCGTGCACTCGGGCAATCTGGTTGTTTCGACGGGTCTGCCAGATCCCAAGGAGATCGCGATGCCCTACGCCTGCAAGGTGCCTGGCACGTTGGAAGTCTCGCCGACCAACCCCTACTTCAACTTGAAGATACCGGGTCCCAAAGTGGTATCCGTAGAAGTCCGCAGCTCTCAGCCGGGCTTCCAGGTGCGCGGGGTGCGTGTGCTGGAAGGCCCGTTTGCAGCCTCGGTCGAGGGGCCACTTCCCGACAAGAGCTTCCGAGTTCAGGTCAAGGTAATAGAGGAACAGGTCAAGCAGGAAACCCGAGGCTCACTGGGGAAGCTGATGGTCCTGAGCAACGATCGAACTGAGCCGGAGAAGGAGATCCCACTGTTCGGGTTCGGCAAGCTTAACGCTGCCAAGGCGGAGGAGACTCCGCCGGCCCCTTGATTTCGCGCCTTCCCCGTCGCGGGAGGATTACCGGCGCCGGCGGCGCCTGAAGGCAGCAACACCCAGCACGGTCAGCATCCAGGCCGCCCACCGCGAGGTACCGGTACTGGAAACCGTAGAGCAAGAACAGCCGCCGGCCTGAGCCCCCTTCGCGGCTGTCGAGCCCGGCGCACCGCCGGCACCTGTGCCGCCGGCATTCGTGATCGCCGACCCACCCGTTGCAGCGGGGATTCCTCCGTTCGATGCCACGGACCCGCCTGCAGCGGTTGTCGTTCCACCAGTTGCGGCCGCGGTCCCGCCACTTGAGACAGTGGACCCGCCGGTCGCGGCCGCGGTTCCACCGGCCGCGGCCGTGGTCCCGCCACTTGAAACAGTGGACCCGCCGGCAGCGGTCGTGGNNGTTCCGCCGGTCGCGGCCGTGGTTCCGCCACGCGCACCCGCGGACCCGCCGGCAGCGGTCGTGGTTCCGCCAGTCGCGCTCCCGGTGCTTCCCCCCGTCCCGCCGCCGCCCGTGGTTCCCCCGCTACCCGAGGCACCGCCCGTGCCACCTACTGGGCCCGCGCCCACGACGAAGGGATCCTTGGTGGAATCCCATTTTCCGCCGCCCGCGAGTACCGCGTAGAGGGCGTAGTGGGTCATGGTCTCGAAAATCGTGAATTCGTTCTCCTGGATGTCTCCGCGGCTATCGGCGTACCTGCGCTCGATGGGCAGGGTCGCGATGGCGGGGAACGTGGTGTTGACAGTCCCTCCACTCGCGCCGAACACCAGGATTCCCGGTACGGGCTTCATCCACTTCGCCTGGCTGTTGGTGTACCAGCTCTGTCGATCGTGAGGATCGGTGACGCTGTGAAAGCCGAGACCGGTCACGTAGCTGATCCCGATGGGATTGACGCCCAGGACGTAGTTCAGCAAGCTGGCAGCGGCATCCAGATAGCTCTGGTCCTGTGAAAAGCGCCAGTACAAGAGGGACGCGGCGGCAAAGATCCCCTGCTGCACGTTGTGGCCCCAGCCGCCGCTGCTGGTGCCGACCGGATAGGCGTGGGCCTTGAGCTGGGCGAGGTTCGCGTCGGCGGCCCCTTTGATGGCAGCGGTGAATCGCGCCACCACCGCCGGATCGGTTGGGAGCGTCTTCTCGACCATGTAGGAAACGATGTAGCCGGGATTGTCGAAAGCGGCGTTGTTCAGCGAATATCCAGGCACCGCGAACGCATTGTTCTTGTAGTTGTCGACGGCGCTCGCGAGCGCTTGTACCTGGGTATGGGCGGCTGCATCGCCGTCGTACAGGTATTTCTGAATGTAGTAGTACAGCTTCTCCGGATTCGCCCAGGTCTTGGTGCTGATGAAGTCGAAGGCGAGTTGGGCCTCCTTCGCCAGCGTGTCGGCGCGTGCTGCATTGTACGGCTTGAGCAGCCGTGCGAGGTGCAGAAACAGCCCCGCCGCCACCGCGGGGCCCCGGTCGTCGGGTGCCATGGTCCCGTACTTCTTCTTGTCCGCCGTGTCGTAGGGCGCGCCGTCCGAATACCCCGAGCAGTTGGTGCCATAGTAGATGCTGCCGTCGCTCTTCTGAAGCTTCTCCCATATCAGCGTTCCCCATTCCGCCTCGTCGATGATGTCGGGGACGCCGTTGCCCTGTCCCACGATGTTGTACTTGTCGTCGAAC
>PMZX01000039.1:0-5849 GCA_003170035.1 Myxococcales bacterium | reverse complement strand
GATGGTTTCGGCAGCGGGAGAGTTCGTATCGTAGATGGTGGTATGGCACGGGTTCGTCCGGATGTCCCACCCGTAGGGGGAATGGATCGGACATCCGCAGCGCTGGTAGTACTGGCCGCGCATGATCGTGTAGGCGAGCCGCCGCGAGAAGTCCCCGCCGACACCGAAGGGATAGGACGCGCCGTAGCCCTTCACCGAAACCCGGTAGGGACCGCCCTGCGGAACCGCGGAGAGATCGATGCGGTAGACGAAGTCGCCGGAGTTGGTGTCCGCCCCGACCGCCGTCAACGTCCCCGTCGCCACCACCTTGTTGGTGAGGGTCTCGAACACCTCGTAGGTCGGCAGCGCGCCGCTGATCTGCTGAGTCCCGCCGTCGCCGAGCCAAATCGCGAAGAGGGCGTAGTTGCTCTTGGCCAGCGCGCTGTAGGCGGCCTGGTTGGTCTTGATCGAGGTGCACAGGGTCTTGTGGTCGTCGAAAGCCAGCGTCGCGTTCCCGTACGGCGTCTTGATGTCGTAGCTGGTGCCGCTGACCAGGGCCGGTACGGTGAGGTAGACGTGATGGTCGGCGGTCTTCGCCACCTGCATCATGTACCTGTTCACCGCGTTTGCGGGCTGGCCGCCCACCGTCCACTGCGAGACGTTCGACGTGTCCACCTCGTTCGCGTTGACCGTGGTGCTGGTGAAGTAGACGTCGATGACCGTGTTCGAAGCGGTGCGGACCTCCGCGAGCGTCAGGGCTGCGTTCGCCGTGAGCGGATAGCAGATGACGATGGCGACAAGAAGCAGTCTTCGCATGATGCACTCTCCTCGGGTAGCAGGAGCCGCTTCCGAAAACCCGGCTCAAGCGGATAACGTCGGGACACCGCCGGAAGCTTCAAACTAATGCAAGGAAACAGCCAGGTTGCAAGGAGCAGCCCGGGCCCGCGCGCGGCGCGCAAGGCGCCCTGCCGGAACGCGGCAGGCCCTCCGGCGCGTCGCGAGGAGGCCCGGCTGCGACGAGCGCCGAGGGAAGATACTCGACGTATCTGACCGAGAAGCGAGAAAGCGGACGGGCCCCGCAGCAGCGACGGCGACGGGAGAATTTCAATCAGTAGTGCTAGGCAGGTCCGTCTACCTTGAGCCTTCGACCGGTTGGCGACAAGAAGGCGGGCGTGATGATGCCCATGCGGGCGAGGCGACATTGGAGGGCGGTGCCAAGCACCCCAAGCCCGTATTGGATACTGCGGCGGAAGCCGATGGAGGATGCTTCCTCGAAGTACAGGGTGGGACAGGTGACCTCGGCGATGCGAAACCCGAAGTACGCTGCTTGCACCAGCATCTGGTTGTCGAACACGAACCCGTCAGCGTTCTCATCCAGCGGTAGGGTCGTGAGTACCTTGCGGGAGAAGGCCCGGTATCCCGTGTGATACTCGGAAAGCTTCTCATCGATGAGGAGATTCTCCACTGCGGTGAGCGCTCGATTGGCGACGTATTTGTACAGCGGCATTCCCCCTTGCAGCGCGCGTCCGCCGAGAATTCGGGACCCGAGGGCCACGTCATAAAGCCCGCTGGCGACGCAATGGGCGAGCGCTGGCACGAGCTTGGGCGTGTACTGATAGTCGGGGTGAACCATGATGACGATGTCAGCATTCTGCTGCAGGGCCGCGGTGTAACACGTCTTCTGGTTGCCGCCATACCCGCGGTTCTGCGGGTGCACGATGGTGTGAAGGCCCAGACGGCGAGCAACTTCGGAGGTTGCATCCGAGGAGCGGTCGTCCACCACAACGATCTGGTCGACCATGCCCGGTATCTCGGCCACGGTGCGTTCGAGAGTTTGCTCGGCGTTGTAGGCCGGCATGACCACGATGATCTTCTGTCCGTCAATCACTGAATCACCTCTTGAGAGACAGGGCCCAGGTTGGATGATTTTTGCAGGCCATGTCTACCCTGCCCCTTCGCCTCAAGGCGAGGGGTTTCTCCCCAATCCCGGGATAGCCGCAGAAGGTCGTGGTCGTAGACGTGGCCGTGGTCGTGGCCGGCGACATGACGTAGTAGTGTCTTTCCCATGCATCCGCCCCGTGCAGACGGTGTGCAATCCATCACCGCGCAGTTGGGTCCCACCAACACGGGGAAAACCCACCGCGCGGTGGAGCGGATGCTGCAGCACCAGACCGGGATGATCGGTCTGCCCCTGCGCCTGCTGGCGCGTGAGGTCTACGACCGGGTGAGTGCGCGAGTGGGCGAGGGCGCGGTGGCCCTGGTCACCGGAGAAGAAAAGCGCGTGCCGCCGCGGCCGCGCTACTGGGTCTGCACGGTCGAGGCCATGCCGATAGAGCGCGAGGTGGATTTTCTCGCGGTCGACGAGATCCAGTTGTGCGGCCACTCCGAGCGCGGCCATGTGTTCACCGATCGGCTCCTGCACGGACGCGGTCGGCAGGAAACCTGGTTTTTGGGCGCCGACACCATCCGGCCCATCCTGGAGCGGTTGGTGCCCACGGCGGTCATCGATCGCCGGCCGCGCCTATCACACCTCTATGGCGCGGGTGCCTTGCCGTTGCGCGGTCTTCCCCCGCGCACCGCGGTGGTGGCCTTTTCGGCTGGTGCCGTGTACCGACTGGCCGAACGGTTGCGCGTGCGGCGGGGCGGCGCCGCGGTGGTGTTGGGCGCGCTGTCCCCGCGGGCGCGCAATGCGCAGGTGGCTCTGTACCAGGCCGGCGAGGTGGACTATCTGGTGGCCACCGACGCGATCGGGATGGGCCTCAACATGGACGTGGATTGCGTGGCGTTTGCCGAGCTGTGCAAGTTCGACGGCCGGCAGAAACGCGAGTTGGAAGACGCAGAACTGGCACAGATTGCGGGGCGGGCCGGACGGCACCACAACGACGGGCGCTTTGCCACGCTCGCGCCACTGCCGCGGTTGCCGGCCGCGGTCAGCCGCGCCATCGAGGACCATAGTTTTCCGATGCAGAAGCGCATCTTCTGGCGCAGCCGGGAGCTGGACACCAGCTCGGTGGACGCCCTGATGACCTCCATGCGCCAGCGGCCTCATGCCGCCTGCCTCGAACTTCAGGACGGGGCTGAGGACGCACGCGCCCTGGCGCGGCTGCGACAAGACGGCGAGGTGATGGCCCGTGCGCGCGACGCCGAGAGCGTCAGCCTGCTGTGGGAGGTTTGCCAGATCCCCGACTATCGCCAGTTGCAGCTCGACGACCATTTTCAGCTTCTGCGCGCGGTGTTCCTGCAGCTTCGGGGCGCGCGGCAGCGATTGGCCGACGACTGGATCCGGCGCCACGTCGACCCTCTCGACGATGCGCAAGGGGACATCGATACCTTGCTGGCACGCATGGCCTTCATTCGAACGTGGACGTACATCACGCACCACACGCACTGGGTGGACGATGCCCGGGCCTGGCAGGAGCGGGCGCGGGCCATCGAGGACCGACTGAGCGATGCCTTGCACGACAAGCTGGTGTTGCGTTTCGTGGATCCCACATCCCGGCGCACGCGCGCTCGGGGCCGGCGCGAGGGGTCGCTGGGCGAGCAGCTGCGGGCGGTGGTGCCGGTGCTGGCGGAAACGCGCAGTGAGGAGGCGGAGCAGAGCGCAGCGATCCCGCGCTGGATCGACGGATTGGTGGAGGCGGCCCACGAACGCTTCCGGCTCGACGGCGCGGGCCGTATCCTGGACGGCGGGGAGGTGTTGGCGCGGCTGGCAGCGGGCGTGGATCGCCTGCGGCCCGAGGTCACGCTGCTGGTGGACGATCTGGGCGCTGGCCAGCGGCTGCGTCTGCACCGGCGGCTCGTGGCGTGGACCCGCGATTGGGTGGTGCAGCTGTTGGCACCCTTGCGTGACGAACGGCTGGCCAGCCTGGGAGCCGCGGGGCGCGGTTTGGTCTATCAACTCGAACAGGGATTGGGCACCGCCCTGGTCGTCCACGCGCGCGAGCAGGTGCGCGAGTTGGCACCGCATGATCGCAGCGCACTCGGCCGCGCCGGCGTGCGGGTGGGTCGCCATGTGGTGTTTTCTGCCAGGTTGATGCAACCCGCGGCGCTGCGCGAGCGTGCCTTGCTTTGCCAGGCCGAGATTGGCCTGCGACTGGATCGACCGAGAGCCGACGCGGTGTCGTTCCTGCCCAGCTCCGAGGTGAGCGACCCGACCTACGTGGCCATGGGATTTCCCGTGATCGGGGGCCGCGCGATCCGGGCGGATGTGATCGAGGTCGTCGCCAGCCGTGCCGCCTCGGGCGCAAGTGCGGCGGAGATCGCGCGGCGCTTGGGCTGCTACTGCGACGAGGTCGAGCCCATCCGGCACGCGTTGGCGCCCTCGCGCGGTCGTTCGCGTCGCTGAAGCAAGCGCTTCGAACGATTCGCGGCGAGTCTACTTGACGGAGATGCTGGGGACGGGTGGATCGGCCATCCCGTTGCCGATCGGAAAGCCGACATGCGGGGGCTGGTTGTAACCGGTCTGCTCTGCCGACACCTGCATGCGGTACTGCGGATCGTGCATCAGGGTGTAGATACGGCGCGCGGTCACGTCCGTGGTTGTATACACGCGCAGGGCCGAATTGTCCGCTTCGCGCCAGATGATCTCTTCGCGCCAATCGCCGAAGAGGTCCGCGGTCAACGTCGGGGTGGACTTGGCCCCGTTGTTCGACGCGCACGCGGCGCAGTCGAGCAGCGTGCCGCCGCCGTACTTGGTGATCGAGGTGCCGTCTTCCAACTCGCGCGATTCGTCGGCATCCCAGTAGATGAGGAAGTTGGTCGAGGTGGGCTTGCTGCCCACGCTGGAGCCGTCACTCACCGACAGGAGGGCCGTGGTCCCGGTGCTCCACATCTCTGCCCCTGAATTGCTCGGCGAGATGTCATCGGCCACGCCGTTGCCGTTGCTGAGGGCACTGGCAGGGCCCTTCACGATCACCTCGCAAGTCGAGGCGTCGTGTACGTCGTACCAGGTTGCGGCCTCGGAGACCACGAACACCTCCAGGCGTGGACGCGACGGCAGCAGGTCGCCCACGTGGAGTGCGTCGCCAAGACCGAAGCCGGTCGAGCATCTTGGTGTCCCGTCGCTGCCGATGGTGGACGGGCCCCAGATGATCTCCTGGGCCGCGTCGCCGTCCACGTCCGCCACCATCATGCTGTGCGCGGCCTGGCCCGCGTATTTGGCGTTGCCTGCGGCATTGCTGTCCATGGTCCATACCTTGGTCAGCAGGCCGTCGCGCCAGTTCCAGGCTGTGATGGTCGTCCGCGTGAATATCCCGCGCGCCATCAGGAAGCTCGGCAGTCCGGTCGTCACCGTGCTGACTCCAGCATCACTGACGAACCCGGCCGATCCCAAGAAGGAATACGCCCTCGACGTGTCGGGGAAGCCATGTTCCAGGCCGGACCAGCGCTTCACCTCGAAATCCACGGTGGCCAACTCCTTGCCATCCGCCCCGCTGAATACGGTCAGGTACTCGGGCCCGGTGAGGACGTCGCCGGATGAATTGCGGTAGATGGCGCTGTCATCGTCAGTGGCGGCTGGGCCCATGTGCAGGAAGGCGCCAGAGCCGTCCTTGGTTCCTGGGGCTGTCTTGACCGCCAGCTCGGCCTTTCCGTCACTGTCAAAGTCGTACACCACGAATTGGGAGTAGTGTGGCCCGGCGAGAACATTCGGTCCCAGGTCGATGCGCCAGAGGCGTTTGCCGGCCAGGGTATAGCCGTCTAGGAAGACGTTCGAGGTGGTCCCCGCCTGCGACTCCGTCCTCGAGTCAGACGGGTCCCACTTGAGCACGATGTCGTACTGGCCGTCGCCGTCGAGGTCCCCTGGGCTGCCATCGTTCGCACTGTAGGGTGCGCCCGATGGGCTCGTTGCAGGAGGAGAAAGTGGAATGCGC
>PMZX01000290.1 GCA_003170035.1 Myxococcales bacterium | reverse complement strand
GTGCCAGGCGGTGTCGCGGCCGGCGGAGGGGCAGTGGGCGGCGGCGGTGGCGGGGGCGGCGGTGGTGCCGGTGCCGCGGGCTGTGCGGCTCCGCCAACTGCGGGCGGCGGGGCGACGGGCGTGGCCGTGTCGATCGTCACACAGGACGACAGGTCGAAGAACAGGAAAATGAGTGCCTTCTCCTGTCCTGACAGGGTCTTGGTCAGATCGCAGCCGCTCGGGAACGGCTTCTTGCCCGAGCCGGTGAATACGTGCAGATCGGTCATGACCACCCGGCCGCAGTAGTTGGGCGCCTGTTCGACCGGGGTTCCGAAGCTGGTGTAGGCGAGCCAGCTGGGATAGCTGCTGTTGGTCGTGTCCTTGCCGGAGATCCAGGTCGTCGACAGGGCGGTGGAGGCGTTCATGCTGTGCTCGGCGCCGGTTACCGCGAGCGTGCCGTAGCCGGGTGATCCGCCGTTGGCGTTGAGCCAGTCAGCCAGTGCCTTGCCCTTGGGGAACGTCGTATTGATGTTGACCACCGTGCCGTCCGGGGGGCTGGACAGGTTGTCCACTGTCCCTGTCCCGGTGGTGTTGGTCAGACCGGGAAAATCAATCACGGTGGGCCAGGGCATGGGCCCCTCATAGACCCAAACGTCGTGCCAGTGCGAGCCGAAGATCTTGCCGCCGATGTCCGCGTAGCTCTTCACGGCTTGGTGCATGGCCGCCGTCTTTAGATCCTTGTTGGGCGTGCCTTCGCAGGACATGACCATCATGTCGTACTTCTTCATCTGGGCTGCGCTGGCCCACAGCGCGGTGGCGGCGTCGCCATAGGCCGCGCCGCCGTTCAAGGTCGGGTCGAAGGCCGTGGCGGCCTTGGGCGTGGTGTAGAGGTGCACGCGGCCGGTGCCGCCCGGGGCGGTGAACTCCGAGTCCGCGATGCCCACCCGGCGGAGCAGGCAGTCGAGTCCGTCGGAGAAGCCCACCACCATCGCAATCTGGGGCAGATTGCCTTCGCTCTGCTTGGCAGGAAGTCGGAGCAGATTGCTGTCGCTGATCGGATTGTCGACGCACGGGTTGACCGTCGGGATGGTCACCTGCCGGCGCCACTTGCCCACCTGCATGACCAGGGGAATGTTGCTGCCCGCCGGAACCTTGGTCAGCTTGAAATGCCCGGTGGCATCGGTAAGCGTGGTGGTGAGGGGATGGCCCGAGGCCTGGGCATCGCATTTGTCGCAGGCTGGTCCGGTGACAATCGGATCGAGGGCGGCGTTGGGGATGTAGACGATCACGTNNCGGATCGCCGCTGCAGTCCTGAACCTTGGGACACAGGTTGGTGCAGGTGCTGCCGCCACCGCAGACATGAGCGACGCTGCTGCCGCAGGTCACGCCAGCCGCGCAGGTCGCCGGGCAGTGGACCGTGCCCCCGCAGCCGTCACCGATGTCGCCGCAGTACTGCTGCGCGCCCGCGGCATCGTCGCACGTTACCCTCACACAATCCGGCCCACCCACGCACGCGTTGTTGCTGCCACACACCCAACCGGACTGCGAACAAGTGCCACAGGAAAGCGAGCCGCCGCAGCCATCGCCAACGGTGCCACAATACTGCGCGCCACTGGCGGAGGTGCAGGTCAGCTTCTGGCAACTGGGACCGCCGACGCACACGCGGGCATTGCAGGTCCAGCCTGTCTTGGGGCAGGTGGTGGGGCAGGAAAGCGAGCCGCCGCAGCCGTCGCCAATCTCGCCGCAGTACTGCTGCACGCCCGCGCTATCGTTGCACGAGAACTTGGCGCAGCTCGAACCACCCACGCACAGGCTGGCGTTGCAGGTCCAGCCGGTCTTGGGACAAACGCTGGGGCAGGTGAGCGCGCCGCCACAGCCGTCGCCGATGTCGCCGCAGTACTGCTGCACGCCCTGGCTGTCGTTGCAAGTGACCTTGCTGCAGCCGGGGCCGCCCATGCATAGATTGTTGCTGCACACCCAGCCCGCCTGCGGACAGCCGGCGCCGCAATCGACGGCGTGGCCGCAGCCATCGCCGATCTTGCCGCAGTAGTGACCGCCGCCAGCGGGATCGCAGGTTCGCGGCGTGCACACCGAGGGTGGGCCAGTGCAGATGTTGTTCGTGCACATCCAGCCCGCGGTGGGGCAGGTGTCGCTGCAGGTGAGCGGGCGCATACAGCCGTCACTGATCTGGCCGCAGTAGGAGCCGCCGGTGAATTCGCAGGTGAAGCTGGGCATGCAGTTGGGACCGCCCACGCACACGTTGTCGCTGCTGCACACCTGGCCAGCGGGGCAGGTGCCGCAGTCCAGGGTACCGCCACAATTGTCACCGATTGACCCGCAGTAGCGGCCAGTGGCAGTCGTACACCCAACCGGAACACAGGGCGCTTTGTCCGCCGGGACAAGGGCATCGAGGTTGAAAAGAGAGGTTCCGCTGTCGAGGCTGGATATCGGGCTTGGCTCTGCCGCATCTGGCTTGCCAGTCGGTGAACTGGCTGCAACGGTGGCATTGGAGCAGCCGGCTGCCAGTGCCACGGCGAGCAGCCAGAGAATCGTCAGAAGTCGCATCCACACCGCCTCACCCAAGTGAGTGCCCGCGGCAGTCCGGGTTTTCGCCAGCGAGTGGCTGGGGCCTGAACTCCATGCGTTGGCCCGATGAATCCACAGCCCGGACTCCCCGAGTCTGGCGCTGCCGGCCAGCATGAGAAGGATTCGCCGGCGAGCCGCGAGTCGGCAGACCCTTTTCGTCCCATCGGGTCCCCTCTAGGGGAATCAACGCCCGGGGCAGTCTCCTCAATGTTGGCACCATCAGTGACGAACACACGAAGAACACGCGCGATGCAGATGGGAAGAATCCTCAGCCTCGCCACCTTGGCCGTGATCCTGCTCGGTGAAGGTCGGGCCGCGACAGCCACGACCTATATCTTCGCGACCTTCAAGGGCGACGACGCCGCGGGCATGAAGCTGTCCATCTATACGTCGACCGACTCGATCAACTTCACGCTCCTGTCCGACACCGGGTTTGGCGGCAACACCAGCTACATACGCGATCCCAGCATCATGAAATACACCGATGGGAAGTACTACATCGCGTACACCGATCCGATGAGCGCCAGCTGCTGCAACCCCGAGGACCATTTCGGCATCGCGGTCAGCGCAGATCTGATTCACTGGACCGACCTGACCACCGTGAAAGCAGGCGTGCCGAGCGTGTCGCGCACCTGGGCGCCGGAATGGTACATCGAGGCCGGGGTGGTCCGGATCATCGCCAATATCGACACGGGGAACCAACTTCCCGATTTTCAACCGTATGCCTTCACCGCCCAGAACAGCACATTGACATCGTGGAGTGGGCCGACAGCGCTTGGCATCGGCGCGGACTACATCGATACCTTCGTCGCCAAGCTGGGCACCACCTATCACGCCTTCATCAAGAGCGAGACCACACGATATCTGGAGCACGCAACCGCCCCGAGCCTCACCGGCCCCTGGACCTTCGTGGGCAAGGACAACTGGGCTGGATGGGGGTCCGGACTGGAAGGACCGGCCATCGTTCAGCTGGACGACGGGAAGTACAGAATGTACGTGGACCCGCAGTCAGGGGGAACCCCGTACCAGTACATGACCAGCTCGGATCTGAACACGTGGTCGGCGAAAGCGAGCATACCGGGCGCCGCAGGGACGGTCCTCAGGCATGGCACTGTCATACGAGACGAGGTGGCCCCTGGATTGACGGGCACGGGTGGCACCGCAGGGATCGGCGGCTCCACGGGCACCGGGGGCGCTACCGGCACGGGCGGCTCCGCGGGGACAGGTGGTTTCGCAGGAAGCGGCGGCTCCTCGGCTGCCGGCGGTTCAACTGCGAGGGGCGGCTCCACGGGCACCGGGGGCTCCACCAACAGCGGCGGTACAACGAAGTCGGGCGGCTCGACAGCGAATGGCGGCTCGACGGCCACAGGCGGCTCGTCTGCGATTGGCGGTTCGACGGCCACGGGCGGTTCGACGGGCACGCTAGACGCAGGCGGCGGTGCCGGTGGTGGAGCCGGAACAAGCGCGCCCGCCACCGGCGGACGCGGCGGATCGGGTTCGGGCGGGGTGACGGCCAGCGGTGGCAGCGCCGCAATCGTCGACGCGGGCATCGCTGCAGGCGGATCGACCAGCGCCGGAGGCTCGACCGGTGGTGGGGGCGGAGCCGCCACGCCGGATGCCGGGCCCTTGACCGGCGGAACTTCCGGAACCGGCGGTGCGAGCACTGTCAACCTCGGGGGTTCGGGTGGCACTGGGACCACGGCCAGCACCAGTGCCAACGGCGGGGCCAGCGGATTGGGAAGTGTGCCGGACGCGGCAGTGCGCGAGGCCACGAATTCGTCGGGTTGTAGCTGCTCGCTCAACGGCAGGTGGTCAGCAACGCCAACGTCGGTTTGGTTGGCGCTCGGTCTGGTCGCGTTGGTCTTGACCACCCGTCGGCGGCGGAAGCGCGGATAGCGCCATTTTCGGGACTGGCTGCAACTGCTGCAGGCGTGATTTCAAACACCGCGCAGGGCAACGCCTTGGCGCCGGTGGTTGGTTCTGGCCAGTACGTCTTCGCCGCACCATGAGTAGCGTGGTCCATCAACCGGGGCCGGCTACTCTGGTTTCGTCGTCGGATTTTTGAACCCGATTCGACGGTGGAGTGCCCCTGTTGTTGCTGTAGCGACCGTCAAGCAGCACGGAAGACGACATGCACACACACCGATCCAAGCGATTCTCGACCACTGGTGACGTCTCGGGCCGAGTTTGCCGGGCGTCATTGGCAGAAGCCACCGGCCTGGCCCTGCTCTTGCTGGCATCGGCCGGCTGCGGAACCGGCAGTTCCAGTGCGGCTGCTGATGCCGCAACAGAGAACACGGGCGCCGCTGGAAAGAGCGGCGGCTCGGCCGGGCAGGGAGGCGGTACGGGTGCCACCTCTGGCCTCGGTGGCAGCACGGACACGGCGCGCGCAGGCGGTACCAGCGCAGCGGGAGGAGTTGGGGGCTCGACCACAGGCGCAGGCGGGTCCAGCGCAGCAGGTAGTCAAACCGGTGCTGACGGCGGTGCAAGCGTCGGAGGTGGGACGAGTGCCGGGGGCGGGGCAAGCGCAAGCGGTGGCGCGGGAGCAGGTGGCAGTGCGACGATCGGCGGTGGGGCTGGTGCAGGTGGCAAGGCGGGCGTAGGCGGGGCCAGCGCGGCAGGCGGTCAGACCGGGACAGGCGGGGGCGTGGCTGGCTCAGCAGGCACGAGCGCCAGAGGCGGGTCGAGCGGCGGTGCAGGTGCCGTGGCCGGCGGGGGGAGCACAGCAGGCGCAGGAAGCAAGGCTGGCGCAAGCGGCGGTGCGGGAACAGGCGGCTCGGGCGGCGGCGCAGGAACAAGTGGCTCGGGCGGTGCGCTGCCCGCGAGCAATCGCCAGGCGATCAACTTCAATCAGTCGTGGAAATTCAAGCTCGGCGACTACAACGGCGCGCAGACGAATAGCTACGATGATTCGTCGTGGTCCGCGGTCGGGCTGCCGCACTCGTTCAGTTTGCCGTATTTCCTATCGTCGAAGTTCTACGTCGGCTACGGCTGGTATCGAAAGCATTTCACCGTTCCCGCGGAATGGTCAGGCAAGCGGGTGTTTCTGGAATTCGAGGGCGCGTTTCAAGACGCCCAGGTCTTCGTGAACGGAAAGTCGATCGGCAAACACCAGGGTGGCTACACCGGGTTCTCGCTTGACGCCACCAGCGCCGTCGTCACCGGGGACAACGTGGTGGCGGTGCAGTTGAACAACAACTGGAACGCGCAGCTGGCGCCGCGCGCGGGTGACCACACCTTCAGCGGCGGGCTGTACCGCGATGTGAACCTGGTGGTGACCGATCCCCTGCACGTCACCTGGTACGGCACCTTTGTGACGACACCGACCATCTCGGCGTCCTCAGCCACGGTCAACATCAAGACGGAGATCCGCAACGACAATGCGGCCAGCAAGAATTGTGCGTTGAAGACTGACATCGTGGACACCAAGGGTGTGACCGTGGCCACGGTGTCTTCCACGCAGACAGTCCCGGCGAACAGCACCGTCACGGTTGACCAGACCACGCCAGCGATTGCCAATCCTTCGCTCTGGCACCCCGATCATCCGACGCTTTACCGAGCGGTCAGCACGATTTCCGATGGCGCGAGCAACCTAGACAGCTTCACGACGACGTTTGGCTTCCGATGGATCAATTGGTCGGCTAGCAGCGGGTTCTCAATAAACGGCTCGCACCTCTACCTTCACGGCGCGGATGTTCACCAGGATCACGCGGGCTGGGGCGACGGCGTGACCAATTCCGGGTTCTTCCGTGACGTGAAGATGGTCAAGGACGCTGGCCTCAACTTCATTCGCGGTTCGCACTATCCCAAGGATCCAGCCTTTGGCGATGCCTGCGATCAGCTTGGTGTGCTCTTCTGGTCAGAGAACTGCTTCTGGGGCTATGGCGGCGCGACCGGCGAGGGTTCCTGGAACACGGCCGGCGCCTATCCCAACAATGCCGGCGATCAGGCGGCATTTGACACCAGCGTGACCGACAGCCTAACCGCCATGATCCGCGTGCATCGGAATCATCCAAGCATTATCGCGTGGAGCATGAGCAACGAGCCGTTCTTCACCGCCGACGCCACCAAGCCAAAGATGAGTGCGCTGCTGACCAAAGAGGTCACGTTGGTGCACCAGCTCGACCCGACCCGACCGGCGGGCATCGGCGGGGCGCAGCGCCCGCAAGGCAGCTCGCGCATTGACAAGCTGGGCGACGTGGCCGGCTACAACGGTGATGGCGCGACCCTGTCTGACTTCCAGAATCCGGGCATCCCAAGCGTGGTAACCGAATACGGCAGCGTGGCCTCCACCCGCCCGGGCGCCTACGATCCCGGTTGGGGCAATTTGAGTGCCACGCTGACCAATGGAGCGCCCACCGAATATGCGTGGCGCAGCGGCCAGGCTCTCTGGTGTGCGTTCGATCACGGCAGCGTGGGCAGTACCAAGCTGGAGACGATGGGCATCGTGGATTACTTCCGTCTGCCCAAGCGGGCCTGGTACTGGTATCGCAACGCCTACGCCAGTGTTCCGCCGCCGAGTTGGCCGGCCAGTGGTACGGCGGCGGCTTTGCAACTCACGGCTGACAAGACCAGTCTCTCGGCCGTGGACGGCACTGACGACGCGCAGTTGATCGTCACCGTCCTGGATAGCAAGGGCAACGCGATCAGCAACAACGTTCCTGTCACCCTGTCCATTACGTCGGGCCCAGGCGAATTTCCGACCGGAACCAGCATCACGTTCACGCCGTCAGGAAGCAGCGATCAGTCGGACATCGCCATCCTCGACGGCAAGGCCGCCATCGAATTCCGTAGCTACTATTCCGGCACCAGCGTCATCAAGGCGACCTCGTCCGGTCTGACTGCCGCAACGATCACCATTACCTCGCAGGGCAGCCCGGCCTGGGTTGAGGGCGTCAGCCCGCCGACTGCGGCGCGACCCTACGTTCGCTACACGAGCGGAGGAAGTGCGGGCACCAGCCAAACCCTGGCCCTGAACCGTCCCACCAGCGCGAGCAGCAGTGCTGGTACTGCGGGCAATGGCAACGATGGCGACACCACAACGTCCTGGCAGGCGGCGACCACCGACACGAATCCCTGGTGGAGCGTGTCTTTGGAAAGCACATACACGGTCAGCTCGGTGCAGCTTACGTTCCCCACTGCGGCCAACTATCGCTACACCATTGATGTGTCCCCGGATGGCACCCAGTGGACCACCAAGGTCGATCAAAGCCAAAACACCAGCACCGCCCAGACCCGGACTGCCACGACCAGTTTCGGCGCCGGCATCGGGTTCGTGCGCGTGAGCTTCACAGGGCAGCCTGCCGGGCTGGCGGAGGTCGCGGTTAGCGGCGCGCCGTGATGGGCGGTGAGCAACAGAAGACACGGGAGACACACCACGTGACGATACAGCGACAAAGAACTCGCCATGCTCAGCCAGCTCAAGTCGTCGTCTTGGCGCTGCCCCTGCTGCTCGTATCGACGAGGTCATCGGCCCAGACGCTGACCATGCAGGAGCTGCTCAGCAACCACATCGATCAGCGCTTTGGCATGTTTATCCACTACAACATGAACACGTACTACTACGGCTGGGGCGANNTTCACCGATCAGTGGGCCAAGGCGGCCAAGTCGGCGGGCATGAAGTTCGGAATTCTCACCACCAAGCACCATGATGGATTCGCCATATGGCCCTCCAAGGCAACGCCGCCGTCATCGTCGCCCTCCGCCGTTCCCTATACCATCGCGCAGAGTGCGGTCCCGACCATGGATGTAGTCAAGTGCTACGTCGATTCTTTCCGCGCCCAGGGGCTCGACCCCAACCTCTATTTCTCGATCTGGGATCCCAACAATGGCATTGGGTCGGTGGCGGGACACAACACCGACCCAGGCGCGGTCGACTGGAATGTGGTCGGGCCCTACATAACGACTCAGATCACGGAACTTCTGACCAATTACGGCAACATCCCGGTGCTTGTGTTCGACGGCTATGCCTGGCTCACCGGGCACCAACAGATTCCCTACCAGAAGATACGGGCCCTGGTTCGCGCGCTACAGCCGAATACCATCATCGTGGATCACAACGGTGGGGTGCCTTGGGAGGTCGACGTCGAGTATTTCGAGGAGCCACTGGGCGTGACGGTGCCCTCTGGAAACGTCATTGCNNGAAATCAAGGGCACCGAATCCAACTACACCAACTTCATCCTTGATTGCCCGCCCAATCTGCAAGGATTGCTCGAAGACCCGGTGGTCACTGCTCTCGGCCAGGTGTCGCAGTACTGGACGCCGAACGCGTCGCGCGCTCCCTTGCCGCAACAGCTGCCCAAGATCGAGGTCCCGTTGACCCCGGTGTCGGCCACTGCGACCAGCGGCGACGCGGCCCTTGCGATTGACGGCTACAACGACTCAATCAAGGGCGTAAACAATACGATGCACAGCAATAAGGGAGAGAGCCTGTGGATTTCTACCGGCGCCCTGCCCCAGTCGATAACGCTCAATTTCGGCCAGAGTTACGACAAAATCGACATGCTGGAGTATCTGCCTCAGCGCCACACCGGGACGACAGCCGGGAACATCACGTCGTACAAGGTATCCGTGAGCAAGGACAATGTGACCTTCACCCAGGTGGCCAGCGGAACCTGGCCGGCAGACCCCGCCTACCACGGCTTGCTGTGCCCGCAGCGGGTGCAGTTTCCCGCCCAGACAGCGCAATACGTGCGACTGGAGGCCGATGCGGTCAGTGGCGGTGGGACCAGCGCGATCGTCGGCGAAATTGCGGTCGGATCTTCCGGCACGACGGCATCGACCGGGGATGGCGGCGTGGGCGGCAGCGGCGGCAACAGCGGCACGGGCGGATCCGGTGGTGGCGACGGCGCGGTTGGTGGAGCCGGTGGAAGCGCGACTGGCGGCGTGGGCGGCCGTGGTGATGCCGGTGGTGCCGTCGGAGGCGGGTCCATGACTGGCGGCACGGGTGGTCGTGGTGGTGCGGCTGGCGGAGTCGGTGGAAGTGCCACGAACGGCGCGCGTGGTGGTGCCAGTGGAGGGGCGGCCGTGACAGGCGGTGCGGGTGGTGTCGCTGGCGGAGTCGGTGGAGGCGCGGCCAGTGCGGGTGGATCCGGAGGAACTGGCATGGGCGGGGCGACGGGCGGCAGCTCTGCAAATGTGGACGCAGGCGCCAGCACAGGTGGATCCACGGGCGTTGCTGGCACCACCGGTGGCAGGAGTGCTTCCATGACGCCGGATGCGGGGATTTCGACAGGTGGCACTTCCGGCAAAGCTGATGCAGAAACCGTCGGCACTGACGGCTCGAGCGCCGCACCCGCGGGAGCCGGGGGCAGCAGCAACGCCGCCGGCGGGACCACCGGAACGGTGGCTGCGCTGGACGCGGGAGCCGGATCGCAAGGGCCCGCGAGTGCGTCAGGTTGTAGCTGTGCGCTCGGCGGCAGGTCATCGTCAGCGCCGACATCATCGTTGGCATGGCTATCGTTCGGCCTGGGCGCATTGATGCTGAGGGCCCGTCGGCGCACGCGAAAAGAGCGCAGGACCAGAACGCAGATTCGCTAACCCCGGATTATCGCTGGTCACTCTGGAAGCCTTTGCCTGACGCGCCTCTAGCGCGCCCCCACATGAACGATGCGGGCCAGTTGACCGGGCNNTCACCTACGCTCAACAAGCCGCCAGGTGATTTACGTGAAAAGGCTCCGTTCCTCCGTCGTAGAGAGTGCGCTCTACTGCCTCCTGTTTGTCGCGGCCGTTTTCTACGTCGAGGCAAGGATCAGGCCGCAGGTTCTGTACCAATGGAATCCCGAGCTGTTTCTGAAAACCTTCAGCTTCTTTCGCGATATCGCACTGCTGCCCGGCGGAGTGACGACGTACGCCGACAAGTTCCTCTTTCAGCTCAACGCGCTTCCCTGGTTGGGCGCGCTATCGACCGTCTTCCTTGCATTCCTGGCCGGCCTCTTTGCGAACAGGATCTATTCGGCGCTGGCCGGCGGGCGTTTCTCCCTCTTCATCGTTGTCCCGCTCTTCTTCGTGCTCTGCACCCTCAACCAATTCCGGATCATTCCTCAGACCAAACTGCTTCTCGCGCTCGGGGCTGCAGATGTCTTCATCCGCCTGCCAGCAAGAAATGCGTTTCTCAAAGCCTCGGCCTTTCTTGTTACCTCATGCTTCTTCATCCTTATAGTGCACGACCTCTATTGGCTTTTCGCCGCGCTATGCATGATTTCTGAGATTCTTCGCCGCGAGGATCGGTGGGTCGGGGCTTTGTATGCGGCTTTGGCCACTGTCATTCTATTGATCGACCAACGCTATCTCTACCTTTTGCGTCCGAGGGTCCAATCCCCTGGTACCGCCTTTGTTGCTGCGATCCACCGCGGTTCGTCCATCGAGGTGGTCGTCTTCGTAGGTCTAGAGCTGCTCGCCCTTGCCGTGGCCCGCAAGAAGAGATCGCTCTCCGGCCTTGCTCTGCTGCCGATTCTGGCCGCCGGCTACGCCGAGTTGCAGACCTGGCTGCCGAGTTCCAAGGCCCTATTCGGGCTGCTTCTCGGCGCGCCGCTGCTATCGGTGCTCCTCTCCGGTCGGCGGAGGCCCAAACCGATACGGTGGCCTGGCTGGACAGGGACGGCATCGATCGCCTCCTTGTCCCTTCTCGGCGCGATGACGGTAGGCCTGACGTTCAACGGGTATTGGAGTTCCGTCCTGAGGCTCAACTTCTACTCTGCCACGCAACAGTGGCCCGCCATCTTGCGGGAGGTACAGGAACCGACGCTCGCCGATGCCTCGCCCATATTGGTATCGCCGTTCATACTCGAAGCCCTACACCACACGGGAGGGTTGCCGGACGAGCTCTTCAAGTACCGGCAACTCTATCCGCCCTACGCCGCGAATGTGACCCCGGAGACGCTTCGTGAGGATCTGGAGCAAGGGAAATACATGGTCAACCTGCAGCAGAATGCCCGGGTGTGCTTCGAACTCGGACTGATCAACTACGCGGAGCTTACGGCATACGATGTGATGGAATATCGGAGCGACCTGCTTTCCTCCTATCAACTAATCGCCCTCGTCTACTTGTTGAAGGGCAATCATGAGGCCAGCCGCCCTTTCCTTGCGAAGATAAAGCAGAATCTACTGTCAAGCGCGTGGGCCGACCGGTACCTAGCCTATGTCGAGGACCCGAAAAGGATGGAGGGCGACGAGTATTTGATGTCGATCAAATCGCGCATGCTCTTGACCGACGATCCCGTGGATGGGTTGATGCGACGACCTCCCTTTTCCGAGGTTGCACTTCGGCTGGTTGCGCATAGTCCGGGAAACGAAATGGCGCGCGAATACCTGATGTCCTCGTATCTGCTGAACGGACAAATCGCCAGGATATACGAGGCCTTCTTTCAGGAAAATGGTTCGGTGGCGCCGCTGGGTGGCACCGCAATCCCGCGCGTCTGTGAAGAGGCCGCGCTGATGTATCTGGCCGCTACCGGGCAAGGCCTATCACCGGCGGCCAGCCAGCGAATACACGAGACGACTATTCGCGATTTCATGGAGTACTCGGACATCTTGCGCCAACGCGCTGCCGGCTATCCGGTGAACACCAGTGCGTATACAGGCAAGTTCGGCACCACCTATCTCTATTATTACACGTCCCTTACAGACGAAAGCCTTGTAAACCAAAGGCAATCATGGACGTATACCATCGATGCAATCCAGTAGTGGTCGCGGCGTGCCTGGTTGCGCTGTCGGCGGCGGGCATCTCGTGCACGGGCTTCGATGAGCGTTCGGCTGTTCCGACAGGGATGCTTCCGACGATCCGTCCGGACTATTCAAACAGCGTCATTCCGCCCAACATCGCGCCGCTGAACTTCACCATTCGCGACTCCGGTGAGAGGTTCGCGGTGGTGATCGGCTCGGTCAAAGGGCCGAGCATTTCCCTCGTGAGCGCATCGGCTGAGATTAGCATTCCTCGGCGGAAATGGCGCCGGCTCCTGGAGCAGAACGCGGGAAGCGAACTGAGCTTCCATATCTACGTCGAACGAAAGGGACGCTGGTACTCCTTCCTTCCCATTGCAAACAGGATCGCACCTGAACGGATCGATCGCTACCTTACGTATCGGGTGACGTACCCGCAGTTTTACATGAAGAACAGGTTGGAGATACGGCAACGCGACGTGGAATCGTTTGATGAGGAGCTCATCCTTTCACCCAAGGATGGCTGTTTCAATTGCCACACCTTCTATCGCCATTCGACCGAGAAGTTTCTCTTTCAGGCACGCTTCCACGGCAAGAACTACATGGTGGTCCACGATCGGGGAAGGACGTCACTCATTACGCCGACTCTCAGAAGGCCGGGGTCGGCGTATGCGTCCTGGCACCCGAACGGCAATCTGGTGGCGCTCGCCATGGATGGCAAGGTGTCGGTGTTCCCTTTCGTGGCCGGAAGGGGTGCCGAGGAGGTGCTTGAATATACGGATTTGGACGGCGATCTGGGGGTGTATGACATCCGGAGCAATACCGTATCCACGACGCCGGCCATTTCGCGAATAGACAGGATGGAGACCCAGCCCGCGTGGTCTCCCGATGGGAAGTACCTCTATTTCGTGAGCTGCCCGGTCGTCCCGAAGGAAGAGTTTACGAAGGTGCAATACGATCTCCAGCGCATCGGCTACGACGCCGACCGCAATACCTGGGGCGAGGTGGAAACGCTGGTCTCGGCCAGAGAAGCAGGAAGGGGGTGCACGTTTCCGGCAGTGTCGCCGGATGGAAGATTTCTTCTCTTCTCGATGACTGACCGTGGATCGTTTTCGATCATCCGGCAAGGCACCGATCTATATCTGATGGATCTCGGAAAGAAGAGCTACAGAAAACTGGAGATCAACAGCGATCATGCGGATTCCTATCACGCCTGGTCGAGCAACAGTAGATGGATCGTCTTTACCAGTAAACGAAACGAGGGCATCTTTGGGAAGCTGTTTTTTAGCTACATAGAGGGCGACGGCACTGCGCACAAGCCGATGGTTCTTCCGCAGCAGGACCCCCGCTTCTATGAGGAGTTTACGAAGAGCTTCCAACGTGCTGAATTCACCACGGAGCCTTTCAGGGTCAGCCTTGCAGATCTCAACCAAATCGTTGGTGACACCGACAAGGTTATTACCGCGGTATACGAGGGCGAGAGGCTATAGGAATCAATTGCCGCCGACAGGGAGCATGAACTTCTCGCGGGCGGCGGCGTGGGTTGGTCTATTTCACGTACATGTCGGGAACAGGCGGATTGGCCATGCCGGCGCCGATGTGGAACCCTGTGTGGGGCGGCTGGTTGTAGCTTGCATTCTCAAACGCGACCTGCGCCCGGTAGGTCGGATNNAGCGTGTAGATGCGGCGCTTGGTCACCTCCGTCGTTGTGTACACACGCAGGGCCGTGTTGGCCGTCTCGCGCAGCACAAGTTCCTCGCGCCAGTCGCCCAGCAGGTCGGCGGTGAGCGTCGGGGTGCTCTTCGTGCCGTTGCACGACGCGGTTCCGGTCGCGTTCAGCAGAGTTCCGCCGCCTGACTTGGTAATCGATGTACCGTTTTCGATCTCACGCGCCTCATCGGCATCCCAGTAGATGAGGAAGTTGCTTCCGGCATTGCCGCTCGAGGCGGCACCGGTGCCGCAATTGACGTTGCCACCCACTGAAGCGGAACACGTTGCGCCAGTGAGGTCACTCATGGAGACATACTCGGCGACGCCACGACCGGTGTCAGTGCCGGGTTGTGTTACGTTGAAGTAGTACTTGCAAGTGGCACCGTCATGGCAATCCATACCCCCGGCGCCCTCGTGAACCGAGAACACCGAGATGCCCTTACCGACTACCAGTTCTCCCACGTGCATGGCATCACCGTGGCCGATCCCGTCCGTGCACTTCATAGTTCCGTCGCTTCCGACGGTCAGCGGGCCGGTGATGATCTCCTGNNGCAAGGTCGCCGTCCACGTCAGCCGCCATGCATGAGTGGTCGCCCTGGCCTTTGGCTGCCGAATTCCCAGCTCCATTGCTGTCGAAAGTCCAAACCTTGGTCAACGCCCCATCCCGCCAGTTGTACGCGGACACCGTCAGACGGGTGTAGTACCCGCGCTGCTGGATGATGCTCGGCCGCCCAGTGGCGGTCTTGCCGGTGCCGGTGTCGCTCACGTAGGCAATTCCGCCGTTGTAGCGGTCCAGCCGGTTGCCGTAGGTGTCGCCCCAATCTCCTACGTTTCCGCGGGGCACGGGATAGGCCACCGTCGCCAGTTCCTTGCCGGTGTCTCCGGCGAACACGGTCAGGTACTCGGGCCCGGTCAGAATGTAACCGGTTGCATTGCGGTAGTCAGCGCTGTCATCGTCGGTCGCAGCGGGTCCCGTGCTCAGATACGTGCCGGTTCCGTCCTTGGTCCCAGGTGCGGTCTTGCAAGAGAATTCCGCCTTGCCGTCGCCGTCGAAGTCGCCCACCGACATCTGCGTGTAGTGCGCCCCAGAGCGAATGTTGGGACCCAGGTTGAGCATCCAGAGCTGCTTGCCAGCCAACGTGTATCCAGCGATATAGACGGGGTCAGTGACGCCTGATTGGGAATTGTCTTTCGTGCTTCCCTCCCATTTCAGCACGATGTCGAGTTTGCCGTCGCCATCGAGATCCCCTGCGGCTGCGTCGTTCGCGTTGTACTGTGATGCCGGCTTGGTCAGCGGGATGCTCGTATATTGCTGCCCCCAGGCCATGACCGCAGTGGACTGCGGCCCCTCGGTCCCCTTGATAACCGCGCTCACCGTGTATTTTGAACTGGTGGTGCCGGCTGCGTCCAGGTAGTTGGTGCTATCAGTGACGTTTGCGAGCTTGGCGCCGTCCTTGTAGAGGTTGTACGAAGTATCACTGTCCGTTCCAGTGTACTCGTAGCCGAACATGCGCCAGCCAACATAGACGCCGCCGGAAACCTTCACTGCGACCACCCCGCGATCCAAGTTCTCCATCTGGTAATGCCCGGTTCCCGGGACTACCGGCTTGGTTGTTGGGGGCGTCGTTCCACCGGTTGGCGGGACGCCACCTGTGCTCGTCGTGCCGCCGCTAGCGGTCGTGCCGCCGCCAGCGGTCGTGCCGCCGGCCCTGCCGCCGCTGCTGGTGCTGCCGCCAGTTACGGGTTGCGTCGTGGACGAGGTCTGGCCGCCGGTTGCAGGCGGGGTCGTAGTCGTGGACGAGGTCTGGCCGCCGGTTGCAGGGGGGGTCGTGGTCGCGGTCGTGGT
>PMZX01000392.1 GCA_003170035.1 Myxococcales bacterium | reverse complement strand
TGGGCGGACTACCTGGACAAGCTGAAGGCAGACGTGAAAGTGCTGCCGTTCAAGCAGGCAGAAGAGGCGTGATAGCGCGGCGCCAGGTCAAATGGGTCGACTACGCGGCGGCGGCCAGTTCAAACCGATAGGGATTCGTGATGGTCTTCTTCGACAGCGTTCCCAGCAGACGGATGGTGTCACCTGGCTGGATATGCGACTTGGCAATCTCTACTTTCACGTCTTCACGCTCCATCGGAGGCATGCGGGCAGCGAAGAACGGCCAAAGCGTCCTCTCCCGGTACTCCGTCTGAAGCTCTGGGAAAGCGGAGATGGGGCGCGCGTCCGGACGTTGGACGTAGCCTGCGTCGTAACGAAAAACGAACTCTCCTTCTTCTTGCGAGAGAATGCCCACGAGAATGTCCGGATTTCCTTCGGGAGCCCGATCGAGGTACACCATGATTCTGGGCTCTTTCAGACGCGAGGCGGAGGGCAGACGCATGCCCCACGAGTCAATCTCGTCACGGATGGCGGCGAGTCTCTTCACAAAGCGCATCATCTTCAGCCTCTCTTCTGTACCACGATCTTGAGCCGGTCGGAACGGAAGCGCAACAGGTTGGAAATGAAGTCGAGGCGCAGTGGTGAAATCATCCGGCGAAATCTGCGCGATAGCATTTGATGTACGTCGGCATGACGGAACGAATTGATAATCTGGCGAATGGGCGTCGCGAGATCGTCGCCAAGCTGCGTCACCGCGTATTCGATGAGCCGGAAGTGATTCACCTTGTCGCCAGCGTCCTGCTCTTGGCACCCGAATACTGGCCTTGAGCGATTCGCGTAATTCTCGATGTAGAGCTGCGCCTTGCCCTGATCGACAAGGTCTCGCAGCCTGGCGTCGTCGTGGTCCCAAAACAGACCCCGGGCAGTATCGAAGATCGGAGCAAACCGCCGCGGGGCATCGGGGTTTCGTAGGTTCACCAAGACGGCCCAATTCAATGCATGCCGATCCGGCGCACCGACCAGGGCATCGAACGCCAGCATGCGACCAAAGCCTTCAACTAGCGATCGTCGCTCGCCCTCATTCCGACTCCACCAGCGCAAGACAACCGCCACAAAGTCGATCGTGTAGAAACGCCGCTCCTCTCCCTTGTCGTTGAGATTGAACACCCGCGTTACCTCTTCCTGATCGGAATTGAGGTACTCAGCGACAACTTCGAGCCCGCTCTTGATCTCTTGCTCGCCTCGCCGCAGGAAGTTTCTCGACATGAACCGCACGTCCGGCAGGGTTCCTGGCGATGCCTTTCGCTGACCCCGCGATGGCGGCAATCGAACCAGGAGCGAGCGAGCAACACGTAGAGGCAGCATCCTTCCGATCTGCGAGATGATCTCCTCGGTCACGCATTCACGAGCGCCGAAGATGCGCCCCTTCTTCGCGATGAAGCCGACTGTTTCTGGGCGCTCGGGATCACCAAAGGCTAGGTAGCCCTTTGGAGCTGCCCCGATCAGTTGCCACTCTGAAGTGGGGATCAGCTTCCAATCGGGGCCAGACAGAACGGGAATGGCACGCAGGTTCACCTCGACCCTGCTTGGCTTCAGGCTGAAGTGCGGAGTCGTGCGGCGGGCCATTCGGATCGCATCCTATCGCAAGCTCACGGCTGCACCCTTCCCCCTCGGATCGCCTCGAAGATCTCCCTCGCCAAGATCGGGAACGCTGAGCCCTGGAATTCGCGGTCGTCCATGTAGCGGGTGACGATCTTGTCGTTCTGGCCCATGCGCTCGATCATCAGCTCCTCGACGAGCTTGCGGATGCCCAGCTCGAACTTGTCGAGCGGGTTGGCCATCGCGGTGCGGACGATCTGCTCGTCCTTGATGGCCTTCTCCTTGATCTGCTGGAAGAAGAGACGATCCTCCTCGCCGAGGTTCGTGCCAAAGCGTTCGTTCAGCACGCGGATGATCTCCGAGAGGGGCGCCTTCTCGTCCTTGGCTTTGCCCGTGCCGACCTCGGTCGGGCTCTTCACGTACTCGGCCTTGCCCTCTCCCAAATTGATCGCACCCGAGAAGATCCGCTCCAGGCGGTAGTATTGCAGTGCCACCTCGTCGCCCACCTTGATGACGGTGGTGTCATGATCGATGGGCAGGTGGGGCAGAAGGTAGCGGCCGTAGCTGTAGAGCATTTCCAAGTCGGGATCGGCGTAGGGGATGATCTGACTCAGGAACGCATAGACCTTCACGTAGCCCGAAAGCTTGTCGCGGAACTCCTCGCGCTTCTCCTGCTCTTCGATGGCGTTGAACCTGTCGACCGCGGGCTGCAGGTGGCGCTGCATGTGCGCGTGGTCGGCCGGCCCCTGGCGGTCGACCGGCTTGTAGTAGATCTGCGCTAACGCCTCGACCTCGCTCCAGTGATAGACCTGCGCTTGGTCGAGTTCGTGTTTCAGCGTCTCCAGCTTGGACGGGTCCGAAACCTCGGCCAACTCGGTCTTGTCGTAGAACGGCTTGAACGCGCGGAAGATGTCGTCAGCGTGGTTGACGAAATCGAGTACGAAGGGCGCGTCCTTGCCGGGGATCATCCGGTTCAGGCGCGACAGGGTCTGCACCGCCTGCACGCCATCGAGCCGCTTGTCGACGTACATCGTGTGCAGCAGCGGCTGGTCGAAGCCGGTCTGGTACTTGTTCGCCACCAGCAGCACCTGGTAGTCGGACGAATCGAAGCGCTCGGGCAGCCGCGCCTCGCTGATCGGCTTGCCGTTCACCACGTCCAGGTTCATGCCCGGCTCGGTGTATTCGATCTCGGTCTCTGGATCCTTGACCGTGCCGCTGAATGCGACCAACGGATGCACGTCGGTGTAGCCGTGCTCCGCGATGTAGCGCTCGAAGGCCAGCTTGTAGCGAACCGCGTGCAAGCGCGACGAGGTGACCACCATGGCCTTGGCCCTGCCGCCCAGCCGGTGGCGCACGTTGCCCCTGAAATGCTCGACAATCACCTCGGTCTTCTGTTCGATGTTGTGCGGGTGCAGGCTCATGAACTTGGCCAGCGCCCGCGCCGCCTTGCGCTTGGGCAGGCTGGGATCGTCTGCCGCCGCCTTGAGCAGCCGGTAGTAGGTGGCGTAGGTCGTGTAGTTGGTCAGCACGTCGAGGATGAACCCCTCCTCGATCGCCTGGCGCATGCTGTACAGGTGGAACGCCTCAGGCTTGCCGCTCGGCCCGAGCCGTCCGAATAGCTCCAGTGTCTTGCCCTTGGGCGTGGCCGTGAACGCGAAGAAGCTCAAGTTCGGCCGCTGCCCGCGCGACGCCATCACCAGGTTGAGCTGATCCTCCCAATCGGGATCGCCCTCTTCGCTGTCCGCCGCGGCCGTGCCCAGAATGGCCTTCAACTCACGCCGGGTTTCGCCGGCTTGGCTGGAATGCGCCTCGTCCACCACGACGGCGTACTTGCGCGCCGCGATCGCAGCTTCCCACTGCTTGGCCTGCTGCTTCTGCTCGTCCGTGGCCTTGTCTTGCGTTTCGGCGCCGGCCGCGGCCAGCAGGCCACGCATCACGAAGGGGAACTTCTGCAAGGTCGTGATCACGATCTTGGTGCCGTCGATCATCGCGGCGGCCAGTTGCTTCGAGTCCTGGTCGATGGCCTTGACCACGCCCTGCGCGTGTTCGATCTGGTAGATCGCGTCCTGCAACTGCTGGTCGAGCACTCGGCGATCCGTGATGACCACGACGCAATCGAAGACCTTGCGGTCGTTCGCGTCGTGCAGGCTGGCCAGGCGGTGCGACAGCCACGAGATGCTGTTGGTCTTGCCACTGCCGGCCGAATGCTGAATCAGGTAGTTGCGCCCCTGGCCTTCGTCGCGCGCGGCCGCCACCAGCTTGCGAACCGCATCTAGCTGGTGAAAGCGCGGAAAGATCAGCGACTCCTTGACCTCCATGCGATGGCCGCCCTTGCCGTCCGGAACCTTCTGCTCTTTCTTCTCGACGAACATGAGGTGGCCAAGGATGTCGAGGAAGCTGTCGCGGTCGAGCACCTCTTCCCAGAAGTAGCTCGTGCGATAGCCGGACGGGTGCTGCGGGTTGCCATACCCGCATTTCACCTCGCCGGGATGGCTGCCGCGGTTGAAGGGCAGAAAGCGCGTGGACTCGCCGGCCAGGCGGGTCACCATGTGGACCTCGTCCGGATCCGCGGCAAAGTGAACCACGGCCCGGCTCTTGAACGCGAACAGGGGCGCGCGCGGATCGCGCGTGTTCTGGTACTGCCAAACCGCGCTCTTCCAATTCTGGCCCGTGCCGGGATTCTTCAGCTCGCAGGTCGCGACGGGCAGGCCGTTCAGCGAGAACAGCATGTCGATGGTGTGGTCCTTGCCTGGATGGCAGGGCACCTGGCGCGTGACCGTCAACCGGTTCTGCGCGTACAGCGCCAGCACCTCTTGGTTGAGCCCGTGCGCGGGTTTGAAATAGGCCAGCCTGAAGGTCTTGCCGTAGAACTTGAACCCATGGCGCAAGACGTGCAGCGTGCCCTTGAGATCCAGCTCCTTGACCAGAGCACCGACCACCAGGCCTTCCAGCGCGCCCGCGTGTAGCGCGCGCAGCTCGGCCCACAGTTTCGGCTGCGTGTCCTGCAAGAAGCCGCAGACCCGCGCGGGAAAGAGCGCGCGGTCGACGTCCCACTCGGCGAGGTCACCGCGCCGCCAGCCGCCATCGCCGAGCACCTCTTCTACCCGCGACTCGAAGGCGCGTTCGTTGGTTTGGCCGGTCATGCTCTCCTCCGGTTCATGGCTCCTCGTTGCACTCGAACACGCGATAGCGAAGCCACTTGGCTATTCCATCAAGGTCCGGAAATAGCTGCTTGTCGAATACGCCGTACTGGTCGAGTCGGCGTCGAATGTCATCGTGAGCCCGGGGCCGAACAACAATCTCTAGGTACTCGTGTTCTTCCAGAGCCTCAAGTGGTCGGTAGCAAGCGAGAAGTACGCTGTCTTGTGCTCGCATCCGAGGGGATACATGCGGAGGGTGATAGATGATGTTCTCGCTGATGTCGAACGGTTCGACCCTCACATCCAATGCCGCTTCGAGGGCCGCGGTAGGGTTCCAGTCAGGGAGATCGTAGCCACCAGTTGGATCGATCTTGGCTTCGACCGGCGCCGCATCGCCGCTGTAGTGGCCGGGGATGACTGTTTGCAGGTCCCGCGTTGGCTTCACTTCCGGCTGGCGAATGAGATCTGCGTAGGTCTTCGGATCGCTCGTGAGGACGTAGACCGCACTGCTGAGACGAGCGCCCCTCTTGTTGGTTTTTGTCTCTCTCACAGCAAAGTAGAGCGCCACGAGTGGGTTGGTGGTCCAATCCATGAAGCGAGTTGGGAGACCGTGATGCTGGGCGATGGCGAGCGCCTCCCACTTATTGCGAGGAAGGTGTTGAACGTGGCTAATGAGATGGTTGCTGAAAACCTCTAGGACCTCGCGTTCAAGGGCCGATCGCTGCTGGAAATCGGTCAGCCGTGGATGGCTGTGTCGACCGATCGATGGCTTGAGGAAGTAACCTGCGGAAGCACGTTTGGTTTGCCCTCGAAAATACCTTCGACCAGGCGGCAATTGCTCGCGCACGAGCTTCAGGTAGTCCTCAAGGCTGCCAACCTCAAGGGCGTCGGTCATGACCGCACCCCTCTGACGTCGATCTTACCCGTCACGGCGGCCGTGATGAGAGCGGTTCGATACTCCGACAATCGATCAGTAGCCGATTCGACTACAGCGATCATTCGATCCATCTTCGCAATCTCCCGATCGAGAAAATCAGCGATGAACCGCTGTTCGGCTTTGGGCGGCCAGGAAACCAGGACAGGATGAACCAGATTGCGGTTCACGGTTGGGTTTGCTGAACCAGTGTCGAAGCTAGCCAAGTCCATGCTCAGAAGTTTGTAATAGACGTACCGAGGATGGTTACCAAAGAACTCCTTCACCCAAAGAGTTGTGTCGTGTGGCCAGAAGTCCTCTTCGATGTAGTAGACGGCGCCAGCGGTTCCCTTTCTGCCAACAACGACGCCGGGGCCACGAGCCAGGAAGCGGTCGTGAAAGGAAGCGATACCACCGGATGAAACAACGGGAACAGCGCCCTCATTTTGCTCATCCTTCGTGATGTCGACGCCTCGCTGAAGCACGATCCGTTTGCCGATGCGCACGACTTCCCAATGCGCTGGTATGTCGCCGAGCCAGTCGATGCCGGAGGGTTTGAGTTTGGGGTGGGGGTCGAGGCCGGCGGCGCGGGCGGCGTCGGGCGGGAGGCCGCGGGTCACCGTGCGCGAGATGAGCGCCGTGCGCTTCTCCTTCAGCCGCTCGACAAGCGTCCTCTTCTTCGCCACCAGCGTGTCGATCTTCCCCGTCTCCCGATCCAAGAAGTCGGTGACCGCATCCTGCTCGGAAAGAGATGGAACCGGCATTTGCAGACTATTCAAGGTGTCGCGATTGATCTTGGGCATCGCGACCCGATCTGCTTCCAACACGGACCATGCGGAAAAGCCTTCAGACAGCAGCAACCAGAACAGGTACTTGCTACGAAACCGCCTGCCCGGTTGAAGCGGATACATGTCAGCGCTGCACAGGCAGTCTTCGGGCGCGAGTGTGACCTTTCGGAGAGCGGGTCGAATCTTGGAGTAGACGACGTTGCCCTTGTGACAGAAGTACTTGCCGCTCTCCGCCGTCTGTTCAGCCGCACTCGATGTTTCGAGCAGCCGACCAGTCCGAGATTCGACGTGCTCCGGCCCGATGAGTATCATCGACGCAAACGGGGCTTTCTCGGGATCGACCTGACCCTCCGCGATCATCACCTCGCGGGAGAACCTGCAACGATCCCACTCCTCCGGCACCTCCCCAAGCCATTCCACACCGCTCGGCTTGTACTTTGGGTACTCGGGCAGTTTCACGCGGTCACCTCGGCGAGCAGCTTCACGATCTCGCCTTCGAGCGTCTTGATGTCGGCCTCGATGACCTCCAGGGGCCTGGGCGGCTCGTACTCGTAGAAGTGGCGGTTGAGGGGGATCTCGTAGCCGATCTTGGTCTTGCTCTCGTCGATCCAGGCGTCGGGAACGTGGGGCAGGACCTCGCGCTTGAAGTAGGTCGCGATGCTTTCCTTCAGTGGCACGCTTTCGGTGTCGCGCAGCTCGGGGTCGGGCTCGGGGTTGCCTTCCCGGTCGCGGCAGATCTCGGCGCTGTCGTCGCGCTCGGCAAGGGCAGAGAGCACGGCCTTGCGCTCTGGCGCCGCAAGTGCCACGCCCAGCTTGACTTCGACTTCGCGCAGGTCGGCGAGGAAAGCTTCCCGGTCCTTGTACGACTTGTCGCCCCTCTGTTTCGCGAAGCCGCCTAGCAGCTTGTGAATCTCCGCTTGTCGCGCCTTGCCGGTGGCGATCTCTTCCAGGCGAGCTTTCTCGTGCTTCTTGGTGCTGGTGGCCAGGGCGGCAAAGCCGCTCTCGGCTTCCAGGCGGCCGATCCGCTCTTTGCTGGCCTGGAAGTTGAGACGCAGGGGGCGTTCGACCGTGATCTTGTAGAAGCCAAAGTCTTTGTTGTCGAAAACCTTGCTGACCACCCGCTTGCGCTTGACCTCCTGCCCGGTGATGGGATCTTCCTCGACGAAGGTGCGCGTTTCACCGTTTTTGAAGTTGCCGAAGATGGTGGTGATGTCGTGGATGTGGTCGGGCTCGCTCGGGCGATCGTTGGGATCACCGATCTTGTTGCGCTTGTTGCCCAGGCTCTTGGGCATCTTGACGAAGAAGCGCCGGGCGTCCACGAGCTGGATTTTCCCCTTGCGGCGCGGCTCTTTGCGGTTCGACAGGATCCACAGATAGGTGGAAATGCCGGTGTTGTAGAAAAGCTGGTCGGGCAGCGCGACCACGGCTTCCAGCCAGTCGTTCTCGATGATCCACTGGCGGATGTTGCTTTCGCCGCTGCCGGCGTCGCCGGTGAAGAGCGGCGACCCGTTGAACACGATGCCGATGCGGCTGCCGCCGTCCTTGGGCGCGCGGATTTTCGAGAGCATGTGCTGCAAGAAAAGCAGCGAGCCGTCGTTGATGCGCGGCAGGCCGGCGCCGAAGCGGCCGTCGTAGCCCAGCTTCTCGGCCTCCTCCGTGATCTTTTTCGCTTGCTGCTTCCACTCCACGCCAAAGGGCGGATTGGCCAGCATGTAGTCGAAGGTGATCTTCTTGCCTTTGTCGTCGCGATCGAAGCCGTCCTGGGTGAAGGTGTCGCCGCGGCAGATATTGTCGGCGTCTTCACCCTTGATCAGCATGTCGGACTTGCACACGGCCCAGGCTTCGTCGTTCCAGTCCTGGCCAAAGAGGTGCGGGTCGGCGTCGGCGTTGAGTTCGCGAATGTAGCGCTCCGACACCGAAAGCATGCCGCCGGTGCCGCAGGCCGGGTCGTAGATGGTCTTGACCACGTGGCTTTTGCCCAGATCCTTCTCCGGATCGAGCAGCAGGTTCACCATCAGCTTGATCACCTCGCGCGGGGTGAAATGCTCGCCGGCCTCTTCGTTCGCTTGCTCGGCCCCGATGCGGATCAATTCCTCGAAGACGTAGCCCATTTGGGTGTTGTCGACCCGCTCGGTCCCCAGGTCGACCGCGGCGAAGGCCTTGACCACCTCGAAGAGCAGGTTCTTCTCGGCCATGCGCGCGACCTGCTGGTCGAAGGCGAAACGATCCATGATGTCGCGCACGTTGGGCGAGAAGCCGTTGATATATGCGTTCAGGTTGGGCGCGAGCTGGTCGGGATCGTCAAGCAGCTTGCCAAGGTCGAGCTTTGACAGGTTGTAGAACGGGCGGCCGGTGATCTTCTGCAAGAGGCTGCGCACGACGGTCTCGGGCTTGGTCTTGATCTTCGCGTGCTCGGCCAGAACCTTGGCCTTGGTGGGCGCCAGCAAGCAGTCGAACCGGCGCAGCACCGTGAGCGGCAGGATGACCTTGCGGTACTCGTTGCGCTTGTACGGCCCGCGCAGCAGGTTGCAGATCCCCCAGATGAAGTTGGCAAGTTGAGCGTGCGTCTCGGGTGACATGGAAGGGTACGCCATCGTACCCCAACCCACCGCGGCCAGCCTGGCAAACCGCCGGCGTGCGTGGGGCTTCTCGATTCCCCAGACAGTGTCTGGGAAATTTTCGCGAACCTATCGTTCCCTGGCCCCCGCGCACGGTGCAACAATTGCGCAGACGGCGTCCGCACAATCGACATTGCCCCCGACCGACCCGGCCCGGACGGCCGACCACCGGCATGACACACCCTTGCGCTAGCGCTGTCGCCACGCTCTCCGCTCTGGTGCATACTAGAAGGCAAGAGGGGCCATGACGGTCACGGTCGATCTGCCAGATGCTGCTATGAAGGCGTTGCA
>PMZX01000108.1 GCA_003170035.1 Myxococcales bacterium | reverse complement strand
AACAACCCGAAGATCATGCCGGGCGCCCAAGGCTTCGTCGATCTCTCCCAATTCGTCGAACTGATCGACAAGCCCGACAGCGTGAGCCGCGCCCAGGGCGATATCCATCCAGAAGGCAACCCGCACTTCATCACTGACTGGCACAGCGTCCCGGCGTTGGCGCGGGCCATCGCAGATAGGCTTGCCCGCGCCGACCTGGGCGGAGCCAGCGCGTACCAAAAGAACCTCGACGCATTCCTGGCGCAGTGGAAGGCGCGGTCGGCCGCATGGGATAAGAAGGCCGAACCGCTGCGAGGCAGGGCCATCATCCAGTACCACCGCCTCTTTGACTACTTCGCCCGACGAACCGGAATGAAGATCGTCGCCGAGCTGGAGCCGAAGCCCGGCATTCCTCCGACCAGCCGGCACATGGAGGAGCTGATCGAGGCGAATGCAGCCGGCACGGTCTACATGGTCGTGACCGATCCGTATCACGAGAACAAATCCCCGGAGGGTTTGGCGAAGAAACTGTCAGTCCCATGCGCCGTCCTGCCCCAAGATGTGGGAGCGGTTGCGGCGGCGAGAGACATATTCAGCCTGTACGACACCCTGCTCGCGAGCGTCCTGCAATGATCGACATCCTCTTTAGCGCATTCCTTCTCTCGGTCGTGCTCCTCGGCATCCATTCGTACTATGGACTGCACATCATCGAACGCGGCATCATCTTCACCGATCTCGGAATCGGCCAGATGGCGGCCTTCGGCGCCGCCATCTCCATTTTGGCCTTCGACGGCAAGTACATCTACCCGGTGTCGCTCGCCTTCTCGCTTGCCGGCGCCTTCCTGATCGCCCTGTCGACCAAACGAACGCGAAACCATGAGGCGTTCATCGGGCTTCTCTACGCCTTCGGAATGAGTGCCGCCGTCATTGCCCTATCCCGGGCACCCCGCGGCGCGGAGGAGATGCAGCACCTGGTTGCCGCCGACATCCTCTTCGTGCCAATGGGCGCGGTACTCAGAACCGCGGGGCTCTATGCGGCCATCGGGGCCGTGCTCTGGCTGACGATGGGGCGATTGCGGGGCACCCTGAAGGAACTGGTCTTCTTCGGCACGTTCTCGCTCACCGTCACAAGCTCGGTCAATCTCGCGGGGGTTCTAGTGGTGTTCGCGATTCTGGTTGCTCCCGCCTTCATCGTGTCGAGCATGAACCGCTCGTTCAGGGTGAAGCTGCTGCTCGCGTGGGGGCTGGGCACGGTGCTCAATCTCATCGCCATCACCGCCTCGTACTTCCTCGACCTTCCTACCGGGCACTCCGTCGTGGCCCTTTATGCCCTCAGCGGGATCGTCTTCACGCTCGCGCGCGGGACGGTCAGGTTGCGTCAGGCCATGTGAGGTGCGCAATAACTGCGCGAACTGACCGAATGGGCCAGTTGGTGGCGGGGTATTCGCGAAACCGGCGGCGGGCGCCGTAACGGGTCTTCCTGCGAATGCATCAACCTAGCCGGACCTGCGGACTGCGCGCGACCTGCGCTTTGGGCAGGAGCGGTGACAGCCCACGAGGCAACTCAACCAACGGAGGAAAGGATCGATGAAACCAACACTAATTGCCGCTGTACTTCTGTCACTCGTGACGTTCACTCCTGCGCACGCCGCTGATCAGCCGGCCATGGCCGGGGCCCAGCCCACCTGCGGCCAGATGACGGCGGGCATGGCCGTTATTCCCGAGAAGCTCGCCGCGGGTGCCACGGCAGCAGCCAACATGTGGGAGGCCCACGCCAAGTTCATGTCTTCCAACAAAGACAAGGCCTCGCAGGCCGAGGTCAAGGGTCTGCGTGAACTGGCAAAGGACCACAAGCTGATAGCGGCCAGCCTGGAGAAGTCAGCCGCCAACATGAAGAAGGCGTCAGCATGGCCGGCAGCACAGCACGACATGGCCAAGATGAAGGCTGACCCCGAATTGATGGCGGCCCAGAAGAAGCTGCTCGATGCCTCCAAGGAGATCATCGCTGAGTTCCAGAAGATGGTCGCCAACATGGAGAAGATGGAGAAGACAGAGAAGATGATGAAGTAGGGCCGGCTCTCGAATCGTCTTTGTGTCTTCTGTGCCCTCTGTGGTGAAGGAATGGGATCCCGCCACAGGGGCACGGAGGGCACGCAGGGCAGCCAGGTTGGTGGGGAGACTACTCTTCAGGCTGCTTCACTTTGTGCGGCCGCAGGCTCTTGACGATGAGGCCTAGGCCAGCGGCGATGAGTCCAAACATCATGAGGGCGTCGAACAGGGTGGTGGTCCGGAAGTAGATGTGCATGTTCATCAGTATGCCGGCCGCGATGAACAGCAGGCCGCCCACGGTCAAGGCCCATCCCAAGATGGACCTGCCATTGACGAACAGCGTGCCGATACCGAAGAGCAGCGGAAGCAGGCTGAGCCCGAAGCTGTTGCCGAACACGCCGAAGCCGCTCGGGTGGCCAAACGAGGTCTGCACGTACACGTGGTTGAACAGCAGGTAGAAGCCGATGGAGGCCACGCCTAACCCGACGAAGAATTCCCCGACGCCTCCAGGCGTTCCACCTGCGCCTTGGAATTTCCGTTGCGGTTGACCGCCCAGGCTCGCTCCTGTTTCGCTCATGCGAGGATTATGCTACGGAGCAGGCGGCAATGGCCACTCCCGTCACGGCGCTCCGGGATTCCTTGTGATGCGGGCGGAGTGGCGGCCAGCCTCATGGCCCCGATCCTCTGACCTGAATCCCAGACGCCGCCGCATCTTTGCGCGCGGCCAGGTGAGCACGCCAGCGGGCGTGCCGCTCGTGCCTGAGGCGCACCTTCTTCGATTGCATGGCCAGATCGTGTGCCACCGTGTCCAGGGGCGGGATCACCAGATCGGGCCCCAGAACGGGAGCGGGATCGATGGCAGCGCCCTGGACGTGAATCTCCAGGTGAAGATGACTGCCCGATGACTTGACGCCCGAGCGACCAACGGCGCCCAGGCAGTCGCCCGCCTTCACCCGGTCGTTGATGTGCACGCGGTACGACGACAGGTGCATGTAGCAGGAGAAGATCCTTTCGGTGTGGCGCACGCACACGAACAGGCCGCCCGGACCCAACTGCGGACGCGGGGTCTGCGCCAGTTCCTCGGGCGGCACGGGCTGCGGCCGCATCCGCCCGGGCAAGTCGAAGCCCGCGAACCACACCACCCCGTCGGCCAAGCTGCCCACCGGCTCGCCCGTGGTGGCGTCGATATCCAGGCCGCGGTGGGCGCGTGCCCCCTCGTCGCGATCCTCGCCGGGGCCGCTGGGCGCCACGCGCGGCGTGCCCCCCAGGGGCGAGACCACGGCGATTCCCAGCGGCGTCGGATGCGGCGTCGGGTGCGTGTCCAGGTAGCGTTCGATCAGCCGCCGGCGCGCGACCAGGGCGCGATCCTCGCCGCCCGTGCCGCGCACCACATCGCCCCAGCCGAAGTGGGCCAGCGCGCTCCGGTGGGGCACAGAGCCCGCGAAGACCTGGTCGATGGCCGGATGTTGGTCCTGCCACATGCCCAGAAGGGCCGCCCCCACGCGCAGGTGATGGCTCGACTGCTTGAGCAGCAGAGGATTGAGTCCGCCTCGCGGCAAGGGCCGCGTCTTTTCCGCCCACGCCTCGCCCTGGCGCACTTGATAGACCAGCTTGCCGCCGCGCAGGTTGGCCGCGTACATGCCCGGCTGAATCTGCAGCAGCCCGACGCCGAAGGACGTCTGCAGCTGTGGGTTGCAACGACTGGCCCGATAGACCAGCGCCCCGAGGAGAAACGGATCCACACCCGCCTCGACCGCAGCCTCGCGCACCCCATCGGCAGTGTGGCCGATGGCGCGCGCCGTGGCCACGCCCTCGCACATTGCAGAGAGGGCCGCACGAAAGCGAGCCGGATCAGGCAGGCCGGGCGGAGACACCGGCTCGGCGGGCCAGCGCCTCACGTCCTTCAGCTCGTGTACGCCGGGCCGCAGACCTTCCTCGCTGCGACGCCTTCGTGCAGGCCAAGGCGTTGCGGCCGCCACAGCCAGAACCTCAGTCGCAAGTAAGGCGACTGCGATGAAAGTAGAAAGCCGGAGCAAGTTCACGGAACCAACATTATAGGAGTCCCATCGC
>PMZX01000393.1 GCA_003170035.1 Myxococcales bacterium | reverse complement strand
TTGTAGTTGTCGAATGCGATGGTGACCTTGGCCGCGTCAGTGTCCGCACCATAGAGGGTGATGGGCACAGTCCCCTTTACGCAGACGAGTTCGCGGTAGGTACCAGGCTGGACCAGAATGTAGACGCGCGAACTGTTCCCCAAACTGTTGGCTGCGGTGATTGCGTCTTGCACGGTTGTGTGGGTGCCGCTTCCATCCGCCGCGACAGTGAAGGCTGGTGCGTAGGTGCTGGCAGCGGGAAGTCCAGACGAAGGGTCCCAGTCGTCACGGANNTGGATGGTGAAGCAAGCGGCCGAAGCGTCCGTGAGCAAGGGCCTCGTGTCCGAGCCCGTGTACTCTGCCGTGCAGGTCGCGGCAGGCGAAGTGCCGCCGCCAGTTGCGGTTGCACCGCCAGTGGCGGTGGTGCCTCCGGTCGTGCGGCCAGTTACAATTGTACCGCCAGCAGCCGTGGTTCCGCCGGTCGTCCTGCCAGTCGCGCCGCCAGCAACCGTGTTTCCGCCAGTTGTGCGGCCACCAGTTGCGGCTGTGCCGCCAGCGGCCGTGTTTCCGCCAGTTGCCGTCGTGCTACTGGTCAATGAGGTTCCGCCGGTGGTGCCTCCAGCGGCCACGGATCCGCCGGTCGGTGTCGTGCTGCCGCCCGTGTCACCGGCCGTGTTTCCACCGGTCGTGCTGCCGTCCGTTCCGCCGGCCGTGTTTCCGCCGATCGTGCCGCCGGCTGCGGTCGTCCCCACCGTCGTGGCTGTCCCGCCGGTCGTCGAGTTTCCACCGGTCGCGGTGCTTCCGCCGGTCGCAACTGAACCTCCTGAGCTCATCGAGCCTCCAACGCCGGTGTTCCCACCCGCGCCCGAAAGTGGCCCACCGTTCGACGATGTACAGGCGGATAGATCCAGACAGAATGCGATGACAGCGAGGACCGAGGGCGGCTTCATGACAGATTCCTTCTTCGGACGTGGGCGGACTGTCCCTATTGGTGCCCCGAGCGAGCGCACTATTCGCCCAGAAGGGGATGACGCGCTTCGATTGCCCGGTCGCCGCGGACGCTACTGCGAGTAGACGCGGACGTAGTCAAGCACCATGTCCATCGGAAAGCCGCCGGCGTCGTCGATAGCGCCACCCATGGTGCCCCCGATGGCGACGTCCAATATCAGGTAGTACGTCCCGGTGAAGAAGGGCGAACTCGCGGCGAAATTGGAGCGCGCCACCTGCGCGTCGTCAATGAAGAAGACCATGTGATCCGAATACCATTCGAGCGCATACACGTGGAAATCGGATGACAACGTCGTGGCATTGGGAAAGGGGACTTGCTGTTTGACATCGCTGGACGCCCCCGAATAGGTCGAGCAATACAGCCAGGACTTGTCCTGCCCCCATTGCTCCATCATTCCGATCTCGCCACACTGGGGCCAATTGCCCGTGGTCCCCATGAGCAAAATGGCCGGGAAGGATCCCTGTCCGGCGGGAAGCTTGGCGCGCACCTCGATGCGGCCAAAGCTGAACTGGAATTTCCCGTCGCTCTGCAGCCGTGCAGAGGTGTACGGGTAGACGGCGCCGTTGCTGTTCCAGTAGTCGTGAAGGCCGCGCAGCACCAGGTGGCCCTGGCCGTCGTGGAAAACGTTCTGCGGCCGCGCCGTGTACTTCTGCTGTTCGCCGTTCACCGTGTACGGCTCCGAGGTAGCAATGTTCCACTTCGTCGTGTCAGCGCCCGAGTTGGCGCCGAGATTGAACTCGTCCGACCAGACGAGGTGCCAGCTCGGGCCGGTGCTCGAGTCAACCCCTGCGTCCCTGCGAGAAACACCGTCACCGGTCGCACCGTCGTTCGAACCTGGCCCAGCGTCGCGGCCTGACGTGCCGGCGCTGGCCGAGTTGCCGCCTGAGCCGGCTNNGAGTTGCCGCCTGAGCCGGCTGCTGCGTCTATGCCCGAGTTGCCGCCTGAACCGGCTGCCGCGTCGGTGCCCGAGTTGCCGCCTGAGCCGGCTGCCGCGTCGGTGCCCGAAGTACCGCCGCTGGTCGAGGTGCCCGCTGAGCCGGTTGCCGCGTCGGTGCCTGAGTTGCCGCCTGAGCCGGCTGCCGCGTCGGTACCCGACGTGCCGGCGCTGGCCGAGGTGCCGCTTGAGCCGGCTGCCGCGGTGGCACCGGAAGCGCCGCCACCGGCCGAAGCGCTACCTGAGGCGGTACCTGCGGCGCTGGCCAGCGCCCCAGAATTGCCTGATGCGCCCCCAGACGCAACACCTGAGCCAGAGCCCCCACCGCTGGCCGCGGACCCGCCGGCAGGGCTCACGGCGCCGCCTGCGCCGGTGGGGGATACGGCTGGTGTCTGGACGCCTTGTTCCTCCATCGTGCAGCCCCACAAGGCTCCCAACGCCAGCAACACCGTTAGTCTTCTCCGGAAGACGCGCTCGATCAGCCTGGCGCGAGTCATGTTGCCACTCCCATTGCTACCGGGGCGGATCATGAACATTGGAGGATGAGTATAGCCGAAGCGAAGGCACCTCGATCCTTTCCGATGTCGTGCTTTTCCCTGCGAGACGCGAGCGAGTCCGAACGTGGACAGCGAGCGAAATTGACGTCGGCCGCGAGCGCGTGGCTCAGGCCCCGAGGTGGCGTCCACGCCCGGCAGGTGCTGCTCGACAGCGGGGGCCGAGCGCCTGCTCGAAGGGCGCACCGCGCTGTGGGCTGCACAGCCTTTTGGACACTCTGAGATGCACGAGGACGGAAACGAAAGAATCACCCAACCCCTTGACCGAAAGGAGGTTTCCGCTTAAACCAAGTCCCCTCTGCGGGCGTAACTCAGTGGTAGAGTGTCACCTTGCCAAGGTGAACGTCGAGGGTTCAAGTCCCTTCGCCCGCTCAGATTTTGATGGGAACCCTGGAAGGGTTCCCAAACCCTCCCGCGCTCTCCCGCGCTCTGGCTACGTCGGGCAAAGCCCGTCTTCGCCAACGCGAACGCGCCCCGGCAATCCCCAGCTGCGGCTCAAGCTTTTCACGTTGCAACTGCAACCGGTCGGAAATCGCAAAGGAATCTGGGGGGGCGGCGGGCGCGCTCAAAGGTAACTGGCAGACCGTGCAGCTCAGGCTGCGGTTGGCTTTCATGCGCGCCTCACGCGCACGAGTACGCGCGGCCGCAAGGTTGACGGGGATCTGTGCCCCGCGTTCGAAGTACATCTCGTCCGGGGTCTGGCCAGCGAAGGCCGAATGCGGAGCCACGGAATTGTGCTGCTCGACGTAGAACGCGATCAACTTCTCCAGCGTGACGAAGCTTTCGAGCTGGTGCAGGTAGAGCCAGCGATGCTTGAGCGAGCGCCACCAGGCTTCGATCATGGAATCTGAGCAAGTGACCTCGACCTGTGCGAGAACGCGGCGCAACTGTCCCAAGCCGAGGAGAGCGTCGACCACGCCGTTTACGTTCTCGACCCCCGAGTCGGCCACGACGGTCGTCGGCTCGCTGCCCGACGCGATCTGGCCCGGCACCGCCGTCCACATGTCGCGGCTGCGAAAAGTGAGTTGTTCGCTTTCGCCCAGCATTCGCGCCCGGACAGACCGGTCGTTCACCTTGAGAATGGCAGCCTCGCAGCGTTGCGGGCTCGCCGTGGGCGCAGCAGGCTTTGCCGCCACGCCTAGCAATTCGGCCTGGGCCTGCAAGACATGGAGACGCGCGGCGGTGTACGACTCTCCAGTCTTCCTCTGGCGGTCTCGGAACCCCCGCTTTCGGCCGCGCGGCACGAAGAAACGTGCGACGAGCCAGCCGGAGGAGTGAACTCCCCTTTGCCCCGTTCGAGGGCTCCTGCGGGGGAGGAACCATCGGGGTTCGGTGTCGCTGCCGCCGTACCAAGTACGCTGCCGCAGGGATGGGCAGGAGGTCAATGGATTTCTTCGATGGCTGGGCCGTGTTCCCGCCCCATCACGGCACGCGGTACTTGCGGGTCGTGGTCACTGATGGTTGAGCCATAGACGCGTGATAGAAGACAGCCATGTCTGATTCCACCTTGGCCGCGAGCGAAGCGACGTCGGATAGCGAGGCCTTCGAGACGCTGAAACAGATCGCTGGACGGCGCACGCTGCCCATTCCTGTCGAGATGCTTGTCCACCATACGTTGGCACTGCCGGGTCCGTGGGACTGGCCGGTGCGCCGGGCGGCGTTCGACGCCCTGCTGCGCCGGCTGGCCTCGGCGCGCAGCCAGGAGCTGGCCGTGATCGAGAGTCCGCGGCGCGGTCCCTTTGGGCGCTACATTTTGGGCAGTCCGCAGGCCGCAGGATTGCTTCCCTATGACCTGCGTCTGCTCTCACTCGATCCCATAGAGGCGCGCTGCAACTGTCCGGATTTCCTGCGCGGCTCGCTTGGATTGTGCAAGCACGTGTTGGCAGTCGTGGACCACCTGGCGCGCAAGCCCCGTGAATGGAAGGCGGCGCTGGAGGCTCCACGGATTGCATCGCCCAACCTATCATGGGACGCCACGCTGGTCCCGGCCGGCCCCTTCGACCCGCTTTCAGCTCTGGTGCTTCTGTCACCTGCAAACGGGCTGTCGCGCCTCTTTCACGCTGGAAAGGAAGGTCGGCTGCATCTGGCCAACCTGCACGCTGCGGATCCACGGGCGCGCCTGCACCTGGTTTGCGAGCTACAGAAATACGTCAAGGGTGCCGGCGCAGATCCAGCTACGCACGCGGTTCTGGCCGATGAACGAGCGCGGCTGGAACGCGTCGCCCACCTGAACGCCGCCAGGCCTCGGCTGTTGAACAGCAAGAGCAAGCGCCGCCTCTATTCCTACCAGAAACAGGGGGTGGCGCGCTTTCTGACCGAGGGACGACTGGTGCTGGCCGATGACATGGGTCTCGGGAAGACCACACAGGCCATTGTGGCGGCGTCTGCACTCCTCGACGCCGGCCTGGTGAAGCGCGGTCTATTGATCGTCCCCGCGTCGTTGAAGCCGCAATGGGAACGCGAATGGCTGGCGGTCAGCCGATCGCCGTTGCGAATTGTGGACGGCAACGCGGATGCACGCCGGGCGCTCTACGCGGCAACTCGCCGCGGATTTCTGGTGACCAACTACGAGCAGGTGGTGCGCGATTTCGACGCCATTGCGGCCTGGAATCCAGATCTGGTGGTTCTGGACGAGGCGCAGCGGATTAAGAACTGGTCCACGCGCACTGCCTTGACAGTCAAACGCCTGAGGCCCACCTACCGGCTGGTACTGACCGGAACGCCGATGGAGAATCGGCTGGAGGAGCTGGCGTCGATTGTCGAGTGGGTCGACGACCGCGCGTTGGAGCCCAAGTGGCGTCTGATCCCATGGCACAGCAGCTTTGCCGACGGCAAGCGTGAGGTGGTGGGCGCGCGCAACCTGGATACCCTGCGGGCACGACTTGAGCCCGTGCTGCTGCGCCGGGTACGCTCGGAAGTGCTGGCCCAGCTTCCGCCCCGGCAGGACACTGTCATTCCAGTGGATCTGACCGACCAGCAGCGCGAGGCCCACGACGGGCTGAACCAGCCCATTGCCAAGCTCGCCGCCATTGCGGCACGCCGACCGCTGAGTCCCGCCGAGTTCTTGCGCCTGATGAGCCTCTTGGCCACGCAGCGGGTGATCAGCAATGGAATGGCGCAACTCAATTTCGAGGACACCTGGCCCGACATCCGGCCGCGCGAACCATCGCCCAAGCTCATTGAATCGCTGGCCACGCCCAAACTGATCGAGTTGCGCGAGCTCATTGCGAGCCTGGTCATTACCCAGAAGCGCAAAGTCGTCGTATTCAGTCAGTGGCGACGGATGCTGGAGTTGGCCGCCTGGTCGGTGTCCGACCTGCTGGCGACCGAAGGCCTCCGCGCGCTGTTCTTCACCGGCCAGGAAAGAACCCGCCGACGCACGCAAAACCTGGTGGACTTCCACGATGACCCTCAAGCCGCCATACTGTTTCTCAGCGACGCGGGCGGCGTGGGACTCAATCTGCAGAAGGCTGCCAACGCCTGCATCAACCTGGAACTGCCGTGGAACCCAGCCGTGCTGGAGCAGCGGATCGGGCGCATTCACCGCCTGGGCCAGAAGCGCCCCATCGACGTGTACAACCTGGTCAGCCGGGCCTGCATCGAGGAGCGNNCACGTGCTCGAGCGTCTGGTCGCGGCGTCGCCGCCTACGCCCAAGCCCGCAGACGTGGCCACTGACGCCGTGATGGCCGAGGCCGAAGCCGCCGGGATGGAAGTTGAACAGATGGTCGAGGCTGCCAATCCCCAGGACACCGGCATTGCAGTGGAAATGCCACCGGCGCCCGCCCCAGTGGCCCTGTCATCGGCGCCAGTCGCCCAGCTGTTCAATGCCCTACGTGTCGAGCGCGGCGCCGACGGCAGCCTACGTATCGAAGCCCCGCCTCAGGCTGCCAGCGCGCTCGCGGCCCTGTTCGACGGCATGGCCCGTCTTCTGTCCGCAGTCGGGGCCGCGTCGACTGGCGGCGGAGCGGAGCAACAGCGTCCGGCTATGCCGAGCTAGCACTGGGTCAGTAGACTGATGACCAACGGTTCCCCAC
>PMZX01000215.1 GCA_003170035.1 Myxococcales bacterium | reverse complement strand
CGCCTGTCCTGCTCCCGCCCGCGATTGTTGTCCCGCCGGGGGAAAATGTGCTTCCGCCCCGGCTTGTCGTGGAACCACCGCCGCTGCCAGCACTCGCGCTGGTTGATCCGCCGGTTGAAGACGCACTGCCCCCGCTGCCAGGGCTGGTGCTGGTGGCTCCCCCGCCGCCGGCGGTCCCGCTTGTTGCTGACCCGCCAGCAGGAGACGCACCGCCCCCGCTGCCTGGGCTGGTACTGGAACCACCGCCGCTGGCCGAACTGGTGGCGCCCCCGCTGGCCGAGCTGGTGGTGCCCCCTGTGACCGCCGCGCTGCCTCCGCTGCTTGAGCTGGTGGAACCCGCGCTGACGCCCGAGGTGGTATTTACAGTGCCGCCGGTGCCAGGCGTGCTTNNCGTGCTGGTCGCGCTGCCGCCGGTGCCAGGCGTGCTTCCGTCAGCCTTGGAATTCCCACTGCTGCAGGAAACTAGCCAGCCAGCAGCGCCTATTATCAGGATTGCCCAACCTGGAAACCTGTGCATACCGACTCCTTGCAGGATTGAAGAAGCGTACTCTCTTGCCAGAGGCAGAAGAGGACAGCTTTTCAGTTGCGCGAGACGAAGAAAATGGTTCACGCCCTGCGCCGCTCGTTGAGCCAGCCGGGACACTCTGAAGGGTTTTGCGTGCAACTACCAGGGCTACGAGGTTGTTTGAAGTGATGCGCCTCGCGCTACCGAGTTCACATCGCAGTCTGGCAGCCGCAACCAGGGGCGAGGTCGTCTATCTCGTCAGACGTGGCGAGAACCCTGACTCTCGTGGCGCGGATAGCTCAGAAATCTGATGCACGGGCAGCCTTGGTCGAGCGAAGATGCGGGCCTTGGACTGGTGCATTCCTTGCTACCAGGAGGACGGTATGTTCAAGAAACTGAGCGTCGCACCTGCGCTTGGCGCATTCACCGTGGTCTGTACGTTGGCCTGTGGAGGAGGCGGGATGAAGATGACCCAGAAAGCGGATGGCCAGGTGACCACGTGTTTCTACGGTGGCAAGACCTACAACCCCGGCGACTCGTTTCGAGACGATTGCAACACCTGCACGTGTGAGTCGAACGGCGCGGTGGCCTGCACGCTCATGGCCTGCCCAACGGACGCCGGCGCTGACCGCACTCCCGATGCAGCCCTTCCGGATGTGCAGGCCGATGGGACGGTGCCGCTCGACCTAGCCAAGGATGTGGGGCCCACAGTGGATGGGACGGTGCCGCTCGACCTAGCCAAGGATGTGAGGCCCACAGTGGATGGGACCGACGTCATTGCGGATCTGCGCTCCGATCTGCCTCCTGCCCCGGACTCGGCCAAGGATGCCCTGCTCACGCCGGACACTGCCAAAGACAGCCAGCTCGTCGTAGACGCAAGGGATGTCGGCGGCGACGCCCCGCAGTTCTGCATCTGGGGCGGCGATATGGTGCTCCACATCGGGCAGTCGATACCCATGGGCGATGGGTGCAACACCTGCGAGTGCATGGCAACGGGAATGGCTTGCACCGGGCTCTTCTGCGGTCCCTTCCCCGATGCTGCTGCGCCGGTTTGCTCGCTCCCCTACGCGCTGACCTTTGGCAGCAGCGGCGGCATGGTTCTCTATCAGGATGGCTACTCGTTGGATGGCGGAGGCCATATGACCGTGACTCGCACCTACACCCTCCGCGCCGGTATGGATGGCCCGCAAGTCCGATCGTGTTCGCCGACGCTACCCGCGTGCGGCGCGCCCGGTGTTGTTTCCCTTTCCACGATTGCCCAGGATCTGACCGACGCCGATGTTCAGACGGCCTTTGCTCTGACCACTTCACATGTCTATGGCGTCGATAGCAGGCCGATGGATGGGACTGTCTGGTCGATCACTCGGGCGGGCGGGGGTAACATCCTGGTGGGGAGTCCCTGTCCTTCACCGACGATGAATTCCTGCCAGCCCATTCCGCCGGGCATCCAGCGCTTGGCCGATGACCTGAAGAGCCTGGCAGCCCCCATGTCTGCCTCCCCGGCGTGCGCGGCATTGTGACGACGAGCTTCCTCGAAGATCTGCCCAGAATGCGCCATGAAATCGAGGGATCCCTGCCAGGCTCAAACCCCGAGTCGTGACGTCCCCTTCTCCGCCGCGGCGGTCGCTCGACATCAGTGAAGCACAAGGGTCTTCTGTGCGGTAACCTTCAAAGTCGCTCTCATGCTGCAAAGAAGTGAACCCTGTTTGCCATCGGGGGACGATTGACATGAAATGCATTTCATCCTTTGCAATAGGAATCGGTCTGGCGACGGTGCTTGGGCTGATGCTCGACGGTTGCAGTAGTGGGAATGGCAGTACTTCCACGACCCGGGACAGCAGTGCGGCTGGCTCTGGCGGGACCGTTGGCCGCAGCGGTGGGACGACCGGCGGTACGGGCGGGATAGCCGCTGGCACTGGTGGGGCGACCGGCGGCGCTGGCCAGACGGCCGGCGGGACTGGCGGAACAACCGCTGGCACTGGCGGGGGGACTGGCGGAACAACCGCTGGCACTGGCGGAACAACCGCTGGCACTGGCGGGACAACCGCTGGAGCTGCGGGAACGACGGGGGCCGCTGGCCGAACGGCGGGCAGCAGCGGAAGTGCGGCGGGCGCCAGCGGAGGCGCCACGGGCGGCAGCACAGGCGCGGCTGGTGGGGCCGGAAGCAGCAGCTTCCGGTTCATCGTCTGGGCAGACACCAAGACCGGCACTGCGGACTTCACCACGGAATCGAACCAGGCCAAGGCGCTCAAGCCGCCCCCCAATTTCACCATCTACAGCGGCGATCTGGTGGAATCGGGCTTCGCAGCAGGCCCCATGGCCACCTGGAAAACGGCCATCAACGGTGGCACGAACAATGGCATGTTCGACATCTCGTTCGTGGTGCGGGGCAACCACGACTCCACGGATCCGACCGGATTCGCGGCCTTCTTCAACTACGACGCCGTGGCCGCGACGGTGGGAGCCACCAACCTGACCCAGCAAACGAAGAACCTGACGTACTCGTACGACTACGGAAATTCGCACTTTGTGGCTATCGATGTCCCAGACGACGCGACGCTAATCACGGCCGCACAAATCGCGTGGGCGGACAGCGACCTTGCCGCAGCCGAGGCAAGGGGCCTGACCCATGCGTTCCTGAACTGGCACGGGCCGATATACCCGGTGGCCGAGCACTGCTGTCCGTCGGTCCCGGCGGTCATCGACATGTTGAACAAGCACTCCATCGTGACGGCGACGTTTCACGGCCACGAGCACACCAACGCCCACGTGCGCATCAACAGCACTCGCTACCCGAACTGCACGCACGAGTTCGACGAATTCATCGAGGGCGCAGCCGGAGCAGGGCCACAGACGTGCCAGACCGGACGCGCCGACGATTGCTTTGGGGCGAAGAACGGCTTTGCAGTCATGGATGTGTCGGGCAAGACCTTGACGGCAACCATCTATTACGTGGGGTCGACCACCCCGCTGAAGACGTTCACCATCACCAAGCCGTAGAGCGTCTTCAGTCTTTGGCGTCCACAATGCGTGGGCATTCGGGATCGGGCGCGCAAAAGTCGCCCAGCAGGAACTGGGAAAACAGCGGACAGCCGCCGCGACAG
>PMZX01000431.1:10311-10737 GCA_003170035.1 Myxococcales bacterium | reverse complement strand
ATCGGCGACATGGGCTCGACCAATGGCACCTATGTCAACGACGAACAGGTTGAAGAACGGACGCTCAAGGATGGCGATCTCATCAAGATTGGCCGCACCATCCTGAAGTTTCTCTCGGGTGGCAACATCGAGCGCGCCTACCACGAAGAGATCTATCGGCTCACCACCGTCGACGGCCTGACCCAGATCTTCAACAAGCGCTATTTTCGGGAATGCATGGATCGCGAGATCGCTCGCGCCCACAAATACCGGCGCGACGTGTCCCTGGTCCTGTTCGACATCGACCACTTCAAGCAGGTGAACGAAACCCATGGCTCCTTGGCTGGCGATTCGGTGCTTAGAACGCTCGCGCTAGCCGTCAAGAAGGCGATCAGGCCTGAGGATCTCTTCGCACGCTACGGTGGCGACGAATTCGCCATCGTGCTG
>PMZX01000431.1:7315-10248 GCA_003170035.1 Myxococcales bacterium | reverse complement strand
CTGATCCGCGCGGCGGATGAGCAACTCTGCCAGGCCAAACGCGGGGATGGGCTTCCTTTCCCAATCGCTTTCGCTCTGCGCCTGCTTGGTGCGCGTGACGACGCGGTCGCGCAGGCCTCCGCACTGATCAAGCTGCACGAAGCGACCGTGCGCTGGATCGCCCTGCTCTGCATTGCTGCGGCACAGAACGATGCTTCTTCCCGGGCACCACTGGCCGCGGCGTTCATTCGCATGCTGGAAAGGGAGCGGGGCACACTTGCAGATTGGGCTGCGCTCCTGCGGGAGGCGATGAATAGCCGAGCACAGGACAGTGGATCGCTTCTGCGGCCGGTGCTCGATGCGTTGGCGGAAAGCAGCGGAACCCAGGACGACGTGCTGGGAATTATCGAGGGTTTTCTGCCGTCGCGCGAAGACTACCTGGGGAAGGGACGTGATGGCGATGATCTGCAGCAGGCAGCCCAGGCAGTCGTTCGTGAGTGGTTGCCGCAAATGCACACCCTGGTTCGCCGACTCGACATCCTCCAGCGCGCGGCGCCGTTCGTGATCAAGGAGCTCACAGTCGTCGCACCCGATGATGGGACGGAATCGGATCGCATCCAATACGCCGTGCGCTGGCTGACTGGCGACAATTTGGTGCTCCCTGATGGCGTGGTCGAATCGGCACGCAAGATGACGAAGGGTCGGGTGTGGCTCCACCGCGCAGAAGGCGACACCACGCTGTCTCTGCATCCGTTGTTCATTTACGAGCGCTGCCCTGCTTGTGGAGCGAATGAACTCTTCTTGCTTGAGAGCTTCCGGGAAGGTGAAGCGACCTTCAGGAGCTTGCACAACGACCACATGCTTCGCGGCGAGGTGGTGGCAACCCACGTGCCCGCGATCAAGAAGCTCATCGAGCGACTACGTTCTGCCTAGTGCCTCCGGTCAGAATTTCGGCCACGTTTGGGCGGCCGATCCATCCCGGCCGGCTGCGTTGCTCCTCGGTTACATACGTCTAGTATGCGCCCTCGTCGCGCCTTNNAGGCGCCGGAACCATACCTGGTCCTCCCTTCGGTCGGCGTGATCGTTGTACTATGAAGGCTGCACTTTCGCGCGCCCACCAATTGGGACTAGAGTGGCGCCCGACACCTGTCAGGGGGGAAACATGAGCACAGATCAGAAGCTGACGGCCGAGTTGCACAAGAAACAGGTCGAGGCCTATGTGCGCGAGCGGCCGTCCTACGAGACGTACGCGGTGGTCTTGCAGCGGGTGCTGGAGACCGCCTGCCGTGCCTCCTTCCCCGAGGCGCTGGTGCAAGCGCGCGCCAAGGGAGTTGGCAGCTTCGCCGAGAAGGTGGCGCGCAAGTTCGGCAAGTATCCTGATGCGGTCAACCAGCTCACCGATCTCTGCGGCGCCCGCGTGATCGTGCAGACCACCGACCAGGTCAGTGGTGTGTGCGAGTTCATCAAGGCGAACTTCATCGTCGCGGAAGAAGAAAACAAGGAGAATCTCCTCGCTGTGGACCAGTTCGGTTACCGCGACATGCACTTCATTGTGCAGCTTCACCCGGACCGCGAGCTCGGCATCACGCCCAATGAACGCAAGGCCATTGGCACGCGCAAGGCGGAGATTCAGGTCCGCACCTGGGTTGAGCACGCCTGGGCCGATACCCTTCATGACCGGATTTACAAGACGCCCATCACGCCATCGTCAGACATCAAGCGAAGCGCGCACCTGCTGGCCGCCCTGATGGAAGAAAGTGATCGCCTCTTTCGTCGGCTGGCCAGTGACCTCGACGGCCTGATTGCCAACTACACAACCAACGCGCGCAAGGCCGAAGTGCAGAAGGAAATCGACATCCAGTCCCTGGTTCTGGCGAACGAGACCGACGCCGGAAGGAAGCCAAGGCTCACGCTGACCATGGCGCGGCTGCTGGCTGCCAAGGGCGACCACGCCGAGGCCGTCAAGCGGTTGCGCCCGTACCAGACGATAGAGGGGGCCTTGCGGTGCGACCTGCTGGCGTGCCTCGGCCACTGTCTGTGTGCCGCCAACCGCGACAATCCCGAGGGCCGGGCCTATTCCGACGGCGTCCGAGCCCTTGAAGAAGCGCTGGAGCAATGCAACGCCTCGGGCGTTCCTTTCGTTCCCAACCCGCGCACGCGCAACAGCCTGCACGCCCGTGTTCTGCATCAGCTGGCCCGCGCGCTCGAGAGGGTGAAGAACCAAGAGGTTCGGGCGCGCGCCTGTTACCAGGAGGCCCACGCGCTCGAGCCAGAAAACCCCTACTACCTCAGCCACATGCTGGGCTACGAAGTATTCTTCACGCACCAACTGACCGTGCTTTCGGCCACTATGCGGCCGGCCATCATGAACGCCATCGACACCTGCCGGCGCCATGCGGCCCGCCGGATCGAGCTGCCCTANNCCAAGCCCTGGCCCTCTACGCGCGGGGCATCCACCATGTGCTGTCCGACGAACACTTCCTTCCGAACGATTTGCTGATCGCCGAGAGAGATTGGCTTCTCAAGTTGCACTTTGGTGAACCGCTCCCGTCCGAATGCCAACAGGCGATTGACCTCCTCTCCCATGCCGAGCACATTCGCAGCGGTACGCCGCCGGAGGGAAAGAATGCTGACCTCACCGCCCCTGTCCTCATCGTGGCTGGTGGCGCGTCCAACATGCCGGCCCAAACGGTCAAGCGAGTGCGTCCCATGCTTCACGAGGTGCTGGCAGACTTCGGCGGCACGATCATCGCTGGCGGGACACACGCGGGCATCCCGGGGTGCGTCGGCGATCTGGCCAATGCGCTCAAGGCCGAAGACAAGAAGCACTTCCGCCTCATCGGCTACCGGCCCACGCGGCTTCCCGACGATGCGCGAACGCACGACGGCTACGACAAGACCGTGCTGCTCGGCGAGCGCTTCGCCGCGGAGCAGATCATGCAGAACTGGACCGA
>PMZX01000431.1:0-7306 GCA_003170035.1 Myxococcales bacterium | reverse complement strand
AAGGATCCAATGTGGGCCGGGCTGTCCAATCTGCTTCCGCTGCCGGCTGACGCCGCGACCATGCGGGCCTTCGTGCTGCCGCCCAAACCAGGCAAGACACCAAACGACGAGGTAGCGAAAGAGATTCATCGCCGCTACCTGGCCGGGAACACCAAGAATCTCCCGCCCAGCGCGCAGCCGTGGGAGACGCTGGACGAAGGGTACAGGGACGCGAACCGGAAGCAGGCGGCCTACTCTGTCAGGATCCTGGAGGCCGCGGGCTTCCAGGTACAGAAGGTGAACAAGAAGCCCACGATCTTCCGTGGATTCACGGCGAAGGAGATCGAATACATGGCCCAATTGGAGCATGGACGCTGGAACATAGAGCGACTGCAAAAGGGCTGGCGGTTTGGTCCTCGCCGTGACGATCCGAACAAGATCAATCCGTGTCTGGTACCGTGGCGCGACCTGTCCGACGATTTCCGCAAGTTCGATATCGAAGCAGTCCTCAGCTTCCCCGAGGTGCTGGCCATGGAGGGGATGCAAATAGCCAGACGCCGCGCCCAGTGAGGCCTTCCCGTTCAACGCGCAGGCATCCCCATGACCACCGATTCCCCCCAGCGTCCCGTCGTTGCCATCCGCGTGTTCGTCGCTGATGCGCAAGATCGCATCCTTCTTCTTCGCCGCGCGAATTCGGAATACGGCGAGGGGCAGTGGTGCTTGCCAGGGGGCAAGCTCGACTACGGCGACACGCCCGAGAGCACTGTGACCAAGGAGCTGGTTGAGGAGACTGGCCTTGGCGCCAAGGACGTTGCGTTCCTTTTCTACCAGAACAGCCCGCCACTGCAGCCGGGCAAGATGCATTGTGTGAACCTGTATTTCCGGTGCACAGCGGTTGGTGCCGTCACCCTGAACGAAGAAAGCTCGGCCTTTGTCTGGGTCACCCTAGAAGAAGCCCTTGGCTACAAGCCAGTGTTCGGCGCGGAGGCGGCAATTCAGCAGGTGATCGAACAGGGCAAGGGCTCGGCGAGCACCAGGCCGGGCACGTAGCACGTTCCGACGGAATCCGGCGGGCTGTCGGTGAGCCTCCATGTCACAGGTTGACGCCGTGACGGCAATGGGATGAGTCTGCTTGTGGACGCGGAAGGGATCGTCATGAGCACAGCCACCAGCAACGAGAAGACGCCGGGCCAGTTGAAAGGCGGGGCCGTGGGCTGGGAGACCGTCAACGTCTTCGTGTCGAGCACGTTCAATGACATGCACGCGGAGCGGGACTACCTGGTCAAAGAGGTGTTTCCGCGCCTGCGCGAATGGTGCGAGCGGCGCAAGCTGCGCCTGGTGGACGTGGACCTGCGCTGGGGCGTGACCGAGGCAGACGCCACCAAGCACAAGCGCGTGGTCGACGTGTGCCTGCGCAAGATCGACGACTGCCGGCCGTTCTTCATCTGCCTGCTCGGGCAACGCTACGGGTGGATCCCGAAGCGGGGCGACCTGGCGGACCAGACCCTGCACGACTTTCCGGGGCTCGACAAGGTAATCGAGGCGGCGTCGGTCACGGAGCTGGAGGTCCTGCACTCGTGCGTAGAGCCGATGTCCAACCACGACCGCGCAGAGCACGCCTTCTTCTACCTGCGCCAGCCGACCTATGTGGACAGGTTGCCCAAGCAGCCGGCGCAGCTTGCGCGCACTTACACCGACCAGGTGGAGAAGGATCCAAAGAGCTGCGCGTTTCTCGTGGCGAAGCAGGGCGAGCTTCGCAAGGTGAAGATCCCTGCGACAGGCAGGCCCGTGCACTTCTACGAGGCGAGTTGGGATCCGGACCAGAAGACGCCAGAGATCGCCATGCCCCTGCAGTGTGGGGCAACCATCGAGGACAACCAGAAGGAATGGCGACGCAAATGGTTTGAGGAGGCCGGAGTCAACGTCAAGGGTCTTGATGTCGCTGAGGACGCTGGTGAACTGGCCAAGGCCGAGGCGCACAACGCCGACCTCACGAAGGGACGCCTTGGGGACTTTCGCTGCGACGGCCGGTCGCTGGGCGAGGTCATCTGCGAGGATCTGCAGGCCGCCATCACTGCGCGTTTCCCGGACCATGTCGAGGCAACCGACCAGACAGATCTCGAGCGTGAGATTGCGCTGCACGAGGAATTCGTGTACGCGGCGACCGAGGGGTTCATCGAACGCACGGACGACTTCGACGCGCTCGACGCCTGGGCGAACGCCCCCGCGGATCGGCGCTTGATGGCAGTGGTGGCGCCGGGTGGCGTTGGCAAATCGACGCTGCTGGCGAAGTGGGTGCAACGGCGCCGCGATCGCGGGGAAACCGTGGTTTGTCGTTTCATCGGCGTGGGCGACCGGTCGGCGAGCGTGGATACGCTGCTCCACTTCCTGGTCGACGAGCTGCGCGCGAGCGGACGGCTCACCGCCGAAGTTTCGGACGATCCCCGCAAGCTGCGCGGCCTGCTCTCCGACTTGCTGGCCGACTGCGGGAACAAGGGCAAGACGGTCGTGGTGCTCGACGCCCTCGACCAGCTCGAATCGGGTCTTTTGGATCTCGACTGGCTGCCGCTCGCGCTGCCCGAGAACGTCAAGCTTCTCGTGAGCTTCAAGCGCGGAGAGCCAGGCGCTGACAAGCTCGAAGCGCAGTGGCGGTCAGGCGCTCGTGTGCGGGTGCACGAGCACCGCGGATTTGAAGTTCTCGAAGACCGCAAGAAGTTGGTCCGTGCGTACCTCAATCAGTTCCTGAAAGAACTCGATGAGGAGCACCTGCAAGCGTTGACCAGTGCGCCAGGAGCGGACAATCCGCTGTTTCTCCGCGTGGTGCTGAGCGAGCTGCGCGTGTTCGGTGCCTTTGGCGACCTCGGCCGCAAGATCCGCGATGACTTTGGCGACACGCCCGTGTCCGCGTTCAACGCTGTCTTGCAACGCCTCGAGAGCGATCCCCCACCCGCAGGTCTCGACCCGCGTCAAATCGTGCCCATCCTGTTCGGCCTGCTCGCACACTCGCGGGCAGGCCTGCCGAAACAAGCGCTCCTGGACATGCTGGTTGAAGAACTGGGTGCATCGGCCGAATTGCATCCGGCGGTCGAGGCCACGGTGGAGACCTACCTGAGGCAGGTCCGGCCCTTCCTCGCGCGACGGGAGGGGCGCGTGGACTTCTTCTACGCCAGCTTCTGCGCGGCAGCGCAGGAACGATATGCGCGAGCGGACGCGCCTTTGCCCATGCGAACCACGGCCGCATGGCACAAGTGCATCGCGCACTGGTGCGAGCGATGGCCTGGGATCGAGGATGCGGGAAAGAGCTACGCGCTGGGGGCCTTGGTCCACCATCTTCTCGCGGCAGGCGAGGCAGATCCTGCAGCGGACGCGATGACGGATTTCGGCTACCACTACGCGCGGTTGGAGAAGCTCGGGGCGGACGATGTCATCGAGGTCACGAGGGACTTTGCGGCGCTGATGCAGGCGGAATTGCCGGCGGATCGATGCGAGCAGGTCGAGACTTGGCAGCGGTTTTGCGGCGAGATCGCGCACTTCTTGCGACGGCCGGGCATTGCGCCCGAGGTTGAGTGGATGCAGAAAGCGTACGCGTACGCTGAATCGAGCCCGACCACGCGCAGCGCAGAGACTTGGCTTGACCGATGCGGCTCGAAGCACTGGTGGTTTCGCAGGCTCGGCAGGCCGAAGGAGATCATTCGCAACGCGTGCTTGCGCGTACTTGAGGGCCACACCGATCGGGTCATGTCAGTGGCGCTGCACGCGGACGGGCGCCGAGCGGTGACGGCGAGCGCTGACCATACGTCGCGGGTGTGGGACCTGGACACAGGCGCGTGCCTCACAACGCTGGAGGGTCACACCGACAGCGTCTGGTCAGTGGCGCTACACGCGGACGGGCGCCGAGCGGTGACGGCGAGCGCTGACCATGCGTCGCGGGTGTGGGACCTAGACACAGGCGCGTGCCTCACAACGCTGGATGGCCACACCGACAAGATTTGGTCAGTGGCGCTACACGCGGACGGGCGCCGAGCGGTCACGGCGAGCGCTGACCATACGTTGCGGGTGTGGGACCTGGACACAGGCGCGTGCCTCACAACGCTGGAGGGCCACACCGGCGAGGTCTTGTCAGTCGCGCTACATCCGGACGGGCGGCGCGCGGTCTCGGGCAGCGATGACAAGACGGCACGTGTGTGGGACCTGGACACAGGCGCGTGCCTCACAACGCTGGAGGGCCTCACCGGCAACGTCAACTCGGTAGCGCTACATCCGGACGGGCGGCGCGTGGTGACAGGGCACCAGCACCTCTCTGGGGTGCGAGTGTGGGACCTGAACACGGGCGCGTGTTTGAGCGCGCCATGGTGGGGCCAAAGCCACATCGGCGAGGTCAACCTGGTTGCTCTACACCCGGACGGGCGGCGCGCGGTCACTGCGAGACACCACCGGCAAGACAGCGAACGGTGGGTGTGGGACCTGGAAACCGGTAGATACCTCAGGACGTTAGAGGCCCAAACCAAATATGATGTCACCACCTCGGTCGCGTTCTGTGCGGACGGGCAGCGAGCCGTGGCGTGGAGCCCCAGCCGGGTGTGGGTGTGGGATCTGGACACAGGCGCCTGCCTGAGAACTTTGGAGGGCCACACCGATTACGTGAACTCCGTGGCACTTCACGCGGACGGGCGCCGAGCAGTCTCGGCGAGCGATGACAAGACGGCATGGGTGTGGGACCTGGACGCAGACGTTTGCCTGAGAGCGCCGGAGGGCCACACTCACTGGGTGAACTCGGTGGCGCTCCACGCGGACGGGCGCCGAGCGGTGACGGCGAGCAACGACTCTACGGTGCGGGTGTGGGACTTGGATACGGGTGCGTGTCTCAGAACGCTGAGCGGCCACGCCCACTCGGTCGACGAAGTCGTGCTTCATGGGGATGGGCGCCGAGCAGTCACGCTGGGCGGGGACCAGACGGCACGAGTGTGGGACCTGAACACAGGCGAATGTCTGAGAACGCTGGACGGCCACACCTTCGGGTTCAACTCAGTGGCGCTGCACCCGGACGGGCGGCGAGCGGTCACGGCGGGCAACGACTTCAGTGTACGCGTGTGGGACCTGGACTCGGGCGCCTGTCTCAGAACGCTGAATGGCCACACCCAACGGGTCAAGTCAGTGGCGCTTCATGCGGACGGGCGCCGAGCAGTGACGGGTAGTCATGACAAGACGGTGCGCGTGTGGGACCTGGACTCGGGCGAATGCCTGAGAACGCTGAATGGCCACACCGACAGTGTCAAGTCAGTGGCGCTGCACGCCGACGGGCGCCGAGCGGTCACGGCGAGCGAGGACGAGACGATGCGGGTGTGGGACCTGGACTCGGGCGAATGCCTGAGAACGCTGGAGGCCCACACCGTGGTCTACTCATTGGCCATTTGCGCGGATGGACGCCGAGCGGTGACAGCGAGTCGGGACCACACAGTGCGGGTGTGGGACCTGGACTCGGGCGAATGCCTGAGAATGCTGGAGGTCCCCACCGGCGGGGCTAGGTTAGTGGCGCTTCACGCGGACGGACGGCGAGTGGTGACAGGAGGCGATGATCAGACGGTGCGGCTGTGGGATCTGGACTCGGGCGATTGCCTCGGAGCTTGGTTTGGCGGGAGGGCTTTCTATGCACTTTGTTCGGGCAGGCACCTTGTAGACGGTCGTTCCCGCATCGCCGCCGGCTGCGACGACGGCTCCGTCCTGTTCTTCGATCTCATGCCGCCTGGCCCGCTCACGCGCACCACCTTCGCCACCTGGTCGCCTACCCACCCGCTCATCGCCTCCGTGCTCGACACCGGCGCCATCGTGCTCCACCAATGGCACGTTTCCTCCGGGCAGCTCGAAGAACTCGCGCGCTCTGCGCCCAGCAGCGTGCCCATCTCCTCCCTCCGCTTCACCCTCGACGGCACGCGCCTGCAAATCCTCACCGCCGACAACACTGAGCATATCCTCGATGCCGCCACACTCCAGCCCGCCCCTGCCCCAACCTGCGCCTGGTCCTCCGCCCGCGATGTGAGCCCCGACGGTGCCTCGCGCGCGGTGATTCGCGATGGGCGGCTGGTAGTCGATCGCTAGCTTCTGAACCCGATCCGCCGCTTGGGCTTCGCCGGCGTGGCCATCAGCTCGCCGATGGCGTCGAAGACGACCTTGAACTGGACGTCGTACTTGTTCTCCAAGACGGCGAGCCTGCGGGCGAGGTCGGCGTTAGCCTGAAGCATCTGCCGCAAGCGCACGAACGCTCGCATGATCTCGATGTTCACCTGCACCGCGCGGGGACTGCGCAGCACGCTCGACAACATCGCCACGCCCTGCTCGGTAAAGGCGTAGGGAGCGCCCCGGCGACCGCCACGGCCGGCCGGCTTTGAGATCACAAATTGTGATCTCAAACGCCCGAACTCCAGGGCGGTGAACTGGAACATGAAATCCGCAGGAACCGTTCGATGTTGCGTTTCACGGCCTGCACGAGCTCGCGAGTCTCAACGTGGTACATCGCTGCCAAGTTGGCATCGAGCATCACTTGTGCCCGCGCAAAACAAGGATTGCGCGCTCGATCCGTTCTGCTGGCACAAGGCCCTGCTCAACCATCTGCTTCTCTCCGCCCGTTTGAGGTAGCAAGCTGCCACTTCAAGTTATCCGATTCAAGCCTCGCCCGCCTCCTGAAGGACAGGGTTCGCAACAGGCTTTCGCGTGCGACCAGGCGTGCGGCCAGCCATGCATGTGCATCGTGGTCCCGACTCCTTTCCGGTGGCTGAAGACACGCCACGGGATGTCCGGGGCGAACGCCAAAGCAATCTGCGGAACGTCAGAGTATATGCAGAATTCGTGAAGTCGCTCGCGGACCTGACGTCGTCGCCTTCTGTCCGAACCCCGACCGTGTTCGTGCCCCCGCAAAGTGAGCAAACCGCGGTCCAGGTCGCAGCCCTCGTATGAAGCCTTGGTCTTCCCCACGGCCCGCGGGTACATGAGGCAGAAGGATCGCGACTACGGTTTCAAGGCCGCGCTGCAACCAACCAAGCGAAAAGAAAGCCCTAGAGTGCAGTGCTCGGTGCCGCCGCCCCACGCCGGCGTTGGACCTGACGGCGACTGCGCGCCGCAGGTCAACGCGCCCCAATGGGCGGCCGGGTTGCCAGCCTGAGATAGGTTGGAACGCGCTGACTTCACCCTTCCCACGAAGGGTCGGACACCTGTGGTTCGCCAAGACGTCGTCCGCGACGTGTGTTTTCCGACGGTGGCGATGATGGACAGTGGGTTTGGCCGCCATGCCTCGCCATCGTGCATAATCACACGATGGGTTCCCTGTTTCTCA
>PMZX01000104.1:7072-13172 GCA_003170035.1 Myxococcales bacterium | reverse complement strand
AGCCGCGCAGCCAGCCATCGCGCACCCGCCGGCGGGCTGGCGATGCCACGGGATCGATGGCAAAGCTCCACTTGCGTTCGGGCGTGCGCACGAGGCGCAGGCTGGTCGTGCGCAGGATCCCCTGGCGGAAGAACGCGATCGTCACGGCCTGGCCGGGGGAGCAGTCGGCCAGACGCTTGCCGACGGTCGAGGCATCCACCCGATGGTGGTTGACCGCAACGATCTCGTCCCTGAAGGTCAGCCCCGCCCGCCAAGCCGGTGAATCCGGGATCACGTTCTTGACCACGGCGGTCTCGCCCGAGCTGAAGCTGAGTCCGGCCCAGGCCTGCTGTCGGCGCGCCTTCACCTTGTCATCGCGCTCCGTCTGCGCGGGCGAACGGGCTGCGGCCAAAATGCCCGTTCGTTGCAGCCAGCGGGGCACGGGCAGCTCTGCGGTCCCGTCAACGTACCGTGAAAAATACCAACCCAGAGAACAGCGCCCGACCGACTCGGCAGCGGCGCGAATGTCGCCGGCCGTGATGGGCCGTCCGCGCCGGCCGTGGCTTTGCCACAACTTCCGGAACACATGGGGCAGACCGCGCCGACCCTTGCTGGCCCGCCGAAGGATCAGGTCCAGCAGCAGGGCCGCCCACTTGCCCTTCTCGTAGTAGCTGACCGCGCGGTTGGCGAAGTTGTCGGCGGGTTTGTACTGCTTGATCCACGCCTCGAAGGACAGCTCGGGGAGAGGCGTGATGTTGCGGCCCGGTCGGCCGGCGTACCTGGCCCAGTCCTCGCCCAAGTCCTTCAGGTGGTGCTCGGGTGTGAGCAGGCCTGCGCGCAGCAGGATGATGGACTGCATGTACTCGGTGAAACCCTCGTGAAACCAGAGCAACCGCGTGTAGTTCTCGGCTGTGTAGTCGAACGGACCAAGCACCCGGTCGCGAATGCGCTTGACGTTCCAGGCATGGAAGAATTCATGCGCAGCCAGCTCGTCGAAGCGCTGGTAGGCCTTCTCGTCCTCGAAGGCCATGCCGGCAATGTCGAGCGTGGATGAACAGGCATGTTCCAGCCCGCCGCCCCTTTCCGGCAGGGCGTGGATGATGAACAGGTAGCGGTCAAAAGGGAAGCCGCCGAAGAGTGCGCCGGTCGCGTCGACGATCCGTCGCAAGTCGCCAATCAGGCGCGGAATCTCAGCGTTGGTGGGGCCGGTGAAGGCCACCTCGAAGCGGGTGCCGCCTTTGCGAAAAGCGTACGGGCGGTGGTTGCCCACCTCCACCGGCTCGTCCACCAGTTCGTCGTAGCCATGGGCACTGAATCGATGGCCAGCCCCGCGGAGTGCGGGCAGGGCCGTGCTGATGCGCCAGCCTGCTGGCGGTTCGAGGTCGAGCAGGCAGGGCCGCGTTTCCTCGCCCTCTACCAGGAAGAATAAGCTGGTGCCGATCAGGAAGGCTCGATCCTGGTCGAGAAACGACGTGCGCACGCCTTGCTCGAAGGCGAAGACACGGTAGCTGACCTGAACCGGCCTGCCGCCGGCTTGTACCCGCCAGCGCAGCTTGTCCAGCCGCTCGCAGGGCAGGGTGTGACCGTTGCTCGCAATTCTCAAGTCGTACACGTGGCGGGAGAAGTCGCGCACCATGTAGCTGCCCGGCGTCCAGGCGGGAAAAACCAGGTCCAGGACCGGACGGTCGCGCAAGGCGGGGATGTCCATGGTGACGTGAAACTCGTGGCTGTGCGGCTCGGGCATGGCGACCCGATAGCGCAGGGGAGTGCGTGTGGAGGCAGGCATCGAGGGGGAGATTACCAGGGACCTGCCGTCTGGTACGATATCCGCGTGTCTGCCGACCCCCTTGTTTCCGTGTCCGTCGACCTCGATCCGGTCGAGTGCTATTTCCGCATTCACGCGCTGGCCGACGGCCCGGTAGACGAGATCCGGCATGTCATCTTGCGCCGGTGCCTGCCCCGCCTGGCTGACCTGTTCGCTCGACACGGCATCCGCGCCACTCTGTTCGTGGTTGGGCGCGACCTCGAAGAAGACGCTGAAGGCCGCCGCATCTTGGCCGACCTGGCCAGCGCCGGCCATGAGTTGGCCAGCCACACGCACACCCATCCCTACGATCTGGTCCGGCTTCCGCGCCCGCGCATNNGCCCACGCCGCCATTGCCGCGGTCTGTGGCCGTCCGCCGGTCGGCTTCCGTGCGCCCGGCTACGAGATATCGGCCGAGGTCATCGATCTGCTTTGCCAGCGCGGCTATCGCTACGACTCGTCGACTTTTCCGGCCATCCCCTATTACCTGGCCAAGGCTGCCGTGATGGGGCTGATCCGCCTGGCGGGCCGTCGCTCGGGCAGCGTCCTGGGCAGCCCGGCGGTCTTGCGGGCGCCCCGCGAGCCCTACCGGCCCGCAGCCGGCTCGCCCTATCGGCGCGGCGATCAGCCGATCGTGGAGCTGCCCATCACCGTCACGCCCTGGCTCAGGTTGCACGTCATTGGCACCACGTTGGCTATTGCGCCGGAGTGGTTGCGGCGGCGCCTGGTGGCCGCGGCGCTGGCCGCCCCGTTCTTCAACCTGGAACTGCACGGCATCGATCTGGCCGACGCCGAGGCTGACGGATTTCCTGCCGCGCTCGTGGCCAAGCAGCCCGACCTGCGCGTCCCGCTGGATCGCAAGCTGGCCGCGCTTGACGCCACGTTGAAGGAAGCAAGCAGCCTGGGTGCCACGTTCATGCCGCTCCAAGACGCAGCCCTCCATTTCACCTAGAAAATTCCGCGGTCGGGCAGGCGGGACTAAGATCGTGCCTGACCTATGCCCTGGCAGCAGACCAACCCTCTAGAAGAGCCGCCTAGCGCGGAACGGGCCTTTGCAGCCACCGCCTACGACGCGCTAGGTCCCGCGTTCGAGCACCCGGTCCGAGCGGATGAGTCTCTGGTCGGCCAGCGCATCGATCACTTCCAAATCTGTGAGTTGCTGGGTGAGGGCGGGATGGGCGCGGTCTATCTGGCGCAGGACCTGTCACTCGCGCGGACGGTAGCCATCAAGGTCCTGCGCCGGGAACTGGCCAGCGACCAGAGACTGGTTGAGCGGTTGGTCATGGAGGCGCAGGCCCAGGCGAGCCTGCAGCACCCCAGCGTCGTCACCATCTACTACATCGGGAGTTTTCAAGGCGCACCCTACTTCGCCATGGAGTACGTGCCAGGCGCCACGCTGGCCGACCATATCCAGCGCGAAGGGCCGCTGCCCTGGGGCGAGGCGCTCGAGTACATCATCCAGACCACCCGGGCTCTGGCCGCGGCCCACGCGCGCGGCATGGTTCACCGGGACATAAAGCCATCCAATCTGCTGCTGGGTGCGATTCCGGCCGGTGCGCAGGCCAACGCGATCAAGGTGGCGGACTTCGGCGTGGCCGCGCTTGCGGGAACGGCCGAGGGCGGCTTCGTGGGAACGCCCTACTACGCTGCGCCCGAGCAGATCGCGGGCGAAGGGCCCAGCATGGGCGGGGACGTGTATGCGCTGGCCATCACCTTTCACGAGCTTCTCACCGGTCGCGTGCCGTTTCAGGCCGAGAGCCTATGGGGCATGTTGCAGCTTCATCGCGAGGCCCCGCGACCCGAGATCCCGGCCGAGGACGCGCCCTGGCGCCTGCGCCATCTCATTGCCGAGATGATGGACCCGGATCCACAGAAGCGCCCGGGCAGTTACCAGGATTTGCTGGCGCGCCTGGAGTCGCTGCGCCCCAAGCCGCGCGTGGCTGGCGGCCTGGTGCCGCGTGCGACTGCCCTGGCCGTGGATGTGATGCTCTTCGCGCCGGTCGGCCCGATCGCGGCCGAAGCCCTGGGGCTGTCGCAGCGTGCGGCCGCGCAGATCTGCCTGCTGCTCTTTGGTGCCTACTACGTCGTCTCTCATCGCTGGTGGGGCAAGACGGTCGGCAAGCGCCTGCTGGGACTGCGCATCGTGGGCACAACGCGCCCCGTTCGCGTGCCCAACCTGCTCTTGCGTTTTGCCGTCGAGTTCTGGGGCCCCTTGGTCGCGCTGGCCATCATCGGCCTGCAGTGGGGTGCAGCCGTGAATCTAGAGTCGGTGCACGCGGGTGCTAGTGCTTCTCTGTGGGACCGCAGCACCGGGGCACTCCTGCGCACGTTGTTGGTGCCCAACCTGATGGTGGCCATCCCATGGCTGGCAGGATTCTTGTTCGCGCTCTTCGACCACGATCGCCAGGCGCCGCACGATCGGGCGGCCCACACGCGCGTGATCTACGAGATCCACGAGCGCAACCAAGCCACGGATTCCGCCCGCTCGTGAACGACGAGCGCACGGTGGCAGCCGTGGGCGGGGCCGTGGTCGGGCGTTTCACACGCGGTGGTGGACCCCCGAGCATCTGATGGTAGTCTGCTGGCTGTGGACCCCTCACGCCTGCGCGCGCTCCTGGAAGAGATTCGGGACGGCAAGACGTCGCCCGAGGACGGCCTGCGCGAGCTGCGCGATCTGCCTTTCCGTTCGTTGGGTTTTGCCAATGTCGATACCCATCGTCACATGCGAACCGGGTTTCCCGAGGTGGTGTTCGGTTCGGGCAAGTCGGCCGCGCAGATCGCGACCCTGCTCGGCGAGTTGGGCCGTGGCGGCGTTCCGGTGATGGCCACCCGAGTGGCGCCCGAAGTGGCGGCCCAGGTTGCGACGGCGCTGCCGGCCGTGCGCTACCTCGAGGTGCCCCGCATGCTGGTGCTGGGGCCGCAGCCGGCAGGGGATCGCGGACGCGGCGCGGTGGGCGTGCTGTCGGCCGGAACNNCGGGTGGTGCGGATCTTCGACGTGGGTGTGGCGGGGCTGCACCGCTTGCTGGCCCATCGCGAGAGCATCGAGCAGGCGGAGGTGCTGGTGGTGGTGGCAGGCATGGACGGCGTGCTGCCCACGGTGGTCGGCGGTCTGTTCTCGCGGCCCGTGATCGCGGTGCCCACCAGCGTAGGCTATGGGGCCTCGTTTGGCGGCGTGGCCGCCTTGCTCACCATGCTCAACTCCTGCGCCACGGGCGTGGCTGTGGTCAACATCGACAACGGGTTTGGCGCCGGGCGGCTCGCCTCCATGCTCAATCGGGTTCGTCCGTCATGAAGCATCGACTGCGCGGATTGCATGTGCATTTCGACCCGTCGTCCGGGATCGCGGGCGACATGACGGTGGCGGCGCTGGTGGACGCTGGCGTTCCCGCCAAGGTGGTGGGCGACGCCATCGCGGAAATGGGCGTGCACGGGCTGAAGGTGGGCTTCGAGAAGCGGCGGCGCGGGGCGTTTGCGGGCACGGGATTCGTCGTGCACGGCCCCGACCACCACCAGGACCACCATCACCGGCATCATCACGAACATCGGGATTACGCGGAGATTCGTCGGCTCCTGCAGCGGGCTCGGCTGGATCCAGAGACGAGGCGGCTGGCCGGCGACATCTTCGAGCGCATCGCGCGCGCCGAGGCGGCGCTGCACGGGGTTGCGCTCGATCGGGTCGCGTTTCACGAGGTGGGGGCGTGGGATTCCATAGCCGACGTGGTGGGCGCGGCGGCCGCCATCGCGTGGCTGGAGCCTTCGTCGGTGTCGTCGACGCCTCCGGTGCTCGGCTCGGGCCAGGTGCGCACCGCGCATGGATTGATGCCGGTTCCGGCGCCCGCCACCGCCGCGATCCTGCGCGGACTGCCGGCCTGCCTCGAAGGCCAGGGGGAGTTGACCACACCCACGGGGGCCGCCATCCTAGCCGCGCTGGTGGGGACGTTCGGTCCGCCGCCGCTTCTGCGCATTCAGGCTCAGGGCTTTGGTGCGGGCACGCGTGAGGTTGCCGACCGGGCCAATGTCCTGCGCGTCCTGCTGGGTGAGTTGCTGGGCCGTGCCTTGCCCGCCTCGGCGCCCGAGGTCGTCTTGCTGGAGGCCAACCTGGACGACATGAGTCCCCAGTTGATCGAGCCCCTGATGACGGCTCTCTTTGCGGCAGGGGCGGTTGATGTGTGGACGACCTCGATTCTCATGAAGAAGGGGCGGCCGGCGTGGCAGGTGTCGGCATTGGCGCCGCCGGATGATGCAGGAGCTGTCGAGCAGGCCTTCTTCCGCAATTCCACCACCCTGGGCGTGCGGCGCGCGCGCATGGAACGGGC
>PMZX01000104.1:5053-7048 GCA_003170035.1 Myxococcales bacterium | reverse complement strand
TTGGCCGAGGCGGCCGTCGCGGCATCGCGCCTGCTTCCGTCGCGTGGAAGGAAGCGGAGCTGATGGCTGGTCGAGGAAAGCCGCACAAGCCTGCCGCGAAGAAGCCGGCACGCCGGCGGGCCGAGTCGAAGCGGTCGCGCCCGACCGCCGGAGTGCGCGACCACCTCGAACAGATCGTGGACCAAGCCAACGTGTTGGTCATCGCCACGGACCTCGCTGGCCGGGTGACGGTATGGAACCGCGCCGTGGCCAGGCTGACAGGCTTTCCTCGCGAGACAGTGGTGGGCCGTGAGTTGCTCCCGTGGCTCTCGGAGGCGGGAATGTCGGAGTTGGCTCAGATCATGAAGCAGGTGGCAGCCAGCGGAGATCTGTCCAACTGCGAGGTCCGACTGCCGTCTGTGAGCGGGACGGCCACGCGCGCGGCTTTCAACGTGGCCATCGTGCGGGGCGAGGGCGGCCGGCCTTCCGCCGTGCTGGCGGTGGGCCAGGACGTGACGGCCTTGCGCGTCCTGCAGAACCAGGTGATCCATGCCGAGAAGCTGGCCACTGTCGGCCAGATCGCTGCCGGCGTGGCGCACGAGATCAACAACCCACTCACGTCCATCCAAGCCTGCGTCGAAGCGGTCTTGCACAAAGCCAGCATGGCCACGCAGGGGCGCGTTCCCAACCAGATCGAGCCCGTCGACGTGGAGCGTCTCAAGCGCATCCAGGACGGCGTCGAACGTATCCGGCGTTTCACACACGACTTGGTTGGCTACGCTCGACCCTCGCGCGTCGAGATTGAACGGCTGGATCTCAACGAAGTCGTTGAGCATGCGCTGTCCTTCTGCGAGCACATTTTTGTGGACGCCAAGGCCACGCTGGACCGAGATCTGGCACCCAACCTGCCGCCGGTGCGTGCGGTGCGAGACCAGGTGATGCAGGTGGTGACCAACCTGGCGACCAATGCGGCGCAAGCCCTGGGAGAAAAGGGCGGCGTTGTTCGGGTTCGAACCTTCCATGACGGGGAGGCCACGGTTGGCTTGGCGGTGAGCGACACCGGCACCGGCATCCGCGAGGAACACCGGGCCAGCATCTTCGACCCGTTCTTTACCACCAAGCCGGCTGGCAGCGGGACCGGGCTGGGATTGTCGGTCGTGCGCAACATCGTCTACGCCCACGGTGGACAGATCACCTTCCAGTCCAAGCTCGGCAGCGGAACCACGTTCGTGGTAACCCTGCCTGTCAGCCATCCGCTTTCACACAACATCGAGGGAGAGAAGTCGACTCCATGAAGCCCGAACAACTTGCCGAAGCCCTGGAAACTGCAGCCAGCCAGCTGGGCGTGAAGGTGCGCTACGAGACGCTCGCTGCTGCCGGGCCGGCCGGGGGGGGCGGCCTGTGCAAGGTGAAGGGCGACTGGTTCATCATCATCGACAAGAAGACTGCGACCTCGGAGCGTGTGTCGATCCTGGGTGAAGCCCTGGCCACCATGGACACGGAACACCTCTTCCTGCCGCCCAAGGTGCGCGAGATGTTGGCGCAGAAGCGGGCGTCCGCGCGCAAGGCCCTAAGCTAGCGGCTGGTGAAGCTACTCGTCGCCCAGGGTGCGGACTCTTGCCGCCAGCATGGGATCGTCTTCTAGGGCCTGACGGAGCGCTGTGCCAAGCGTTTCCTTGACTGCGGCAGGTCCATTCCTGCCCACCCGGCGGGCGACGATTCGCTCGACGACACGATCGAGCGCAGCCTGGGGCGTGATCTGGCCGGCCTGGAGAGCCTTGCCGATGTCCACGACAGCACGCACCTCGCGGGCGCGGCCAGCCGACTGGGTCGCCGTGGTTGCGCGCGCCTTGGTGGCCCCTGCGAGTTTGTCGGCAAAGCCCGTGGCCCCGGCGCCCTTCGCAGCAGGTAAACCCACCGGACGGCCGGAGACCGATCCCGACGGCGGCTTGGAAATCTTCATCGAAGCGTTACTACCTTAGCACAGACCGGCTGAGTCGCGTGGGGAGCCCGCCG
>PMZX01000104.1:0-5047 GCA_003170035.1 Myxococcales bacterium | reverse complement strand
CCGAAGGGCGGAGCGAACCCTTTGAGGGTTCCCATGATCGCGTAGGAGAAGGCGGGCCTAGCCCGCCGGAGCCAGAGCGCAGGGTTTGGGAACCCTTTGAGGGTTCCCATGTTAATCGACTGATTCACGGCTGGGACCTTCTGCTGGATTATCGACGGGCGACGCGTCTGGTTGCGTGGGGGCACGCGATGTGAAACGGCACGCGACCCGTACAGGCAGGGTTGACAGGCGGTCGCGCAAGTGCCGCAGACGGCGGGGCCAGAATCGTGGTCTCCCACCAGTCGCACATCTCCTGCTACAATCGGGGCCCGAACAGGGTTAAGGTATCCCGATGAAGAAAGTCCACTTTGAGACGACCAAGGGCGAAATTGTGGCCGAGCTGTTTGAGGATGACGCGCCGACCACGGTGGCCAACTTCGTAGGCCTGGCCGCCGGAACCAAGGAATGGGTCGAACCAGCGACCGGGAAGAAAGTGAACCGTCCCTTTTACGACGGGCTCAGCTTCCACCGCGTTATCCCTGACTTCATGATCCAGGGGGGATGTCCTCTTGGCAGCGGAACAGGTGGCCCTGGTTACAAGATCAAGTGCGAGACCATGGGAAAGCGCCAAGTTCACAAGGCAGGCTCGCTGTCGATGGCCCATGCGGGCAAGGACACAGGCGGATCGCAGTTCTTCATCTGCCATTCACCACAGCCGCACCTTGATCGCAAGCACACCGTCTTCGGCCAGGTCGTCTCCGGTATGGATGTGGTTCAGAAGATTCAGGCCGGCGATCGTATGACCAAAGTCTGGATTGAGGGGTGACGCATCTTTCACGGCTCAGCGCTACCGTGCGAATCCGTAGGTCTGGTGGTGCAGTCCTGCCCTTTGGCCGTGTGGCCGCCGCCCGGTCGGGTGGGTTCCTTGACTTCGGGCCTGCCCGTGGTCGATAACGGAATGACTCGCGCCAGTTGCTTCCTGCGCTTCGGAGTCGTCGCTTGAACAAGCCCACTCCTTTCGGAAAATACTACCTCCTCGAACGCATCAACGTCGGGGGCATGGCCGAGGTGTTCAAGGCCAAGGTCGTGGGCGTGGAAGGCTTCGAGCGGATCGTCGCGCTCAAGCGCATCCTGCCCCACATCGCCGAGGATGAAGAGTTCATCACGATGTTCATCGACGAGGCGAAGATCGCGGTGCAACTGCAGCACGCGAACATCGCCCAGATCTTCGATCTCGGTAAGGTGGACGACGCGTATTTCATCGCCCTCGAGTACGTCCAAGGGCGAGACCTGCGTGGCATCTTTGACGAACTGCGCAAGCATGGCCAGACCATGCCCATGCCTCAGGTGTGCTACTTGATCATGCAGGTCTGCGAGGGGCTGGATTACGCGCACAACAAGCGCGACGCCCAGGGGCGGGCACTCAACCTGGTACACCGCGACGTTTCACCCCAGAACGTGCTGATCGGCTACGAGGGTGAGGTCAAGATCATCGACTTTGGTATTGCCAAGGCGGCAGGCAAGGCCTCCAAGACCCAGGCCGGCATTCTCAAGGGCAAGTTCGGCTACATGTCGCCCGAGCAGGTCCGCGGACTGCCCATAGACCGGCGCAGCGACATCTTCGCTCTCGGCATCATTCTGTACGAGATGCTCACGAGCCAGCGGTTGTTCGTCGGCGAAAGCGATTTCTCAACTCTGGAGAAGGTTCGCAACGTCGAGATTGTTCCGCCATCCTCGTTCAACTCGAAGGTTCCTGAGCCCCTGGAACGTATCGTGCTCAAGGCGTTGGCCAAGGATCTGGAGGACCGCTACCAGAACGCCCTCGACCTGCACGACGACTTGCAGGCCTTCCTGTATTCCGTCGGGCAATTCTCGTCGCGCAAAGACCTGTCGGTCTGGATGAAGCGGACTTTCTCCGCTGGTTTGGAGGTCGACGAGGGTCCTGCGATCGCCGAGTCCGAGGACGAGATTGAAGAGATCGAACCCATCGAGATGGAGTTGTCGGCGCCGATACGCACGGGGTCGCAGCCTCGGGCGACGAACGATCAGGCGCTAGGCTGGGACGATGAAGAGCTGGAAACGTCGATCTTCGACAAACCGCCCGATGTAGACACGGCGCCACTCCGAGCGGAGGATGGCTTTCTGGGCACCGATGACAAGACGGTCGCGGCAGCGCCCTCGGCGGCCTCACTGGCCGAGATGAACGAGGGGTTCTCCGCGCCCACGACGTTCGCCGAGAAGGCCCCCACCCACAAGGAGAACCCGCCCGCCTCGCTTCGTCAGACCGTGATGGGCATGGGCGAGACTCCACCGGTCCGGCCTCTCCCCTTGCCGCCGCCCGGCCGGCCGGCCGGCGTCACGCGACCTGCGGTGCTACAGGGGCCATCCCGCTTGCCACGGCCGGCCGGGGCACCTCTGGCGCCTGCGCGTCCGACGCCTGCGCCGATGGGTCGGCCGCTGTTTGCACCTCTGGGGGCGCCGTCCGCGCCCGCGCCGCCTCCTCCGGCCACGCGCCAGACGTTGCTGGGCGTGGGCGCACCTAACGCTCCAATCCCAGGCGCTCCCGCGCCTGCAATGCCCGCGCCGTCGTCGTTCTTCCCGCCGCAGACGCTGTCGGGGTTTGACTTGGGGCCGCCGGCCTATCCCCCCCAAGCCAACATGCCCGGCCAGCCCTACGGCATGCCCGGTCAGCGCCTGACAGGCGGCCTGGACGCCGCGACGGCCGCTGCGGCCGCCCTGTCTCTGCGGCCGCCGTCGCGTATCAAGTACTACCTGCTCTTTCTCGTATTCATGGGACTCGGAGGCGGCGGTGCCTATCTCTACCTGACCCGGTCGGGAAAGATGCAGATAGGCGTCAAGCCACCGGATGCACGCGTGACCGTCGACGGGGTTGCCATCTCCGAGGGTCCGCCCTACGTCATTGAGAGGCGGCCAGGCATCTACCGCGTGGCCGTCGCGCGGGATGGATATGTGGCGCGCGAGCAGGACGTCGAGATTCGGACCGCGCAGGTGGAACGCTTGGAGGTCGGGCTGGAGCCATCGCCTGAGACAGGGTTCGAATTGACCAGCCAGCCGCCCGGCGGTCTGGTGTGGCTGGACGGTCAGGCCTTTGCGGTCAATGAGACCGGGAAACAGGCCACGACCAATTTCAGGGCTTCCCGCATCGCCCCCGGCCGCCATGTGCTGGAGATCAAGGGCGATGCGCGCTTCAAGGATTGGCGCCAGGAGATCTACCAGGAGCCAGGCCAGACGCTGAAGATCCACGCCGTTCGCGAGCCCGCTGGCGCGTCGGCATCCGGACGCACCGGAGCAGCGCCGGCACCCGGGGTGCATCCGCCGAGCGCGCTGGCCCCTGCGCCGCCGGCGACAGCACACGGCCCGGTTGCGGTGGCTGACGGCCGCGGGAAGCCGCCGTCCGGTTCGCACCGAGCAGGCAGGGGTGCGGGCCGAGCGGATGGGACGAGTGACGACGGCTCCGGCGGCCAGAGGCCACCGGTAGGCGGAAGAGCGCGGGGCAGGACGGCGGGCGACGAGGACGTCTTCGAACGCGAGGGAAGGCTGGGAGCTGGGGGCGGAGAGGAATGTGTAGCGACCATCGGTTCCAAGCCCTGGGCCGAGGTGGCCATCGATGGCAAGCCGACCGGCAAGAGCACCCCGCTCATGGACTACAGCCTGGCTTGCGGCAAACACCGGCTCACCTTCACCAACCCCGACCTGATGATCGAGCGCAACGAGATCATCATTCTCAAGCCGGGCCAGCGGTTCAAGAAGATCTTCCCGTTGGTGGATATGGACTTCTAGTTCCCATGCCGGGGTCAGGATCTTTGCCAGCGGCTGCAGGACCTCGCCCTGGCTCCCAGGAGGCACAGGAGGCGGCCTGGGCAGACTATTTTCGCCGGATGGTCTTCGAACCCCCGGGCCACCCGGAGGCTCGCGATTTTCTGGATGAAGATCTGCGCGCGACTCTGCGGCGTTGGATCCCGGCCGACGCATCGGTGGTGGAAATGGGCTGCCGCACCGGCGACCTGATTGCTGCTCTGCCTAACCCGGAACGTGTGGGCATCGCTCCATCGGCCGAGTTGGCGGCTGAAGCCCAGCGTCGACATCCTGAGATCACTTTTGAAGTGGGCAAAGTCGATCGCCTGCCGTCCGGGCGAAAGTTTGACGCCGTGATCTGCGATCGTTTGTGTCACTCGGTGGCGGATGTGAGGGCATGGCTGGAAAGCCTCCGCGATCGCTTGACCGAGCATGGGCTGATCTATCTGGTCGCCTACAACTACTTTTGGGAGTTTGGCGCACGGGCGGCAGAGGTGGCTGGCTGGAAGACGCCGGCTCCCACGTCGAACTGGCTGTCACACAGCGATTTTCACAATCTGTTCAACATCACCGGTCTAGAGATGGTGCGCTTCGACGACCGCGTGCTGCTCCCCTTGCAGGTGCCCGGCCTCACCCCGCTGGTCAACCGCTACCTGGCCAAGTTGCCGCTCGTGCAACGGTTCTCCCTCTATCGGCTCTACGCTTTGCGCCGGCGCGACCCGGCCCTCGCTCCCCGGCCTCTTTCCGTGAGTGTGGTCGTGCCTACGCGCAACGAGGCGGGCAACGTGGCCGCTGCCATCGAGCGAACGCCGGTCATGGGCTCATCCACCGAGCTGATCTTCGTCGAGGGCGGTTCCACCGACGGAACCTGGGAGACGATACAGAACGCGATCAAGGATTATCGAGGCCCGCTCAAGCTGTCGGCCTGCCAGCAGACCGGCAAGGGCAAGGGGGACGCCGTGCGACTCGGCTTTGGCAAGGCCACCGGCGACGTGCTGATGATTCTCGACGCCGACCTGACCGTGCCGCCGGAAGAACTGCCTGTCTTCTACGAGGTCATCGCGCGTGGGCTGGGGGACTACGTGCAGGGGACGCGCCTGGTCTATCCCATGGAGCCGGGGGCGATGCGCTTTTTCAACCGCGTCGGCAATCACGCCTTTTCCCACCTGTTTACCTATCTGCTCCAGCAGCCCATCAAGGACACCCTGTGCGGGACCAAGGTGCTGCGGCGGCGCGACTACGAGCGGCTGGC
>PMZX01000295.1:44907-57062 GCA_003170035.1 Myxococcales bacterium | reverse complement strand
CGCTTGCGATACTCGGAAACCGGGGTACCCCGCCGGCACAAGAAGATCACCTCGACCCGATTGCAGGTGGCCAGATACACGCTCTCGAGAAAGTCGCACGCTTGGTGAAGGGCTTTGGCCTGGACCTCAAGTTCCTGCGGACTGAAGGTGTATTTCGCCAGCCCCTCCTGCTGACCTCGGCGCACGGTCAGACCGACCATGCCGAGGTATCTCACGGCTTGGCCTCCGCAGGGGCAGGGGCAGCAGCCGCGGGTGGCGTCAGGGCGAGTTGGCCGAGGTCAGGCTCGCTGGGGCTACCATCCACCAGAATGGCATGGCAGGTGTCGCAGTCGTTGGGGATGACCCAATCGCCCTTGGCCTCCTTCATGTTGCCGTCGTGGCAGCGGAAGCAGCCCGGCGAGTCGTCGTGCCCGATGTTGTTGGGGTGGGTCTTGGAATTGGTGTTCATCTCAGGGAACACAGTACGATCGTACACCGCGGCTGCCTCGTCCGCCGCTCGTGCGACCAGCTTGCCGTCGCGCGCGGCGATGTCCGGGTAGGACTTGCGATAGAAGGCGGCCACGCTCTGGCGGACCGCGGCCATGCCTTGGTCGTGGCTGGCGTAGGACGCAGAAACCGCCTTGACGGCTTCACGCTTGAGGAACGGCAGAGATCGCAGATCCGCCTGTCGTTGCAGGACGCTGTCCACCGCCTTGGCCGGGGTCTCAAATAGGTGGGTTGGCCGATTGTGGCAATCGATGCAATCCATCACACGTGCCTGATTTTGGATGCTGTCCGCGGGCGGCAGGTTCGCGCCCTCACGCGTGAACTCCGTCCTTTTTCCGTCGGGCGTGGTCAGTTCGACCCAGGCGATCTCTTGCCGCCGCTGGTCAGTGGCCAGGTAGCGGATGCGGTTGTCGGCGTAGATGTGCCACCAGTGGATGCCGCCGTGAGGCTGGCCAGCTCCATAGGCGCCGCCGCCTGTCCTGAGCAGGAGCGCGGTGAAGCTCGCGCTGTTCTTCTCGTCCTCAGCGAAGCGGCCGACAACCCGCAGCTTGTCGCCGTAGTGCTTGGCCGGCCAGTGACAACTTTCGCAGGTATCGCGCGCTGGGCGCAGGGTGTGCACCGGTGAGGGAATGGGGTGGGAATAGGTTCCCGTCATCACCTTCCACACCTGGCGCAGGCCATCGAACTTGGAACGGACCGCCCACGAGGCGCCCGGTCCGATGTGGCACTGAACGCACTTGACCCGCGAGTGGGGCGAGTTCTGGTAGGCCGTGTACTCCGGCCGCATGACCCTGTGGCACACGGTTCCGCAGAACTTTGGAGTGTCCATGAAGTTCAGCCCCACCACCGAGGTGGTCGCCAGAACTACGACGTTGATCACGGTGAGCGCGGCAATGACCAGAGCCACACGGCGCAGATGCGGGTCATTGAAATCCAGTTTCGGGTAGGTCGTGATGGTGTCAGCTGACTGACCACTGCGCATGAGCGCCCGGCGTCGCCGCAGAATTCCGAGCGGCATGAGCAGCAGCCCGCCCACGAAGACCACGGGCAGAAAGGCCGAGCCGAACAGGCCCGTGTACGGGTTGTCGACCTGGCCCGCCACCTCGAGCGTGAGGAAGACGATCAGGGTCAGCCCTGAAAGAGTCGTCAGTCCGAAGCCGAGGACGGTGAGCGGATTTCTCGCGTAGTTGAAGAGCCGGACGATGGCGGGGGAGAGCGATTTGGGCAGCACCGACATGACGTCTTCACCTATCCCAGATTGGCTGTTCTTCGCGATTCTGGCGGTATCGGCTACCGTCGCCTTGAGGATAACCCGCCGCAGCCCTCGGGTCTGCAGCTAGGTTTCGCCCTCGGCGCGACGCCTATTGCAAAGCTTCCAGGGTGTTGACAATCACGTCTTGGAAGAAGTCAGGATTGTGCAAGCCTCTCGAGCCGTCGTTGCTGAGTAGTTGCAGGTTCCAGCTCGCCTTGGCCACCACCGAATTCGTCGCTATCGCGGGTACCGGCGCACCTGTCAAGGCGGGCGGCACGGGCGGCGCAGTCTGCCCTGTGAGGGTGATGCCGCTGATTTGGCAGTCGATCTGCGACAGGGTTTCAGTGATAGCCGGGGCCGAGGTCGTCGCTGTCCAGGTGATGTCCACGGGCGCGGCCAAGGTCAGGGTAAGGGACGTCGTTCCATGGATGGCGGTACGCAGTACGACCGCGGTCGGGGCGCCGGCCAGCAGGATGTTGGTCGTGGTGGCAGCCGCGGAACTGTACTGATCGGTCAGCTGTCGATATGCCCGCACAGAAACCGTGCTTCCGGCGGTGTACAGGGCATTGATGATGGCCAGAGCCTTGGTTCCGATCGCGGTACTCAGTTCGCCAAGTTGTGCGGCGTTGGCGGCCAGCAGTGCCTCTCCGTTGGTCGACGACGAGTGGCAAGAGGTGCAGACGGTGTCGTCGGTGGCGAAGTTGTGGTTGTCGGTTTGCCCCGCAGCCTTCTCGGTAGCCGTGGGGATGGCGACATGGCAGCCCGCGCATGTATCGGTCACCGATAGGTGCGGAGATGGATTGAGGCGCGGCATGAAGTAGGCATTGAACCCGTAGAGCAGGTCGGTCTGCGACGGCGTGTGCGGGCCCGAGAAGTCGGTGGCCGCAGCCACGAAGTCGTCGTGTTCCGCATTGCGGGTGTTGTGACAGGCCATGCAGGTGGCACCCTTGCCCGCGGCGGAGATGTTGGTCAGGCCGTTGGGCAATGCCTTGAGGTCTCCGCCTAAACGAAGCTGGCCGGGGTTCTTGGCGTCGTGGGGATCGTGGCAAGCCGCGCAGGTAATCGCCTCGATAGTAGAGGCCTGCAGGCCCAGACCGCGCAGATAGGCTTCGTCGGCCGCGGTGCCGTCCGGCTTGTGCAGCAGGCCGGGGTCTCCCTTGGCCAACTGGGCTGAGTAGGCAGCGAAGCCCTGGGCCGAATGGCACCGGCCGCAGTGGGCTGCCGTAGTCCCGCGCGACTCGAAGGTGGCGTTGGACACCAGATCGCGCTGGGCGTGGGCGGAGGTGGCCCATTGGCTCGGCTTGTAGTGGTGGCTTGCGTCCTGGTGGCAGGAGGCGCAGACACCCTCTGAGAACGACACCCGCGTCCACTTGTCAGCCGTGGTGCTTGCCGACGTAGTGTGCGCGGACGACATGTGCCCAATGTCTGCGTATTGTGGCCCGTGACAGTTCTCGCACTGGATGCCAGCCAACTTGGCCAGGCCGGGGTAGTTGGACACCATGTCCTCCCAGTTTCCTGGCTGCAACTTGGTGGGCATGGCCCAGCCGGTGGTCTTCTCGACGTCGTCGAAGCCGTTGTTGATCGCCGCGGGCGAGTCGCCCACGGTGTGGCATTCCATGCAGGAACGCGGGAAGTACGTCAGAGGTGTGACTCCGTCGGAGTAGGTCCCGTTCAGCTTGTGCTGCACAGCAATGCCGTGATCCGTCGTGGACCATGGCGTGAACACGTCGGGCGCGATCGCATCATTGTGACAGGGCTGGCAGGATCCTTGGTAGTCGGTCATCATGCCGCGCCAGTTGCCCGCGACGATGGTGAGCGTCTTGGTGGCCACCGTCTCGGTCAGTTTGTAGCTGCCCACGGCATCGGGGATGAAGCTGGGGAAGCGCGTGCTGGCGCCCGTCAGGGTGGCGGCTGAACCGATGGCGCCTGTGGAGTCCAGGGTCCAGCTCCAGGTGGTCTGGGTGCCGCCATCACCCATCAAGAACTGGCGGATGCCGATGGGAACGTTCTGCAAACCAGTGGTGGGCGGGTTCGAGCGAACCGTCGCCGTGGCCTTGCCCACGTTGCCCTGCGGGTCAGTCACGTCCAACTCGAAGGAATAGTTGCCGGCCTCGTCGGGGCTGATGGGCAGCACGCCAAAGTGAAGTTGGGCCATCACAGCGGCCTTCGCATCGGCCAGGCTTTGCGTGGCGAAGGTCAGGGTCTTGGTGGCAACTCCAGTCAGGGTCGCAGTGGGCCCACCAGTCTGAAGCCACTTGTACGTGAGTTGGGTGGTGTCCGTATCGAGGTCGGCTGCGACGCCGGCCAGCGTGACCGCTGCGCCGAACCCGGCAGTCTGCGTGGCGCCGGTGATCGTCACGGTCGGGGACTTGCCAATTGGCGCGTCTCCTGTGGAAGCGTCTATGCCGAGCCCTGGCGGTCCTGGCGGGCCAGCTTCGCCTGGCGGGCCTGGCGGCCCAGGAGGTCCAGCATCTCCTGCGGGCCCGGCCGGGCCGCGGGCGCCTGTGCAGGCGGCCAAGCTGCTGCCCGCAAGGATCAGAATTGCCAGTCGAGAAACACGATTTCCTGTCATGGTCCTGTGACCTCCAGAGGGAAGACTGCCACGGCTGGGCAAACCACGATTTCACAATGACTTAGCATGTCCAAATCGCAAATCCAAGTAAATCGCTAGACATGGGTGTGTTTTTCGTGGTTGTCGCAACTCTCCTCTTGGATGATGAGGCGTCACATTTCGCGTCCAGCGCGCGGGCCGCCGCCAGGTTGGGTACCCGACGCTCGCAAAGACCCGGGTGGTCGCGGTTACTGGCAGGTCGCTGTCGTGCCAAGTCCGGTGCAGCGAAGGCCGGCGGGGCAAGTCTGGCCAGCACAGCAGAGCTCGCCCGAGTCTCCACAGGCCCGGCATGTGTAGGTCGTCACGCTACCGCGACCGCCGCCAGTAACCTGACAGACCAGGTCCGCAGTGGCGCACGTGCGGGTTGTTCCTGTGCCGCAACAGGGTGAGTCCTGTTGGCCGCAAGGCTGGCAAGTGTCGCCGGCTGGGTCGGTCACGCAGACCGTTCCACCCGCCGTGCAGATTCCCGGGGTGCCGCAGCAGGGATCGCCCTGCGTACCGCAGGAGTTTCCGTCCAACACGCAGCCGTTGGCAGTGCAGGTGCCGCCGCCGAGACCGCCTGGACATAGGTTGCCCTCAGCGATGCAGATCCCGCTCCTGCTGCAGCAGGCGCCGCCTGCGCAGGAGTTGTCCGGGCAGCAGGCGCCGCCGGCTTGCCCGCATTGGGTACAGGTTCCTGGTCCCGTGCCGGTGGATGTGCAACCGGTCAGCGGGTCGTAGCATGCATTTCCCGGGCAACAGGACAGGCCGAGTTTTCCGCAGGCCGTGGGGCCGTCCACGGCTACGTCCGGAGGTGGCACGAACGTGTCCGCGCGAACATCCGGGGGCGGTGGTGGCGCATCGATGCCGGCATCTCGAACCGTCGTGGTTCCGCCGGTCGCGGCGGTGGTTCCGCCGGTCGCGGCGGTGGTTCCGCCAGTTGAAACTTTCGTCCCACCGGTTGCTGACGTGGTTCCGCCGGTCGCGGCGGTGGTTCCGCCAGTTGAAACTTTCGTCCCACCGGTTGCTGACGTGGTTCCGCCAGTCGCGGCGGTGGTTCCAGCGGTGGCAACCCTAGTTCCACCAGTCGCTGATGTGGTCCCGCCAGTCGCGGCGGTCGTTCCAGCAGTCGCGGCGGTGGTCCCGCCGGTGGCGGCCGTCGTCCCGCCAGTTGCAGCAGTCGTTCCGCCGGTCGCGGCCGTGGTTCCGCCAGTTGCAGTGGTGATTCCTCCTACTGCGGCCGTGGTTCCGCCAGTTGCAGTGGTGATTCCTCCTGCTGCGGCCGTGGTTCCGCCAGTTGCAGTGGTGATTCCTCCTGTTGCGGCTGTGGTTCCCCCGATCGTGGCAGCAACTCCGCCGGTCGCTCCGGTGGTTCCGCCCGTGCGCGGACCATCGACCGCGGCAGGAGCATCTTTGCCTGCGTCGCCTCTGGCAGCCAATCCGCTCGAGTTCACCTGACACCCGAGAGCACCAAACGCGAGCACGGCAGCAAGTCCCACCCAGCCCCGTCGTGCAGCAGAAACCGGAGCGAGTTGATGCTTTGACATTAATTGGCCTCCGATGGTTTCGCGGTTGGTCGACTTTTCGTCGAACAGCCCCTTACAAATTAGAGTGATCGACAGGGGTTGGGTTTCAACCAATCTGCCTTGTACGAGCGTACAAACGTCTGGTGGGCCTTTGTCACACACAGCGATGAGACCGCCGGCGGGTTGATCTCATCTCATCCAGACCTTCGTCAGGTTTGCACAGCCGCCTTAGCCATCACTTCCCGACGGCGCCACAGGTAGTAGATCGCCGGGTAGACCAGCAACTCCAGAAGACGAGCAACGCGAACACGATGGCTACCACACGCTCACGCATGGCTGGCAACCTCCGGCGACGCACGCGACCGAGGCAAGAATTGCAGGCGCGAAAGGGCGTGGTGACAATCGGCGTACAAGCAGCAGATGCGGCGTTTGCTGGCCACACTTTTGGCCATCGAGCGGTCTGCGGCCGACGACAGTCAGTGCTGCGGACGTCAGTCTTCGCCCAATTCGTCGTCGCGTTGGCGGGGGATGACCGCTTCGGCTACACTGTAACCGCGGATGTCACCCTCAGCTTTTGGGATTCTGCGCTCCGGAACTGCGCGCCGGTTGGCGCTGGCGTTCGTTGCCCTGATTGCCTTGTATGCCGTGGCAACGTCGATCGCCCTGCTCGGATTCGCCCAGGTCAACCAGGGCCTGGCCCAGACACGCGCGCGGGTGGACAGCATGCGTTTGGCTCTCGATCTGGCCAGCGCCGTGCGCGACCAGTACGCCCATCAGGCCCACACCATCATCATCGGCAACGACAGCCACCTCGGCTTCTACGCCGAGGCCAAGACGCGCGTTCTCACCTTGATCAAGGACTTGCGCCAGCGCGCGGAGCGGCCCGACGAGCACGCCTGGGTCGACGACATCGAGGCTGGCGCGGCTGAGCTGGACGGCATCTTCACCCGGCAGATCGTGCCGGCGGTCCTGTCCGGCCGGAGCGCGGATGCCCATGTCGAGCATGCGCGCGCCTTGGCCGTGGTCAGCCGCATTCAGCAGCGAACCGATCTTCTGGCCAAGCGCTTCGAGGACGCCATCGGCGAGCTGCAGTCATTTGCGCAGGCGACGCGCGATCGGACCGTGGCCTGGAGCGTGTTCTTCCTGGTCCTGGCGCCGCTTCTGGCGGCCGGTGTGGCTGTGTATCTCGGCCGCAAGGTGGCGCGGCCGGTGGCGCTTCTGCATGCAGGGGCAGAGCGGCTGGCAGCCGGAGACCTCGACACGCGCATCGCGGTCGGCGGCGATGACGAGTTCGGCGATCTGGCCCGTCAGTTCAATACCATGGTCGCGTCGCTCAAGGAACAGCAGCGCCGTCTCTTGCAGGCCGAACGCCTGGCGGGCGTGGGTCGACTGGCCGCCGGCGTGGCGCACGAGATCAACAACCCACTGGGCGTGATCCTGGGGTACTCGCGCCTGTTGCGCAAGAAGGCGGCCGGGCCGCTGGCCGACGATCTGGCAGTCATCGAGGAAGAAGTCCTGCGCTGTCAGGAGATCGTGGAGGGACTTCTCGATTTCTCGCGGCCGGTCGAGGTCGGATCGCAGCCGGTGGATCTGCGCGGCCTCTGCGACGACGTGGTGGCGCGGCTTGCGGACGCGTCGCCGACACCGGGCGTGACGGTGACGGTCGCAGGGCACGGGGCGACGACGGGTACGGCGTCCAAGCTGCGCCAGGTGTTGCTCAACCTCATCAAGAACGCGATCGAGGCGGCGGCGCCTTCTGGATGCGTCGACATCCTCGTCGGCGACGATGCCGAGCGCTCGCAAGTGACGGTTCGCGATTCAGGCCCCGGCCTGGACACCGAGGCGCGCGAGCGCCTGTTCGAGCCCTTCTTCACAAACAAGCCGCGCGGGACCGGTCTGGGACTGGCGGTCTCGCAAGCCATCGCGCGTGCCCACAGCGGCGAGATCGTGGCCGAGCCGCCCGGACCGCGCGGCGCCTGCTTCACTTTGCGCCTGCCGCGCCCCAAAGGAGAAACGACATGAACCGGGCTTCCGTGCTGGTGGTGGACGACAAGGAGAACATGCTCAAGCTGTTCACCAAGATCCTGGGCGATGAGCACAACCTCACCACGGCCAGCGACGGCAGCAAGGCTTTGGCGCTGATCGCGGAACACGAGTACGACGTGGTGGTGACCGACCTCAAGATGCCGGGGGCCAGTGGCTTCACGGTGCTGGAATCCGTCAAAGCACGCTGGCCCGAGACCGAGGTGGTGTTGATGACCGCCTATGGCTCGGTCCCCGATGCGGTCGAGGCCATCAAGCAGGGCGCGTACGACTACATCCAGAAACCGTTCGATCCCGACGCTGCCGCGCTGGTGGTAGCGCGCGCCCTGGAGCGCCGGCGGCTGCGCGCCCAGACGGCCAGCCTGCGCAAGGAGCTGGAGGGGGTGAACTCGTTCCACAACATGATCGGCAAGAGCCCGCCCATGCACGAGGTGTACGGCCTGCTGGAGCGGGCCGCCGGTCTCGACGTGACCGTGCTGCTCACTGGGGAGACCGGCACCGGCAAGGAGCTGGCGGCGCGTGCCGTGCACTACCACAGCGAGCGCAAACACAATCGCTTCGTCCCCGTCAACTGCGGCGCGCTGCCCGCCGAGCTGGTGGAAAGCGAACTCTTCGGTCATGCCAAGGGCGCCTTCACCGGTGCGACGGCCAGCAAGCCGGGTCTGTTCGAAGAAGCCACTCGCGGAACCCTGTTTCTCGACGAGGTGGGGGAGCTGCCCTTGCCCGTGCAGGTGAAGCTGAATCGGGCTCTGCAGGACAAGGAGATCCGCCGGGTGGGCGAGAACACACCATTCTCGGTCGACGTGCGAATCATCGCCGCCACCCACCGCGACCTGAAGGCCGAGGTGCAGGCCGGGCGGTTCCGCGAGGATCTCTACTACCGCTTGCACGTGTTTCCCATCCGCATGCCCGCCTTGCGCGAACGTCGCGAGGACATCCCGGCGCTGGCGGCGCACTTCCTCGGCAAGCATGCGCGCAACTCGAAGCGCGACATCACCGGGATCGCGAACGCGGCCATGCGGGCGCTGACGGCCTACAACTGGCCGGGCAACGTGCGCGAGTTGGAGAACGCCATCGAGCGCGCGGTGGCCATCGCGGCTGGCAAGGAGATTGATATCCGCGACCTGCCGGTGGAGTTGCGGGGCGCGCAGGTGGGCGCGCTACCCGCCGAGGTGCTGATCAAGATGCCCTACCGCGAGGCGATGGAGACCGCCCGCGACCGCATCTCACGCGAGTATCTGGCGGTTCTTCTGCGCGAGTTCGACGGCAACGTGACCCGTGCCGCTGAACGGGCCGGCATCGAGCGCGAAAGCCTGCATCGTCTGCTCAAGCGCTACGGTGTTCGATCGGAGGACTTCAAGAAAGCAGGGTAGGGCACGGCCTCTAGCCCACCAGCGCCGAACGCATCTCGCCTACGCTGCCGAACAGCATGTCCGGTGAATGGGCCTTGAGCGCGTCCATTTCCGTGAAGCCCCAGCCGACCGCGCCGCTCGCGATGCCCGCGTGGCGGGCTGCCTCGATGTCGCGAATCTCGTCGCCGATGAAGATGGCCTGGGCGGGGTGGATGCCAGTGCGACGCAAGAGCTTGCGCAGCTTCGCGCGTTTGCCCCAAAGGGACACGCCCCCCTCGCAGGCCGCCAGAAGCCCCATGCTTTTCTTGCCCAACACGCGGCGAACATTGGTGCAGGAGTTGGACGTGACAACGGCCAGGGTCGAACCCGTCTGGGCTAGCCGGGCAAGCAGGTCGACCACCCCGGGAAACGGAACGATCTGTTCGATCTGTCTGGTCATCAAGCTGCGGAAGCGGGCGGCGACGAAAGGCACCTTCCACAGGGGCACGTGGTGTAGTCTCAACAGCGTGGCAGCATCGAGCCGTCTGAGGGTAGCGACCTGGGCCTTGTCGACTCGGTCGAAGCCGAACTCGTCGGCCAGTCGGTCGGAAATGCCGATGAACCAGCCGAGACTGTCGGCCAGCGTGCCGTCGAAATCGAAGATGACCAGCTTGAACCTCAGGGGATGCTCTCCGCTTGCTCGTGGGACTGGCTAGGCTAGATGACCGGCTTCAGAAGTACAATGCAGACACAGCAGGTGGCGCAGGCGACCGCCCATGTGAATCAAAACTACTATGTTCAGGCACACAGACCGCCCAGGTACCCCTCTGGCGCAATGCGGGACAGGAGTGAACAAGCCGAAGTTCGTTTAGTGAGTTTGCCTATCGGATAACTTGGATATACTACCCAGCCAGATGCGCCAGAAACTCAGGATGGCGATACCTCCACCATCGCGGATGCAACAGTCTTTCTCGTGGGGCCATGGAATGAAACACAGTCTTGCCGCGGCAGTCGTTCTGGCGTTTTCGATTCTTGGATGTGCGAAGGCGCGGCCACTGGTCAACGACCCTCGCGCTTGCCCCGATTGGCAGAGCGACATCGGGCCGCTCTTCCAGACAAGATGCAGCCAGTGTCACTCAAATGGCGACGCGGGCCGGGCCCAAGGTGGCTACGACACGACGACGTACAACCTTGCGCTGGGGACGGGCCCGACGTCGGACGTGATCGCAGGCAGTGCTGACTCCAAGCTCCTGTCCGAACTGAATCCGGCAACGGCGACAGGCCCGCATGTGGGCATGTCCGATGTCTACGCCCAGGCGACGACGTGGGTGGTCGACTGCCGGGCGAGCTATCTGAATGAGGGAATCTCGGTGCACACAGCTGGAGTTCTGAATCCGGCGCAACCTGACTTTCATGGCACGGCTGTGCGGAATTCCAATCTCGGTGTCTGCCAGAAATGCCACGGCGAGAACCTCGCGGGTGGGGCGACAGGGGTATCCTGCTTGTCTTGCCATCAGCTCGGGGTGATGAATCCCGCCGGGGCCTGTGGACTTTGCCACGCCTATCCGCCGGCCACGGGCAGGCATGAGGTTCACGTTGCAGGGGGCTTGCTGGCCAAACAGTTCGCTTGTTCGACCTGCCATCCCGACCACGGGAGCGCCCAGGATCACGCCTTTGCGCCCGACGGGTCGTTGCGGTCCGACCCTGCGCAGGTTTCGCTGACCGGCCTAGCCGCGCTCACGCCTGCGGATGGTACGCGCGCAGGACCTCCGGCCTGGGATGCCAACCTGCAAACGTGCAGCAACGTCTACTGCCATGGTGCCACCTACGCCGACTCGGCGGCGGTGACCAACCGTCCAATCTGGAATACCGCGCCTAAACCCGCGGCGGCCCCAACCTGCACCAGCTTCTGTCACGGCCTTCCGCCCAACGGCGCAGGCAGGACCCAATGCTCGACCTGCCATCGTAGCGTTGTGGATGCGCAGGGCAACCTCGTCAGCACGGCCTTGCACCTCAACGGCACAGTCGAGTTTGCCGACGCGAACACACCCTGCAATACCTGCCACGGTTCGGCCAACTCGCCGGCGCCACCACCTGACCTGGGGGGAAGCTCCGATCCCTCGGCCGTTGGGGTAGGCCAGCACCAGCGGCACCTGACCACGCCCCTGCTCGACATTCGTGGCCCCATCCAATGCTCGGAGTGCCATCAGGTTCCGACCACCGTGCTCAGCCCCGGCCACCTTGGCCCGGGTCACGTGCCGGGCGTGGCGGTCCGTGCTGCGGTCTTCCCCAATGTGGCCGGCTCGGGGACGCTAGCGCGCGCTCAGAGCGCCTTGCCGGCGTGGGATCCCAACTTGATGACTTGTTCGGGCGTGCATTGTCATGGTGGAGGCGAGCCTCTGAACACAGACAAGACTCCAGGCGTCCTGCAAACGCCCAACTGGATCTCACCCGACAGTGGCGCGTGCGGCACCACCTGTCACGGCATCCCACCGCAGTTCTCGGGACATCCAACCGGGGTCACGCGAACTGGGTGCGTCGCCTGCCACGGCAAGACGATCGATTCCGCGGGAAACATCATCTTCTCCAGCGTGTCCGGAGTTCCGACCACGACCCACATGAACGGAGTCTTCGATGGCAACTAGCCATGTGACGTCACGGGCGGTTGTCCTCTGCTTGACCGCGCTGGCAGGGGGAACCGGCCTGGCCCGGGCCGAAACCGTCACCGCCAGTGCGACGACGATCGTTTCGGGTCAGCGCGATCCGCGCGACGGAACGGTCCGCACCGTGGTGCCTTTCCTCGAACTCGTCTCCCTGCGCGCCTCGGACATCAAGAGCTCGCTCTTTGACGACACGCAGATCGTGGTCTCGGGCTGGGGTGAGGTCGTGGCGGGCAGTCCGCGTGACGGAAAGAGCACGCTGGGCGA
>PMZX01000295.1:44606-44839 GCA_003170035.1 Myxococcales bacterium | reverse complement strand
GGACGAGCCTTCTGGAGCCATTCGTACGAATCAGAAGTGGGCGTCTCGATCTTGGAGATTCTGGGGACCGGCCAGCATGTGTTCCGCCGAGATGCCGGGGTCGACGCCCGCTATCGGTTGCTGGAGTCGCTCGCGCTCAGTGGGCTGGTTCGGTGGAGCATTCCCGAGGCGCGGCTGGCCGAGGCCGACGGGGCAATCAACTGGCGACCCTGTCGCTACGTCGACGTGACCGG
>PMZX01000295.1:28043-44528 GCA_003170035.1 Myxococcales bacterium | reverse complement strand
GGGGGAACGCGCGTCGGCGTCGAGAGCCGGCGCCTGAAGATCCCGGGCGATGGCTATCTCATGGGCCGCGCTTTTGGCTGGCAAACCATCACCACCAAGATTCGCGTGGTTGCCGATTTCGACGCCTATGACCTGGACCAGCCGCTCAACGCCCAGAAGCGTTCTTTCTTCGGATCGGGCAGTCTGGTGTATGACGTGGCGCCAGCCTGGCGCGCGGTGCTCACTGGAATGGCCAACATGACCCCCTATGCCACACACCAGATCGAAGGCCTGCTCAAGGTCGTCTATGAGGGAGGCCGCGTGGTGAAGGAGGTCACGCCGTGAGAGGAAGAAGCCATCGCGGGGCATGGGTCGCGGTCGCGGCGCTGGGAATTGCCGCCTGCGCGACCATGCTGGGAACCAGGCGGGCCAAGCAGCCCGGCGAGGAGATCCGGCAGTCGCACGCGGCGCACACAAAGGATCTGCCGTGTCTGATGTGCCACGAGGAAGTGCCCGAGGCCATGACCGTCACGGACCGCTTGCGTCCGCCGGAGGCCAAGTGCCTGGAGTGTCACGCCGAGAAGAAAGAGCAGAAGGAATGTGGCTACTGCCACACCGACCCGGCCCACCCCGGAACCTACCCGCCGGAGTCCCACACCATCCTCATCTCGCACAGGGTTCACCTCAAGCTGGTCAACGACGACTGCGCTGCTTGCCACGTGAAGCTGTCGGAGTACACGCGGCCCGGGCCGACGCCGCCGACCATGAAGTCGTGCACCAAGTGCCACGAGCACCGGGTCGACTTCGACGAGGGTCGCTGCGGCAGGTGTCACACCGATCTCAAACGCTTCCCGCTCAAGCCAGTGGCTGAGTTCTCACACGCTGGTGACTTCGTCCGGCAGCATGGCAGCGTCGCGCACTCGAGTGCCGAAGCGTGCTTGCAGTGCCACGACCAGACCTACTGTGCCGACTGCCATGCCGGGACCGTGCCCACACGCATAGAGCTCAAGTTCAGCGAGAACGTGACCAGCAACTTCATCCATCGTGGCGACTACCTGACCCGCCATGGCCTCGAGGCGCGGTCTGATCCGGTTCTGTGCCAGCGCTGCCACGGCACCAGCTTCTGCACGGCTTGCCACAGCCAGGAGAACGTCGGCCCCGGAGGTAGCAACCCGCGCAGCCCGCACCCGGTTGGCTGGGCCTTCCCCGGCCCTACGTCACACGCCGTCTCCGCCCGGCGCGACATCGTGAACTGTGCCTCGTGCCACGACCAGGGGCCGAATTCAAACTGCGTCGGGTGTCACCGCGTGGGTGGCATCGGCGGCAATCCCCACCCGGTCAAGTGGCAGCAGAAGCACAGCCTGCCCGAGGCCTACGGCACGGCGATGTGTAGGTACTGCCACCTGTAGCAGAGAACTACCTCTCGACGACGATCAGGACTTCTTCTGCGTGCAGATTGTCGTCCGCGTCGAGAGTGCGGACCGCCCCATTCTCGTAGGCGTATCCCGAGACCAGGCGCACGCCGGCGCCGTGGGACCAGTCGAGCAAGTCCCGCAAAGTGAAGGGGTGGATGTTGGCGGTCTCGTACCACTGGTACGGCAACCACTCGGTGACCGGCATGCGTCCGCTCGCCACCAGATCGACCAGCACTCGCCAGTGGGCGAAATTGGGAAACGAAACTATGCCCCGCCGGCCCACGCGCAACATTTCGGCCAGCATCTCGCGCGGGTTGGCCAGGGTCTGCAGGGTCTCTTCCAGCACCACCACATCGAAGGCCTGGNNACGGCCTCGGGATCGATCTCCACGCCTTGCGCGCGAACGCCGAGTTCGCGCATCAGCCGTTCAAGCAGCGCCCCGTCGCCGCAGCCCAGGTCCAGAACCCGCGCGCCCTTCGGGATCTCGCGCGCGATGATCTCGTCCTGCCAGCGGGTCGAATCTGGCGGCCGATCGGTTGCTGCCGGACGGGTGGCGAGCAGATTGGACAGCTCGGCTGCCCGTTGGTCGAAAAGACCCCGCGGCAGACGATCGACGCTGCGGTCAGTGACCAAGTGGGGGTCGATGGGAGGCGGCGGCCTTTGCGTCATGTGACCTCGAATCAGCGAGCCAGAAAGCCGCGCAGCAGACGCCCGACCTTCTCGGTCTCGACCAAGAACGAATCGTGGCCATAGTGTGATGGGACGTTGGCGTAGGTGACGGGACGGTTGGCCTGGGTGAGCGCCAGGGCCAGTTCCTTGCAAACCTCGGGGGGATAGAGCCAGTCCGAATCGAACGAGACGATAAGCATCTTGGCGCGGATGCGCCGGCAGGCCTCGGTCAGGCTGCCCCCGCCCCATGCTGCCGCGGCGTCGTAGTAGTCCATGGCACGCGTGATGTAGAGGTAGCTGTTGGCGTCGAATCGTTCGACAAAGGCGCGACCTTGGTAGTCGAGGTAGCTCTCCACCGCGAACTCGATACCGAAACCACCCTGTCGGCCATTGGCGTCGTCCTGCAAGCGCCGACCGAACTTTTCGTGCATGCCCTCGTCGGAAAGATAGGTGATGTGGGCCAGCATGCGCGCCCCTGCCAGACCGGCCCCGGGACCTTCGCCGTCGTAGTAGTCGCCGCCTGCAAAATTGGGATCGTGGAGAATGCAGTAGCGGCCCACGGCGTTGAAGGCCAGACCTTGCACCGANNGCGCTGGCCGCTAGGACCACCGCGCGTTCGACCCGGTCAGGGTGCGCGAGCGCCATCTCCAGCGCCTGCTGACCGCCGAGCGAGCCGCCCACTACCGCTTGCAGGCGCTCGATGCCGAGCGCATCCAGAAGACGCATGTGCAGGTTGACCCAGTCGCCCACCGTGACCATGGGAAAGCGCAAACCGTAGGGCTTGTCCGTCGCGGGATCTACTGATGACGGCCCAGTGGTGCCATAGCATCCGCCCAGCACATTGGGGCAGATGACGAACAGTTGGTTGGTGTCGATGGCCTTGCCCGGACCCACGATGGCGTCCCACCAGCCAGGCTTCTTCTGTCGCCAGGTGCGGCCGGTCTCGGTGGCCCGGCGGTCCCAGCCCGCGACATGGGCGTCCCCTGACAGGGCATGCGCGATGAACACGACGTTGTCCTTACGGGGCGAGAGCGAACCGTAGGTCTCGTACTCGACCGTGACCGGGCTGATGCTACCGCCCAGTTCGAGCACCAGCGTCGAGTCCGCAGGCACCAGGCAGATCGTCTGCCCCTCCGTCCATCCGACTGAGTTCGGAGTATCGGGCGGGCTGGCGCGCGGTTCTTCCTTCTTTTCAGGAGCCATGAGAGTCGGTATCGGGGAGCGCTGGCTTGCGGTCAAGCCTTCACGTCTAGATGGAATATGTGGGGGCCTTGGCGCGCATGGTGGCTCGGTAGCGGTCTGTCATGTCCTGGAAATTGGTCGAGTCGTATACGCCATCCACTGCCGCACAGGCGCGTTCCCACAACTTGACGAAGATGCAGTCCGCGCCATGCGGGCACTCGGTCTGCGGATGGTTCGCGCACAGAGTGGAGAGCGGCGGGCCTTGCAGGACTCGCAGAACGTCGCCAACCGAGACCTCGGCCGGGGGCCGGGCAAGAATATACCCGCCCTCGTTCCCGCGGCGTGAAGCCACGAAGCCGCCGCGCTTGAGCTGGGCCAGGATGGCCTCGAGAAAGCGCGCCGGGATCGCCTGCGCCCTGGCGATCTGAGAGATCGAGATGGGGCCTTGTCCATAGCGAAACGAAAGTTCGAGCACGGCCTTTAGCGCATATCGACTCTTTTGGCTTACGTTCACGGTCAAGACCCTCTTGGAAGCCCCAAGGACGCAAATCCTACCGGGGTGATAGTGCTAGGAGAGGGGGGTGTCAAGGTGATAGTGCGTCGAAGATGCGTGGGTCGTCTCGGCCAAGGTGCTGGCTACAGATGCCCTGAGCCAGTGCTATACAACGGCCCCTGTGTCCGACACCCCTGACCCCAACGCGCAGCCCTTGACGGGCAGAGCCCCGCTCAGCGTGGCTGGGACCGTGGCCATTCTGGGCAGGCCCAACGTGGGCAAGTCCACCCTGCTCAACCGAATCGTCGGCGAGAAGCTGGCCATCGTCACGCCCAAGCCGCAGACCACGCGCACGCGCATCGTGGGTGTGTGGAACGGCCAGGCCGAACTGCCCGCCACAGATCCGCGCGCAGGGCAGGGGCCGGTCAATGGGCAGATCGTGTTCGTGGATACGCCCGGCGTGCATGAGGCGCGCTCGGAGTTGAACCGTTTCATGGTCCGCGAGGCCATGGCGACCATCGAGCAGGTGAATGCGGCCTTGCTGGTGGTGGAGGCACATTCGTTTGTCGGTGCCATGTCCCCGGCCGCCGCGGCTCTGCCCGAGGGCGAACGGCGCATCCTCGATCGGCTGGCCGAAACCAGGCGGCCCACGGTGCTGGCGCTCAACAAGGTCGACAAGGTCAAGGACAAGGCGCAGTTGCTTCCCGTGCTCGAGTGGTGGACCAAGGCCTACGCCTTCCCAGCCGTGGTGCCCACCTGTGCGACCCGAGGCAAAGGTGTCGAGGGCCTAGTGCGCGAATTGCTGGGCCTGCTGCCCGAGGGGCCTCCGCTCTATGGCCCGGATGTACTCACGGATCGGACGGAACGGTTCCTGGCCGGTGAACTTGTCCGGGAGCAGCTCTTCTTGCGTCTGCGGCAGGAACTGCCGTACGCCACAGCAGTCCTGGTCGAGACCTGGAACGACCGCCCGAACGGCGACACGGTCATNNACATGGCTCCATGATTCGCGAGGTGGGCACGGCCGCGCGCCAGGAGATCTCGAAGTTTCTCGGACGGCCGGCCCATCTGCGTCTGAACGTGCGCGTCGAGGAGGACTGGACCAACTCGCGCAGCGAGATCGCACGCCTGGGCTACAAGGAAGGGGAGCCGTGAGCCGGCGCGGCCGGCCACCAGCCGATCCCTCCCTGCCGGTCGTGTCTCTGGTGGGGCGGCCCAACGTGGGCAAGTCGTCTCTGTTCAACCGCCTGGTGGGCGGCCAGCCCGCNNTGGTCGAGGACATGCCAGGCGTGACGCGCGATCGGCGCTATGGCGTCTGTGACTGGGACGGCGCGCGGTTTCGCCTTACCGACACCGGCGGCCTTGATCCCGGTGCCGGCGGGATCCTGGGTGCCATGCGTTCGCAGACCCTGCGTGCCGTGGAAGAAGCGGCGGTCTTGATCCTCGTGCTGGACGTGAAGGAAGGCCTCACGCCGGTCGACGAGGACGTGGCCCGGTTGTTGCGGCGCACGGGCAAGCCCGTCCTGCTCGCGGCCAACAAGGTGGACTCGGCCACGCGCGAGCCAAGCATGGCGGATGTGTTCCGCCTGGGGTTCGACCAGGTCTTCCCGGTATCGGCCACGCACGGACGCGGTGTCGGCGAGTTGCTGGATGCCACGGTTGCCGCTCTGGGTGCCGTGTCCTCGCCGGCACGGCCTGTAGAAGCAGTCGAGCAGAGCACCCCGGAAGCAGAGAACGGAAACACGCCCATCCGCCTGGCCTTTGTCGGCAAGCCCAACGTGGGCAAGTCCTCGCTAGTCAATCGCCTGCTGGGGGAGGAGAGGGTGCTGGTCCACGACCAGCCAGGCACGACGCGTGACCCCATCGACACACCCTTTCGGTGGCAGGGGCGCGAGTTCGTACTGGTGGACACGGCAGGCCTGCGGCGCCGCCGCGCCATCGACACGCTGACCGAGGCGGTTTCCGCGAAGATGGCGCGCGACCAGTTGGCGTGCGCAGATGTCGTGGCCCTGGTCATCGATGCCCAGGACGGGGCCACGGCCGAGGACGCGAAGTTGGCCAGCTTCATCGAGGAATCGGGCCGGGCTGCGCTCATCGTGGTCAACAAGAGCGACCTTGTCCGCCGGGCCGATATTGACCGAAAGGTTGCCGGTGTCCGCGAGGTGCTGGGCTTCATGGCGTGGGCGCCCGTGGCCGGGACTTCAGCCGTCACAGGGCGCGGAGTGGGCGAGATCCCGCGGATCGCCTCTGACGTGTTTGCACAATGGTGTCGAAGGGTTCCAACATCAGAGTTGAACAAACACTTTGAAGAAATCGTAGCCCGCCGCCCGCCACCCGCGGGGCCCGGTGGACGCTACGTCCGGCTCTACTACATCACCCAGGCGCAGACCCGGCCGCCGTCGTTCTTTGTCAGCGCCAACTACCCCGCGGCCGTGGGGCTTCCCTATCGCCGATACCTGGCGAACCGACTGAGGGTTATCTACGGGTTTGAGGGATCGCCTTTGCGGCTGGTCCTGCGCGCCCACAAGGGCAAGAAACCCGTACGAAGAGAAAAGTAAAGGGACGCTCCCCGGTACCGCCTATCGTGGGTTCGTGGCCGGTTGGTGGGCCGGCGGCCGGAGCCGGCCCCGGAACTTGCAACTAGAAAACCCGCCCGATGCGAAGACTGGCGCACGCCGACCATGGGTGCGTGCCACCGGAGCCCCTGAGGCGCAGGGCGAAGTAGTCAAAGCGGGCCAGCGCTGCCAGGGTCCAGCGCCGCGAGATCAGATACTCCACGCCCAGCCCGACCTGTGGCCCAAGCCGCTGGGAACTGGTCCCGCTGCCGCGCAAGTCGGCCAGGCTGAAACCCAGGTCGAAGAAGGGCACCCAGCGAACCACATCGAGCGAGAAGGTCGTGCCCAGGGACACGGCCGTCACGTGGCCAGCGCCGCCTGATGCTGGGGCGGGCTGCCAGGAACTGGTCACCGCCGCGTGGCCGGCCCAGACGTCGGTGAATCCCAACGCGGTCTCGACGCCGGCCTGCCCGCCCGGACTTGCGTGGTCGCCGCTCCCGGCCAGGGCGAAGCCGGCCGAGGCAGAGACCTGCTTCTCGCCCGCGCCCGTCGCCCGCGCCGGGGAGGGCACCGCACACAGGGTGACGATGCCTGCTATCAGCAGACCTTGGAATAAGTGGCCCGGCACGTCCCGCAGTGTACAAGGTCAGTTGACCCGACCCTATCCCTCTGTTATCTCCTCACCCTGTGGCACGCTCCCTCAATCGCAAAGAGTTGAAGAAACCCGACGAGTTCGTCAGCTTCTGGACGCAACTCGGTTCCAAAATCTCTGCCCACCGTGGCAAGGTCATCACGACCGGCGCGCTCGTCGTGGTCGTGGGAGGAGGTACGTGGGGCAGCATGGCCTGGAAGCAGCACCTGGCCACCCAGGAAACGGAGACCTTTTCGCGCATCGAGAAGACAGCGCTTGCGCCGCTCTTGCCCGAGAAGGGAGAGGAGGCCAAGGAGGCCAAGCCGGACGAGGACGAGGGGCCGCGTTTCAAGACTGACCAGGAGCGCCTGCAGGCCACCGTCGCGCAGGCCGATGCCTTCGTGGCCGCGCATGGCTCGTCGGGCCTTGGCCGGCGGGCACTGCTCATCAAGGCCAATGCTCTGCTCCGCCTGGGCAAGGGTGCGGACGCGGCCGGGGCCTTCCAGCAGCTCTCACAGGGCGAACTCGACAAGGGCATGCGTCTGGTCGAACAGGACGGGTTGGCGTTGGCCCTCGAGGCTCAGGGCCAGATCGACAAGGCCATCGAGGTCTACAACAGCATGGCCAGCGAGGCGCAACAGGTGGGGAACTTCTACGCGGATCGGGCCCTGTACGCCAAGGCGCGCTTGCTCCAGAAACAGGGCAAGGGCAAGGACGCCGAGAAGATCCTGCGCGAGATCCTGGACAAAATGCCCAAGACCTCGCTGCGCAGGGAGATCGATGACCGCTTGGCTGCGCTGGGCGATCAGTAACGAGCGGTTGATGTCGTTTTCGCGTCAACCCGGCCGGACGCTGGGTCTGCTCCTGGTGCTATGCGGCTGTGGAAGCGGTGCTCTTCACCGCGCGGGCGAGGAGCGGCATGAGTATCCCGCCGGCGTCGCCCAGATGCGCTGGCGGGTGGTAATCCATCCCTATTCCGCGAGCGAAGCGCAACCCGAGGAATGTGCTACTGGTGCTCTGGTCGGTTCGCGTCTCGTGCTGGGCTCGCGCGCAGGCCAGGTGGCGGCGGTGGACACGGCGACCGGTCGCCTGATCTGGTCCGTGCCGATAGCGGGAGCCGTTGATGGTGAGGCGCGCTTTGATCAGGCGCGCGGTCAGGTCTACCTGGGCAGCGACGACGGGATTCTCTACGCCATCGACCCGCAGGACGGGAAGACTCGCTGGTCGTACAGGGGCAAGGGCTCGGTCGAGCGCCGACCCGAACTGGGTTCTGCCTTGGTCTACTTCGCCAGCGCAGCGAATCGCGTGGTCGCGCTGGATGCGGCGACAGGAACACGCCGGTGGCAGTACGATCGCGAGACCCCCGAGGGATTTAGCATCCATGGTCACGCTGGGCCGAGCCTGGGTGGTGATGTGCTCTACGCAGGATTCGATGATGGGTATCTGGTGGCGCTGGGCGCCGAGACCGGTGAGCTGCGTTGGGCTCGCTCTCTGGCCGCCGCCTCGGATCAATTCGTGGACGTGGATTCAACCCCTGTTCTGCGCGATGATCTGGTCATCGCGGCCTCCTACTCGGGAGGCTTGTATGCGTTGCGGGCCAAAGACGGCGAGGTGGTCTGGCGCGTGGGGGTGGAGGGTGCGGTTGCAATCCGGGCCGGGGCAAGCCGCTTGTACGTGGCGTCCCCGCGGGATGGCTTGGCTGCGGTGACACTGAAGGGAAACTTCGAATGGCGCCAAGGGCTGGCTCAGGCCGGCGACCTGACCCCGCCTCAGGAAGTCGGTCCGTATCTGGTTTTCACCGGCAGCAGGGCCGGCTTGTTCGTGGTGGACCGATCGAATGGTCAGCTCTTGCAGGTGTTCGACCCGGGCCGTGGAATGTGCGCGGCCCCTCTCATCGATGCCGATCGACGCGAGATGTACGTCCTCGCCAACAGCGGGACGCTGTACGCCCTGTCGCTGATTTGGTGAGGGTTACTCTCGCACCGGGGTTTGTAGATCAGCCAACCTGCGCACCAGTTCCTTGATGCGGCGGCCGCCTCCGGCATCACGCGCGCGCCACTCGATGCCGAAGACGTTCTCGCTACCGGAGTGGCCGGTCCAGGCGACGCGACCGATGAATGCCATGGGCACTTCAGCGCCCGGGGGTGCGATCTCCAGCACCACCCGCTCCTGGATGGCCACGGTGGCGGACGACAGCACGAAGGCGCCGCCGCGCCCCACGTCGCGCAGGTGGCCCGAGAACCCCTCCAGCTTGCCGACCGGGCGCCATGAGATGGGCAGGTCTACCGGGATGCGCTCGTGGCGCCGCCGGCTGTGCGCACTTGCGCCGGCCCGGGCGAGATCGAGCAGGTACTCCCACTTGGCACGTTCGCTGGCCAGAAACTCGACACCGATGCCGGCGCGGATCTTGAGGATGTGCCGTCCGGGCCGCCGCCAGGCGACCCTTCCGTACACCACCATGGGGGGCTGCCGGCGACCGAGGCGAACCTTTACCGCCACCATCTCGCCCACGGTAATGTTGCGGCGGGTGGGACAGAAAACACCGCCATTTCCGCCCGAAGGCTGGAAGCCGGCGAGGAACTCCCGCGTGTTCTTGACGATGAGCTCCGGGAAATGGGCGGCGCCCGAGGGTGCCGACGCGGTATCATCCCTGCGATCCCTGGACATTGTCTTTGTTCTGCCGACAGGCATGCTACGCCTTTGAGGAGTTGATACTACCTGCAAACCGAAGATTTCAACTACCAGCTGCCATCTTCATTGGTTGCCACGCAACCCGCCTCCCGGCGGGACGAATCGCGATTGCTGATTCTTAGCCGAGACACGGGTGAGCGCAATCATGCTCTTTTCGGAAACATCGCTCGCTTCTTGCGCCCGCGTTCCTTGCTTGTGGTGAACGACACGCGCGTCATTCCGGCGCGATTGGTAGGGACCAAGTCCACCGGTGGCCAGGTTGAGATTCTCTTGGTCGAGAAGGTGTCACCCGAGATTTCGCATGAAGGCCGCGGCGATCGGGGCTGGCATGAAGACTGGCGCGTCTTGGCGCGCGGGCTCGGCCGGCAGCCGGCAGGGGCGCGCCTGCGATTCGCGGGCGACGTGGAGGCCGAGATTCTCCGGCGTGGGCCTCGTGGAGAGGTCGAGCTTCGCTTCTCCGGGCAGGGCCAGTCGGGGTTGCCGGCGCACATCGAAGAGTTTGGCGCGGTTCCGCTGCCACCCTACATCGAGGCCGCGCGAAAAGAACGGGGGAGCGCGGTTCGGTCGGCCGACGACAAGGCTCGCTACCAGACGGTGTACGCGCGCCAGCCGGGCGCGGTTGCCGCCCCCACGGCGGGCCTGCATTTCACCGAGGAGCTTCTGGCCGGGCTGCAGGCCGCGGATCACGAGATCGCGCGCATCACCCTGCACGTGGGCCCCGGCACTTTTCGCCCGGTCGCCACACCGGATCCCACCCAGCATCGGCTGGATGCCGAACGTTACCAAGTCTCCGAGGCCGCCGCCGAGAGCCTGCGCCGGGCCCAGAGCGAGGGCCGGCCCATCGTGGCCGTGGGCACGACCGTGGTGCGGACCCTGGAGACACTGGTTCGACTGGGCCCGCTGGCCGCTGGCTCCGGCTCGACCAGTCTGCTTTTGCTGCCGGGATGCGAGTTTCGCGTGGTGACCGACCTTCTGACCAACTTTCACCTGCCTCGCTCGTCACTGCTCATGCTGGTGGCCGCCTTTGCGGGGCGCGAGCGCACGCTGGATGCCTACCGCGAGGCCATCGAGCGCGGGTACCGATTCTATAGTTACGGCGACGCCATGTTCATTCGCCCTGGGAGTCTGCCCAAATGAGTGTCCCGTTCGTGGTACAGGCACGCTGTGGTGAAGCGCGGGCTGGGCTGCTGCAAACCAATCATGGCTCGGTCGAGACGCCCGTGTTCATGCCAGTGGGCACGCAGGCCACGGTGAAGTCGCTGGCCTCCGGCGATCTGGAAGCGCTCGGCGCGCAGATTGTCCTGGCCAACACCTATCATCTGGCCATGCGTCCAGGGGCTGGGCTGGTGCGAGACATGGGTGGGCTGCACGCCTTCATGGCCTGGCCGCGCGCCATTCTCACCGATTCGGGAGGCTATCAGGTGTTCAGCCACGAGGGGCGCCGCAGAATCGACGACGACGGCGTGACCTTCCATTCGCATGTCGACGGCAGCCTGCAGCGCCTCACGCCTGAGTCGGCCATGGCCATCCAGGCTGACCTGGGCAGCGACATCGCCATGGCGTTCGACGAGTGTCCAGCTTCAGACGCCTCCGGCGAAGTGTTGCGCCAGGCGATGGAGCGCACCACTCGCTGGGCGCAGCGTTGCCTGGCCACCACGCCTGCGCCCGGGCAACTGCGCTTCGGCATCGTGCAGGGGGGCGCGGACCTCGGCCTGCGCACGGGTCACATGGCCGAGATTGCCGAGATGTCGTTCGATGGCGTGGCCCTGGGCGGGCTCAGTGTGGGGGAACCGCCCGAGACGATGCATGCGGTGGTACGGGAGATAGGTCCGCGCATGCCGGAAGCGCGCCCCCGCTATCTCATGGGTGTGGGAACGCCGAGGGATCTTCTGGTTGCCATCACGTCGGGCATCGACATGTTCGACTGTGTGATGCCCACGCGCGCAGCCCGCAACGGGCGCTTGTTCGTGCACGGGGGGCATATCAACATCGCCAATGCAGTCCATTGCACGGACGCGCTCCCCATCGAGGAGGGCTGTCCCTGCGAGGCTTGCCGGCGCTACAGTCGTGCCTACCTGGCACACCTGTATCGCGTGAAGGAAATCCTCTATTACCGGCTGGCGACTTTGCACAACCTTCAGCACTACCTTTCGCTCGTGCGTGGCGCGCGCCAGGCGATCGTGGAAGGACGGCTGGCCGCGTACGCCGCCCAGATTGCGGCGGCAACCTAGACGGCGGGTTCGTCTGGACGTCCGAAGCAAAAAGTTCCGAGGGCGCGGAACGCCTCGCGGACTTGGATCCCGTCGAAAAATCTGCTAGCGCTGTGACCATGGCCAAACGCGTGGGTGTCGTTCTCTCCGGTTGCGGCTCCGAGGATGGTTCCGAGGTTTGCGAGGCAGTGCTGACTCTTCTGTCGCTCGAACGCGGCGGGGCTGAGCCTGTGTGCCTTGCCCCGGACCTCGTTCAGTCACGGGTGGTCGACCATCTGACGGGTAAGCTCGACCCTGGTGCGGCCCCCCGTCGGGTGATGGCGGAAGCGGCTCGCATCGCGCGTGGCCGTTTGCGCGACATTGCCAGTGTGCGAGACAACGAGCTCGACGCGCTCATCTTCCCCGGTGGCTACGGCGTCGCCCATCTGTTGTCGAACTACGCTGACAAGGGTGTGGTGTGCAACGTGCATCCGGACGTGGAGCGCCTTCTCAAGGGCATGCTGGCACGGCGCCGACCCATGGGATTCATCTGTTTGGCGCCCATCCTGGCCGCGCGGGTCTTGGGGCCGGTGGCGGGCGTGCGCATCACCCTGGGCTCGCGTGCGTGCGAGCCGGCCAAGCATGCCGCGGTCATGGGCGCTGATGTGCGGCCGTGCCCGCTGCGCGACATCGTGGTCGACCAGAAGACAAGCGTCGTCAGTACGCCAGCCTATATGTACGACGACGCACGCCTGGCCGACGTGGNNCCCGCGGGCGAGCCCATCGTGCGCAAGCGACCGGGCTAGCCACGATCCTTCGAAATTCGCGGCTGATCTCGCGGCCGGTGACGGTCTGTGCGAGGATTGCCCCATGAGATTCGCTGACGTTTGCGTGATGCTTTCGTTTCTGGTGGTCGTCGCGATCATCGCCAGGATGCTCAAGGCCATCCGCCTGCTGGACGGACGCGTGACCTTGCTGCAGGAACAATTCTCGCAGAGCCGCGCGGTCATGAAAAAGGCGGCCGGCGCCAACCTGCGAACGCCCGCGTCGGTGGCGACGCCGGCTGCTTTCCAGGCGAGAGCATCCGTCGCCGCGCAGAGTCCCGGAGAGATGACCACCTATGCGATAGCGGAGCCCGACACCGACATAGAAACGCTGCTGGCCTCGATGACCGCCGAGCAGGAGCGAATGAAGAGGGCCATGGGACGTGACTTCCAGGTGCGCCCCGGCAAGCGTTCCGCCGCCGGGATCCGGGGAAAGCTGGTCGGGTGAGTCCTACGGATTTCCGAAAGGCGGTATCAGGAGTCTACTTCTCGTCCAGGCGCCGGTTCTTCTTGATCTGATCGAGCGCCTTCTGGTACTCGACTTCCCAGGTCGCGGTTCCCTCTTCCAGGTTCTTGATCCGGCGGCGCACTTCGGCATCAACCTCATCGTCAACCATCATGTGCTTCTTCAAGACGTCGACCATACGCTTTCGCAGGGTGGCGTCGTCGGCGAAGATCTCTTCCACATGCATGGACTGCATGAACGACTCGATGATCTGCGTGGTCATCCACTCCAGACCCTCGTCTCCCAGACCGAAGTTTTTCTCGTTGGCCAGGGAGCGCTTGACCTTGCCGAACTGCTCGTAGGGCAGGTTGCGCTTCTGCAGCAGGTCCTTCGCCTTGTCGACGATCTCCCGCTCCAGACGCAGGTACTCCTTCAGCACTGCCTGCACGTCGAGTTCGGCCTCGGTACGGTCGGTGACCGAGATCTCGTCCTCGTCGATGAGTGCCTTGATGATCTCGGCACCGATGACGGGTATCTTTCCGGCGTAGAGGCGCATGGTTCTTGCGGCTTCTATAGGAGCGGCATGGGCTCCGTCAAGGAATCCCGCGGGTTCCCTCTGAGAGCTTGACAGGCGAGTCCAGGCAAGCAAGATCCCCCGGCGTCTTTTCTTGACTGCTTCTCGGCAGGCGAGAGAGCGACGCATCAGACAAACGGCGGGTTAGCTCAGCTGGTTAGAGCAGGCGTTTCATACGCGCCGGGCCCTCGGTTCGAGTCCGAGACCCGCCACAAAAAAGGCATTCCACGGAAGTCCGCGAACGTCCGGCAACAGGCACAGATCAGCGGCATATCCCATTCGGTTTGGTAGCGAGACCCCATCAGCTTCGGATCGAGCCATCGCGCCGCGCGGATCCCCGGCTCGCGCGGTCTGCTCATCGGCAAGCCTGGCAAGACCTCCGATCTTCGCTACCTTGCACTCTTCGGCGCCAACTGCGCCAGGCATTCGCACAAGCTGCGCCAGTCGTCGCCCGTCTCAGTGAGAAAGATTCCGATGCGTGACGTGAGCCTTGGGTCGACGCTTTCCATCGTGGTGGTGTGCACAATGATTCCCGACACCGTGATCTCCCGCTGTGGCTCCTCGATGCGCACGGTGACCCGGATCCGCGTGCCAACCGGTCGGGAATCGGGCATGACCAGCTGCATGCCCCGCTGGCTCGCATTCACGATGCGCGAGTGGATGGCCGGGCTCAACACGTCGACCGTGATGAGGGCGGTCGCCTCAAGCGCCAACCGGGGTCCGTCGGTGCGTCTTTCCATGAGCACCAGGAAGGCGTCTCCCGTCGCCCGAAGGCCTACTTCTTTTGCGCCTTGGTTCCGGCCGAATCACCGCTGGCCGCGGGAGCAGGCGCCGGGCTTGCGGGAGCAGTGCTCTTCGCCGCGGGAGTTGGAGCAGCCGCCGGGGCCGCCTCGGCCGCCTCAGGATTGCGTTCCCACTTGTCGGCGCGGCCCGATCCGGTCGTGTCCATCCCGATGCGGTCCAGCCGGCCGTTTTCGTAGTACTGCCATTCCTCGGGTTTGCCGTCGCCGTTGGTGTCGCGCTCGATGCGAACCAGTTTTCCGCCTTCGTAGAATTCCACGTAGTCCGGCTTCCCATCACCGTCCATGTCGCGCTCCATCCGCACCTTCTTGCCCTCCTGATAGTAGACCCGTTCGTCGAACTTGCCGTCGAAGTCCAGGTCAAAATCCTCGGTCATCAGCATCCCGCCCGGACCGTAGCTGTAGATGATGTCCATCTTGCCGTCGTGGTTCAGGTCAACTTGACGGCAGGCCAACTGCTGAACTTTTTGCCCGCCCTGTTGCACCACCGTGAAGAGCTTGACGACATCAGGCTTGCCATCGCCGTTGGTATCCGCGCTGATGACCTGCTTGCCCTTGTCATCACAGCGTGAGCGGTCGAACTGGGCGCCGAAGTCGGTCTGACTGAACTTGAGCCCGCTGGTGGCGGTGCCAGGCGGGGCTGCAGCCTTGCTGCCGCCGCACCCGGAGAGCCCGAAAGCGACAACGCAAGTGGCCAGCGAAAGCGTTAGAACTTCGCGGGACACACCACGCCCGCGTGACGACACGTGAAAAGCCAACATGGCGCATAGGCTAGGCCCAAAAAAATGCGGCAGCAAGTCCGATTGGTTGTCAGTGCCGTGTCGCGATAGGCGATTGTCGCGTGGGGAGCCCGCCGGCTTCGCCGGCGGCGCACCATCGCAGGAGGGTTTGGGAACCCTTTGAGGGTTCCCATCTTGATTGACTGCTGGCGTATGGTCATGCATGGTCCCGTCATGGCACGGAAAAAGGTTTCGACAACCGTGTACATCACGCCGGAGCAGGACGAACTTCTCAAGCTCCTCCACCAAAAGACCAAGGTTCCGGTCGCGGAGTACATCCGCCAGGGAATCGATCTGGTGCTCGACCGGGAAAAAGGTCATCTTCCCGGGCAACTTTCTCTCGACGTCGTTCGCCGGTAGCTGTCAGTGCCGACTCCCATCCAACAGATACGGAACTTCTCTATCATCGCGCACATCGATCACGGCAAGTCGACCCTGGCGGATCGCTTGCTGGAATCGACCGGCGCCCTGACCGCGCGCGAGCAGAAGGCGCAGTTTCTCGACAGCATGGAACTGGAGCGTGAGCGGGGCATCACCATCAAGGCCGCCACAGTGCGTCTCAGCTACAAGGCGGCTGACGGCCAGACCTACGAGATGAATCTGATCGACACCCCGGGCCACGTGGACTTCCACTACGAGGTGTCGCGGTCGCTGGCTGCGTGCGAGGGTGCGCTGCTGGTGGTGGATGCCTCGCAGGGTGTGGAGGCGCAGACCCTGGCCAACGTATACCTGGCGACCGAGCACAATCTGGCCATCGTCCCGGTGATCAACAAGATTGACCTGCCCTCGGCCGACCCCGAAGGAACCAAGCGCCAGATCGAAGAAGTCATCGGCATCGACGCGTCGGGCGCGATCCTCGCTTCGGCCAAGGATGGGCGTGGTATCCCGGAAATCCTGGAGGCCGTGGTGGCGCGGATTCCGCCACCCGTAGGGGCGCTCAGCAGGCCGCTCAAGGTGTTGCTCCTCGATAGCTGGTACGACAGTTACCGCGGCGTGGTCCTGTTGGTCCGCGTGGTGGACGGTACACTGCGCCCCAAGCAGAAGATTCGCCTCATGGCGGCGGGACGCGACTACGAGACCGTCACCCTGGGCGTGTTCGCACCCTTTGCCACCGACGTGGGGGAACTGGGCCCCGGCGAGGTGGGCTTCATCACCGCCGCCATCAAGGAAGTGGCCGACGCGCGTGTGGGTGACACCATCACTGAAGCGAGCAAACCCTGCGAAGCGCCGCTGCCGGGCTTCCAGCCCGCCAAGCCCATGGT
>PMZX01000295.1:26398-28035 GCA_003170035.1 Myxococcales bacterium | reverse complement strand
ATCGTGTTGCGCAACGGGGACGTCGTCGACCTGGACAACCCGGCCAAGTTTCCTGCGGAAGGCGAGATCGATCACATCGAGGAGCCGATGATTGCGGCCGTCATCCACACGCCCCCTGAATTCGTGGGCGGGCTGCTCAAGCTGTGTCAGGAGCGGCGAGGCACGCAGACCGGCCTCAGCTACGCCGGCGAGAAACGCGTGATCATTCGCTACGACCTGCCTCTCACCGAGGTGGTGTTTGGCTTCTATGATCGCATGAAGTCGGTATCGCGTGGCTACGCCTCGCTCGACTACGAGCCCAAGGGCTACCAGCCGGCTGACCTTGTCCGCCTGGACCTTCTGGTCAACGGTGATCGGGTGGATTCGTTGTCCGCGGTGGTCCACCGCGAAACCTCGTACATCAAGGGACGCGACCTGTGCATCAAGATGAAAGAGCTGATCCCGATGCAGCAGTTCGAAGTGGCTATCCAGGCTGCCCTAGGCTCGCGCGTGATTGCCAAGACCGTGGTGAAGGCTCTGCGCAAGAACGTGACCGCGAAGTGCTACGGCGGCGACATCACCCGCAAGCGCAAGTTGTTAGAGAAGCAGAAGGAAGGTAAGAAGCGGATGAAGCAAGTCGGAAACGTGGAAATCCCGCAAGAGGCCTTCTTGGCCATCCTCAAGGTCGAATGAACATGCTCAGCAACATATGGTCCGCGTGGCGGACGCGCCGGTACTGGAACCGGGCCAAAGACGAGGGCAAGCACCTGGTCAAGGAGTCGCGGCGCATCTTGAAGCGGAGGAGTTATCGTATCCCACAGACCGTGGCCGCCGAGATCGAGTCGGCGGTAGCCGCTGTGGAGTCAGCCGGCAGGGGCAGCGACTTCGAGCGCCTGCGCGAGGCCATCGCGGCCCTTGACGAGGGGATGGACAAGCACCTGGCCTTTGCCCGCAAGTCGACCGCGCGCGAGTATGCCGAGTCGATCGGAGTGGCGCTGGCGGTGGCCCTGCTCCTGCGAGCCTTTGTGGTCGAGGCCTTCCAGATCCCCTCGGGTTCGATGATCCCGACGCTGGAGATCGGGGATCACATTTTCGTGTCGAAGTTCGCCTACGGCATCGGGATCCCATTTACCAACAAGAAGATCGTGGAATTCAGTGATCCCCAGCGCGGCGACATCATCGTCTTCCGCTATCCGCCTGACCCTTCGACGGACTTCATCAAGCGGGTGGTGGGTCTGCCCGGCGATTCGGTCGAGCTTCGCCACAACCAAGTCTTCATCAACGGCAAGCCCATGCCGCGCGAGCGTGTCGCAGGCACGTGCCGCTACAACGAGGGTCGTAGCCCCGAGGAGGCGCGCGATTGCGAATTGTGGATCGAGATCCTCGACAGCAAGGCGCACAAGGTTTTCCAGGACCCGAACCAGCCACCGCAGGACTGGGGGCCCCGGCTGGTCCCCCCGCGCAGCGTCTTCGTCATGGGCGACAACCGCGACAACTCGCGCGATTCACGGGTCTGGGGCTTCGTGCCCTACGACAACATGAAGGGGCGGGCGCTCATCGTGTGGTGGTCGCGTGATCCGGCCTATGGTGGCTGGTCGCCAACGGGCGTGGCCGAATGGTTCAAGTCCATCCGCCTGGGCCGGTTCTTCAGCGTGGTT
>PMZX01000295.1:25299-26391 GCA_003170035.1 Myxococcales bacterium | reverse complement strand
CGTTTGGCTTCCCGTCGCACCGGCGCGGCATCCATGGTTGCCAGGGCGTCGGCGATGTGCAGGCGCAAAGTTGCGGCGCTTTCGTGACGGTCGTTGCGACCCTTGGCGACCATCTTCAGAACCACTTCATCGACCGCGGCTGGGATGGCCAGGTCAGGTCGCAGGCTGGATGGGGCAGGGGCGGCGTCCTGCAGGTGGAACTGGATGACCTCGGTTGTGCTCTTCGCGCCCTTGAAAGGAAGNNGGCGACATGAATTCCAGGGTTCCCACCGTCTGTCCGATGGCCGTCAGTGCCGGGATAGCCTTGTTCCCGTCACCCGACAGGATCTTGGCGATTCCGAAGTCCAGCACCTTGACGAAATCCGCCTCGCCCCGACGCTCGACCATGATGTTCTCGGGCTTCATGTCACGATGGACGATGCCCTTGTCGTGCGCCTCACCCAATGCCTCCGCGACCTGGTCCAGGATGCACAGGGCGCGGCTCGGTTCGATGACGCCGTCACGGTGCTGGATCTCTTGTAGGCTCTCGCCCCGCACCAGTTCCATGGCCAAGTAGAGGACTCCGTCCTCGGTCTGGTCGAAATCGTAGATAGTGACGGTGTGCGGGTTGCGGAGTTGCGAGCAGGCCTCGGCTTCGCGCCGGAAACGGGCCACCACGGTGGAATCGGCCACGCTATGGGGATGCAGGATCTTGAGCGCCACCGGTCGCCCGGTGGCGAGTTGCTTGCCCTCAAAGACCGCGCCGAAGCCTCCTTCGCCAATCTTGCGCTCGACCCGGTAGCGGTTGTTCAATGCCCGGCCCACCAGGCTGTCCAGCGAGGTCGGACGAGGCGTGGTTGTAATCGGGGACGGTGTGACTGGCCGGACTGCAATCGGGGGTGGTGTGACCGGACGCACGCCAATCGGTCCGGATCGGCCGGCGCTGGACTTGGCTAGGGGCACGCCGCCTGCGGGGCTCATCACGCGCACGCCGGGGGACTGGGCTGAAGTGGGATCGATGGCCACTCGGTCGAGGGGCCGTTCGAGGTTCCCAGAGACAACCGGTATGGGCGCACCGCAAACGCCGCAGAAGCGAGCCCCTGGCTCGGCGGT
>PMZX01000295.1:16958-25277 GCA_003170035.1 Myxococcales bacterium | reverse complement strand
GGCCGGGGGGGGCGCCACCCTGCTGGCCGAGGCGAGGCTGGCCCCCTCGAAGCTGCGGTCCGGTATCTTTCCGCGCTGCGAGACCAGAAACAGGCCCCCGGCCAGGGCCGCCACCAGGGTGATCAGAACAAAGGCGAAAAGAGAGCGAGCCTCCGGGATGGCCGGGGCGGGCGAGCCGGCGGCTTGAGCCGGGAGAAGAATGCTGCTAGCGGTTGGGGCCTCCGTCGCGGTCAAGTCGGAGACGGTGGCCCGTAGTTCCTGGGAGGCGGTTGTTTCTTCGGTCGCCTTCTCGGTCGAGAGCCGCCGTCTTTCAGGCTCAGGGTCCTCCGGATCCTGCCCCGGGTCGTAGACGAGGAAGTTCACTTCTTCATCGGCGCCTGGCTCGGGCAGGCCCGGCCCGTCGAATCGGGCGAGAACCACCGTGATGTTGTCGGGGCCATCGTGCTCGTTTGCGCACGCGACAAGCCGATCGCAAGCCTTCTTCACGTCGGGTTCTTCGAGCAGGATTCTCTTGATTTCGTCGTCGCTGACCGGGCCATGCAACCCATCCGAGCAGACCAGAACCACGTCGCCCCGACAGAGCGAGACCTGTGAGAGCACGACCTCGACCCTCTCCTGGACGCCCAGCGCCTGCAGGATGATGTTGGCGTGTTCGAAGCCTTTGGCCTCTTCCAGCGTCATGGCCCCGGCCTCGATGAGTTGCCAGGCGAGGGACTGGTCCTTGGTTGTTTGGCTCAGACGGCCGCTACGCAGCACATAGCAGCGCGAATCCCCGATCTGCCCTATCAGCATGGTGGAGTCGACCAATCCGACCGCCGTACAGGTCGTCCCCATCCCGCGCTCGCTCTGGTTGTCGCGCGACTGGACGTAGATGCTCTCGTTGGCCTCTTCGATGGAACGGCGCAGGCGACGCGCGAAACGTTCTCGTGACAGCGGCCCAGCGCCGCCGATGGCCGACGAGATGGATTCGACGGCCATGGTTGAGGCGACCTCACCGGCCGCGGCCCCGCCCATGCCGTCGCACACCAGGAACAGGGCACCCTTCTCCCCGAGCGAGAAGTCGAGGGGAGCCTCCGGCGGGAGCCTTTGGGCGCTGGCAAAGTCCACCACGAGGAAGTTGTCCTCGTTGTGCTCACGCATCAGGCCGACATCGGTCTTGCCGTGGACCGTGATCTTGATTTCAGAAGAGCTTGCCATCCGCGGGGCTTTGACTCGTCGTGATGTTTCGTCTCTAGCTACAAGCTTCGCCTCAACCTATCTCGAAGCGCAAGAGTTCATCGCCGAGTCGAATCATTTCCCCGGGGGCCAGGGCGTGTTGCCCGGTGAGGCGCACAAAGGTTCCGTTGGAACTGCCCAGGTCAGACAGGAGCGCAACGCCACCGCGAAACTGAAGCAGGGCGTGGCGGCGCGACATAAACTCATCGTCGGAGAAGACTATATCGCCCTGTTCGCGGCCGAGCACTAGATCACTGCGAGTCAGGTGGAACACATCGCGGCTGGTTCCCGCCGAGGTGAGTTGGCGCAGTCGCCCCCAAGGCGCCTTGATCGGCGTGCCGAACAGGACCACGCCGAGCTCGACGGCAGGATGCAAGGTCTTCTCGACGTCGGACAGGAACTCGAAGCGCAGGACCTGTTTGCCGACCAGGATCAGATTGCCGTCCGCCAGTTCCACCGGCTGGCTGATGCGACGGTAGACGCCGTTGCGGGTTTCCAGAGGCGTGATCACATGTTGGCCCGCCCTCACGCTGATGCGGGCGTGGCGGGGGGCAAGGTGCGGATCATCGAAGTGCAGATCGCCTTCGCTGCGTCCGATGTCTACTTGCTCGCCGGGCAGAGGGTATGATTCGCCGTCACTGCCATCGCGTCGCACGGCCACCAACCGTGGCCCGCCGGGTCGGCTGGAAGTCACCACCGAGGGCCGGGCTGCCACTGCCGCGACCAGGGCTGCCGAGGCGTCCGCGCTCATCGGAGTGGTGAGGCCGAGGCGGCGCCCGCAGGCGTGGCAGAAGTTGGTCCCCATCGGATTCTGGTTTCCACATCCCGAGCAGACCAGGGACGAGTCGTCCGCGGACGGTCGCCCCACAGGGGCGCCGCAGCGCTGGCAAAAGGCAGCGCCGTCCGCGAGCGCCCCGCCGCATTGGAGACAACTAATGAGCATCTTCCCTAGTCGTTGATAGAAAGGGCCGGCGAACGTTGCAAGGCAGCCCGTCCTCTACTAGAAGGCGAGCGGGACGTTCAATGTCGAGACGGGCATGACACCCACCCATTCACCGTGAAGCAACTAATACCAACGATTTCGGAGAGCGTCAAATCCGCGCGAAGCGGGCATTTGGCGAAATTGATCAGGGCCGGCGTGATCGTCGTCCTTGCATCGTCGTGTGGCCCGATGGTGGAGAACGCGCCGTTCTCGGCACGGCCGGACACCCTGCGACCAGGCGACCTGCTTGGTCCCTTCGACGGGGTGGTCGTCGATGGCGAAACCGACCGGCCGTTGGCGGGCGCCGTGGTGGCGGGGGCATGGGCATTCGAGCGTGGCATCGGCCTGCAGGGACCGACTGCCGCGCTCGAGGCCACGACCGAGACAGGTGCAGACGGCCGCTATCGGCTCAGTATCCCCGCGGATCTGCCGCGCGGCGAGGGGGTCCGCCTGCGACGATTCACCCTCATCGTATATCGGCGCGGGTACGTGGCCTGGCGCAGCGACAGTAGCTTCCCGGCCGGGGAGGTGCGCCACGACTTCGCCCAGCGTGCAAACCGCGTGCGTCTGGAAAAATGGCAGTCCTCCATGTCCCACTACCGGCACCTGGTCTTCCTGGGCGGCGGTCCCGCCATCCGGACGGCGGCGGCCTGGGAGGTGCAGCCGGCCGGACTGGAGCTTGACGGTGCCTCGCCCGCGGATGCTGCCCAGCACCAGGCGGAAGGGGCGCGCGCCGGCTCCTCGGTCCTGCTCGACATCTCGCCGCTCCTATCCGAGGACGAGGTGCGAGGTGTGACCGGCTACGCGGGGAAGTTCGAGGTGGGCAAGTTGCCCGACCGATCCACCAGCGATGTCTATGATAGCCGCCACTTCAAGGCCATCGACAAGCCCGAGACCCATGACGTCGGCCTGCGGGTGTGGGCCATCGGGACGGAGGCCGCCGAGGCGCAGTTCAGGAAACTGCTCGGCGATCTGCCGAATGCGGTTGCGACCGAAGAGATGGGCGAAGCATCGCTGCGGGCCAGGGGCGGCGACGTGACCGGGTTCGCCTTCTTGCTGCGTGAGAAAGGGGTCGTGATGCAACTGAGTTGCGGCCTTGCCCAATGCTCGGAACCCTCGATGATCCTGCGCCTTGCCAAGCTGGCGGAGAGCCATTTGCCCGAGGTCAAACTGCCGTCGCCCGAGAGCACCGGGCTCCTGCCGCCCTCGGGGCCGTCGTTGGCGCCAGGAGGCAAGCCGTGAGGCGTCCCAGTTCTTCTGCCAGCGCGCACGTCGGTCTGACCGCACTGGCGTGCGCGACAGCGCTGTTCATCCTTCCGACCGCACGCGCGTATGAGCCGGGCCGCACGCATGCCGGCCTGACCGAGCGAGCAGTGGAAGCCTCCCGGCTGCACAACGTGCTCGCCCGCCTGGGACGGCCGCTCGGGCTTCTCGAGCCTTTGCGAATAGGCCTCGACCTGTTCGACCAGGACCAGCGGCGGGCCTTGCAAGCCCGGCTCGACGCGCTCGATCCGGCAGGCGGCTACCGGCCGGGGTCTGATGGCATGGCAGGTGCCGGCAACTGGGTGGTGGCGGGCGCGGTGTTGGCCAAGACGCCGCCCGAGCGCGGTGCGAATCACTTCCTGAATCCCGCGAACGGCAAGGGACTCGACGACGACCCCGGCCTGTCAGGTTTTGCCCACGGCGTGCGCCTGCTGTTTGACGGCGGCGCCAGCGTGCGCGGGCTTGCCACGGGCACGGCCTTCACCCTGGACGGCAAATCCGCACTGGACTGGATCGCGTCGCCGGGCAACGACCTGGGCCTTCCCGTGTTTTTCGACAACTGGGAACGCGCTGTGAGCCTGGTCGAACCGCGCGAGCGTGAATCGGCCCTGGTGCGGGCCCTTCTCGCGTTGGGTGGGGTGATGGCGGTGCTCGAGGATGCCGGGCAGCCGGCCTTCGTGCGCAACGACTTCCGGGGTGCGTTTCTGCAGGGAAACGTGGGGTCTGCGTACGAGCAGTTCGTGGCGGAGCAGTACGGACGCACAGGGCTTCCTCCCGTGGAGGCGCTGGTGTCCCGGCCCGACATTGACAGCTTCTTCGCATCCACCGACGGCAAGGGACTGGCCAATCGTACCCAGCGTCGTTTCTTCTCCGAGGGCACCATCCCTTCTGATGTCTCGCTCGAACGGAACACCGTGGTGGCCGACGTGGTTCGACGGGCGCGCGAATCGCTAGTGTTTTCCTCGCCCACACTATCCAGACTGGTGCTGAGGCCGGCACAACACCGGCACTACCTGGTTTTCGAAGGCCATCGTGTGCTCGCCTACGAGAACAGCGGGACGCAAGTGCATTTCCTCCTCGATGACGCCGTCTACGCGGACATGGCGCGCGCTCTGCTACCTGAGATCGCCGGCTACGCCGCGGGCCTGCTCAATCACCTGTTGCGGGCAAGCCTGGAGATGACGGCCGCGGGAAACAACGCCTCGGCCAAGATCACCGTGCGGCTGGCCGGTGAGATCAAGCAGGGCGGGGCGCTGCGCGTGTTTGTCGAGGACGGAAGCGGCCGCCGGCGCGAGTTGCCCGCAGCGGCTGCGACCCTGGCACCGGGCGAAGAGATCGCGATCGACCTGCCGGCCGGGGCGAGGCGGGTGGCCGCGGTGCTGCGCGGCCGTGATGCCAGGGGGCCGTTCGTGGCAGCAGGCGAAGTGCCGTTGCCGTGAGGGCGATCGAAACGGCCGTCTCGCAATCTCGGTCGGGAGCTGTCGCCATCGGTTCTGTGGACCACTCTGAACAAGACCTGATAAGTTTCCGCCCCATGAATTGGCTTCGGAATCTTTGGCGAAGGCTGGACGAACCGGCGACGGGTCTGGGCATCGCATTCGTGCTCGTGGTACTGGTCCATCTCTTCAGGAACGGCCAAGGTCTGGCTATGAAGGAGCTGAGCCTCGACGAGGCGGGCACCTGGGGAATAGCGGTGCAGTCCTTCTGGCGGAACTGCACCTTGCCCACGGAATTCCATTCACAACCACCGCTGTACTACTTCCTTCTGCACTTGCTTGTGAAGTTCGGTGAATCCGAGATCTACATGCGCGCAACCTCCTGGCTGTTCTGCCTGGCGGTGGCCGGCTATGCCATCTTGGGGCTGCGCGAGATCAACCCACTCTCCCGCGTCGTGCTGGCGGCGTTCTTCGTTCTCAACCCGCTGACGAACTGGATTTCCCGCAACGTGCGCCCCTACGCGCTGGCCGCGCTGGCCGGCTTTTTCTCGTTGGTCTTCTTCGTCCGTGTTTTCGAGGAGTCCTCGCGAAAACGGGCAATCGCGTACGTGGTTGCGACGACGGTCATGCTCTGGGTGACACCGCTCGCGGTCTGGACTTTCGCCTCCCAGATCCTCTTTGCCTTGGTGGTGTTCGGCTTGGGCATGCGACGCCACGGGTTTCGCGCGACGCTCGATCGCTACCGCCTGCTGGCCAAGGCGATGGTGGCCACGGGCCTTCTGTACGTTCCCTACTTCCTGATGGCCATTCACTACCAACTCAAGCCGGGCCCCGGCCTGGTCCCGGCGTTGCAAGCCGCGCTGAACCAGCAGAATCTTGTCGGCGTCCTCGAGGGATTCGCGTTGCTGGCCCCGCCCTTTTCCCTTGCTGTCGTGGGACTCATCCTGCTGGCGCTTGTGGTTGAGCTAACCGCCCGGCGAGCCACTGTCCTAGTTTGGCTCATGGTCGCGGTCGGACACATTGGTTTCGCCTATGGATTCCTGCTCGGCCGCACCGGCGTCTACTACCACTACATGACCCCGGCCTATCCCGCCTTTTGCTACCTGGCGGCGCTAGGCTTCCACCATCTCACCGAGGGCGCCAGCCGACACGCCTTCAAGGTCGCCTGGGTGGTTCTCTTCCTGCTCGCCTTGGCCCATTTTGATTCGTTCCGCGCCTCGGTCGCAGCGCCAATGCCCGACGAGGGCTGGCGCCGGGTCCGCGCCGCGCTGGCTACCATACCGGGGCAGAAGGTGATCTTCTTCGACACCGGCTACAACGGGCAGTTCCTGGAGTACTACGCGCGCAAGGACCGCGATCTGGTCTTCGCCACGATGAAAGGTACCGGCTGGGCTTCTGGCGGCGACAACCACCTCGATCCCGGCTACGTCCAGGGCGTGATCCGCGAACACGGGACCGGGCCGGTATGCTACCTCTACCGCGTCGAGGAGGGGCCGCTCAGTCAGTACCTCGCGACCTTCGTGCCGGAGGTCAGTGCTTTGGGATACACGGAGATGCCCGCGCTCGAGGGCTTCGCCCGCTACTGTCGCTCATAGCGACCCTCCCGCGATGGTGCGCCGCCGGCGACGAGGGCGCGNNCCACGCGACTAGGGAACCGCGTAGTCCTTGGTGTGTGCCGGGGCGAAGTTCGAGCTACCGAAGAGGACGCGTAAGCGGGTGACGATGCCGCGGTTGTGGCGCAGTTCGTAGCCAAGCTGCAACAAGCCGGCGAGTGCGAGCCGGACCGGATTCAAGTGCAGGCGTGGCGCGCCGGCAAGCCCTATCGGGGGACGCGTCTCGTTGGGTGGGACATAGGTGCCGAAGACGCGGTCCCACAGCATGAAAAAGGGGCCACCCAAGTTGATCAGCGAGTGGCCCGGCAGCGTCGAGTGGTGCATGTAGTGATAGGGACCTTCGCCGAAGAAGGCACTCAGCACGCGCAGTGGCCGGCTCTGCCAAAACGTCGCGTACAGGGCTGTGTTGTGCGACCCGATCAGCACGATCTGACCCACCATGCGCACGAACAATGCTTCCGCGATCATCGTGCTCGGGTAGAAGAGCTTTGCGCACACGCCGACCCCGAGCTGAAAAGGAACGCTCAAGATGAAGAACAGCGGAAAGGCTGCAAACACCGGCTGAGTCGTCGGGATGGTCAGGTAGGAGTTCATGTGGTGCGGGCGATGCCAGAGAAGCCAGAACGGGCGCCAGGTGTGGCCCAAGCGGTGAAACCAGTAGTGAAAGAGATCGACGAGCGCGATGCTTGCCACCAGCGGAAGCGGGTAGGGCAGGTACCCGATGGTTGGCACGCGAGCCAGAAGGGCGCCGCACCATTCTGTGTAGTGGCGAACCAGAGCGAAGCCGAAGAAAAAGCCATGCCCCATCGCAGCGCTCGCGCCACCGGCGAGCGCGAGGCCCACATAGAGCATCAGCATCAGGACTACAGTCAGGAGGAAGAAGGAGACGATCTGTCGCCGCGGCAGCGCTTCAGCGCGCGAGAGACCGCGATAGAGCATGATGCCGTTCCATGCGAGCACGAAGGCTGAAAGAGGAAACATCACAGCAAGCCAGCGCGGCGACACGCCGCCGAGTTGGCCTATCAGTCGTGTCAGGGCGCCGCCGGCCTCGTCGATGAGCCCGGGACCGAGTGTGACAGTTTCGTGGACGAACGCGTCGACGACCACGGTGAGCGCAAAACTCACGGCGAACACCGCGTAGGCGGCGCGGATCCAGGGCTCCCAGCGAGGCCGCAGTTCCGGAAGTTCCCATTCGAAGAGCTGCATCGGATGTGCGATGTCGCTGTGGTTCGGTCGTTACCACGTGAATGCTACAACTGTCAGGGGAATACGAGTTCCTTCAACGATTACGCGCTGGTTGCATTTGTGTGCGCCAAACTCCAGAATATCCCGGTCAATGGCTGGCTTGAGTTCATGCAGCTGGGGTAAGATCGGCATGCGCAATACACGCCGCGCACAGGTGCTGCTCGGGGCGGTCCTGGTCGCGGCTTCCTGCGGCCGTGACGGCTTGCTGGCGTCGTCAGGAATGGACGGAGGTGTCCCGTCGTCCGGAAGGGACGGAGGCACCAGTCGGACGGGAGGCACCGGTGGTTCCCCTGGGACAGGCGGCGTTCCTGGCCTCGGCCCGGGCGGGGGCCTCGGGATTCAGATCCCGGATGGTGGGCTAGCGGCCTTGCTGGGAGATGGCGGTCTCGACCAGGTCATCTGTGGGTCCGCGGTTCGGCTGGGCGCGCCCTGTTCCGGCGGTGTGCCGGGTTGTGTTCTCCGGAGTTTTGGTGGCGTCTGTGCTTGTGTCGCCGGCGTCTATGTCTGTCCGTCGAATACCACGGCTGGGCCCTCGCCGTGTCCGCCTGGGGCAGCGACCGGAACC
>PMZX01000295.1:16342-16948 GCA_003170035.1 Myxococcales bacterium | reverse complement strand
CTCGCTCAGCCCTCGATTTTGCAGTCCGATATGGTTCCGACCTCGATGTCCTCGGGGTTCGACCAAGCACTGCCGGCCGCCCAATGGGTGCGTACCCCGGTCAGCTTGCCGACGACCTTGATCTGGCAGTGGGCGGTGAAGCGCTTTAGTTGTTCGCGCAGCTTGTTGGGAAGCTCTGCCTGGTAGCGGTTGAGGATAGCCGGCTCAAGGAAGAGACCCGGAATGAGATACAGGTGGCGATCCAGTGTGTAGTACGGCTTCAGCTTGGCCCGTTCGTCGGTTTCCCAAGGCTTGGTCTCGTTGGAGAATCCACAATGGAAGCCCTGGATGGTCTTCGATGCCACACAGTCCAGGTCGGTACGATCCGCCGTCACCAGCGTGATGTCCGCCGGCGTTGGACGCGACCCGGCCACCGAAGTGGCGCGACTCCGCTGCCAAGTCAGGTAGGCGCCCAGGACCACGATCGCTGCGACCACCATGACAAGAAAGAATTTGCCGCGCCGGGGAGACGCCAGATCCTTTTGGGGCGCTGCCGTGGTTTCAGGGTTTTCCTTGCGTACTTCCTCGGTCTGCTTCGGTTCGTCGTGTTCGCTTTCCACGGTTTTT
>PMZX01000295.1:0-16276 GCA_003170035.1 Myxococcales bacterium | reverse complement strand
ATGGTGAAGATCCAGGCCCACAGGATGCGACTGGCCACGCCCCAGCGAACGCGGCCCGGGTTGGACACAGAGCCCACGCCCAGGATGGCACCGGTAATGGTGTGCGTGGTCGACACGGGAATCCCGAGGGAGGTTGCGATGAAGATGGCCAGCGAGCCGCCGGTTTCAGCGCAGAACCCGCCAAAGGGACGCAGTTTTGTCAGCCGCATTCCCAATGTCTTCACGATGCGCCAGCCGCCCGCCATGGTGCCCAGCCCCATGGCCAAATAGCATGCAACGACGATCCACACTGGGATGTGACCGGCGGTGTGGAACTCCTCGCCCAGCAGGCCCTGCGAGTAGAGCAGCACGGCAATGATCCCCATGGTCTTCTGCGCGTCGTTGCCGCCATGATTGAGGCTGAAGGCGGCCGCGGACACGAGTTGCAGGCGCCGGAACCACTTNNTCCACGCGTCCGGGTGTTGCCTTGCGGAACAGCCAAGACGTGGTGATGGCCAGGAGATACGAGGCAACGTAGCCAATGATGGGCGATAGAAAGATGAAGGCAGCCGTGCTGCCGATCTTCTGCCAGCCCAGGATGCCGAACCCCGCCTTGGATACGCCCGCACCGATCAGGCCGCCCACCAGAGCGTGGGATGAGCTGGACGGCAGGCCCCACAACCAGGTGAGTAGGTTCCAGACGATGGCCCCGCCCAGGGCACCGATGATTACGGCGACGTCGACCACGCCCGGGTCGATGATTCCTTTGCCGATCGTGCTGGCCACCTGGTGCTTGAAGAGCGCGAACGCGATGAAGTTGAAGAACGCAGCCCACAGCACCGCCCGGAACGGCGTCAGCACGCGGGTCGAGACAACGGTTGCGATGGAGTTGGCTGCGTCGTGAAACCCGTTGATGAAGTCGAACAGCAGAGCTGCCGCGACCACCCCGACGATCAGGATGATGTGGTTGATGTCCAAGGCGCTCATGGGTTCACGGACACCACGGGGTACTGGTGTCGCGTCCCTGTACCACGAACAGGACCGTCTCGGCCAGCGCCGTTCACGCTCCGCCCGACAGGCTAGCGCTGCAAGACGTTGTCTGACACGCTCACGCCGCCGGCTTCCAGCTTGGCAGCCAGGCGTGACGGCGTGCGGGTGGCTACGAAGCGCCCCTTGCCTTTGCCTTTGCTCTGCCAGGCCAGGAGGGTTTCGGCGCGCAGTTCACCCGCCGATCCCAAGGTGGGTTCCGCGATCTCCATGACCCGGACACTCCCGTCAGTTTGGGTGACAGCGTGGACCAGGACGTCGAGGCTCGATCCGAGCAGGTCACTCGGCGTCGAGGACGGCCCCGCGGTCGAGCCCAGCACCCGCAAGCGGTAGAGTGCGTCGTTTGCCGAGCGGGCGATCAATCCGACCAGAGCGCCGTTTTGCCCGCGGGCGCATTCTCGCAGCAGATCGGCCAAGAGCAGCGATGCCGCTGTGTCGGCGACGACGTAGTCAGGTCGCAGCGCCACCGCAGCGGTGACCAGATCTGCTGTGCGGGAAGCCACCGGCAGCTTCAACCAGGCGGTCGCACTGGACGGTGGGCTGATGGTCTCGGCCAAGATCACGACGTGGGCCACTCGTTCGAGCGACCAGGCCAAGGTGCCCAGCAGCAGGTCGCAAGCCGGACGATCACCCGCGATGAGCAGGTTCTGTCGCGTGCTGACGCATGCTTCGAGGACTTGCTGCATTTCGGGCGACAGGCCTCCGTCGGACACCAGCTCTTCCAGTGTCTTGCGGCCCGCGTTTGGCCGTCGGATTGAGGCGTGCAGGCGGTCGCACAGGGGGGGGAACAAGGCCGTGATACGTGTGCCATCGGCCAGGCTCGTGTCGATGACCGGCGCATCCGGCTCCGGTCGCGGCACTCCCTTGGCAGCCAGCCTACGCAGATGGTCCGGCAGCGACGCCAGGTCGGCGGACGACACCACAGCCCCCTCCCGATGACCGTTCCGCTCGACCTCCACCGACTGCGTTCCGGTAAAGAAGGCAGCGGTCGCGCCCTCGCTGTCCAGCAAGCGAGACAGCCAGGGCGGGTAGTCGCCGCTCACCAGAGCAGGTGCCGGCGGAGGCATGGGCGGGGGGGGATACGCGGCCGCAGGTAGGGGCGCAGAATGCGGCGCCGCCACCGTGGGTCGCTCTGCCTCGTGAGCCTCGGGGACCGATTGGGGCGGAGGCGTAACCCGGGGTGCAGTCAGGGGCTCGTCGGGAGAAGGCGACGGCGAAAGCACGGGAACTGGCGGCCTGAGGGGCGGGAGGTTCAGGCGCGGGGCGGGGCTGGCCAGGCTGTCATCGTCGTCCAGGCTTATTTCCGTGGGCAGCGGAGGCGCGGCATGGGCCTCCCCTGTCACCGCAGGCATGGGCCTGCTTTCTCGCCTGGGAGGTGGCGGTGGGACATGGGGCGAGGACCCGCGTGCAGACATGGGCCCCGAGCCCTCATCGGCTCCGTGCAGGGCAGGGGGCCGCGGCGGCGGCGGGGGGGGCGGCGGCCGCCGCGGCAGGGCGGCACCGAGAGAGCCCGCTTCAGGCACCGAGGCAGTGAACGGGGGCGGCGGAAGGCCGGCTTGTGAATCGGCTGTGTGCACCCCGCTGGCGACGCGAATGACGAAATCGCCGACGAAGACCTTGTCGGTGGTGCCGAGCGAGGTGGCTTCGGTGATCTTGCGGCCGTTCACATAGGTCCCATTGGTGCTGCCCATGTCTTCGACCACGAGCTGGCCGCTCTGAAGCAGCAGGCGACAGTGGTGCTTTGACACGTTTCCCTTGGGAAGAACGATGTCGTTGTCTCGGACCCGTCCCACGCGGATTTCAGTCTTGTCGAAGCTGAGATCCTTGGAGTCTCCACCTTTCTCGGCCAGCGTCAGGATCAGCATGGCATCACGCTAAGCAAAAAAGCGTCCCTTGTCCACTTGGGTCGTGGTGGCATTGGCGACTATCGCGTCGGCTCGCTCTGTGGTGGAATGGGAGGCCGCCCGTAGCGGATGGAATCATCAACTGCCTAGATGGAGAGCGTGACCATGCAGATCCCGAGAGTCGCCGCCTTGGCCGGAATGTTGATCGTGGTAACCAGCCTCGCTGGGCGCGCCAGCGGGGAGGGCGCAAAGCCAAAGTATTACTTCACCATAAGTAACATAACTTCTGATGACAAAAAGACTATTCCTTTGGCGAGAGAACTCCTCGAAAAGGAGATCTCGAGCCGCTCCGAATTCACCCAGGACCTGGGTGGCGCCGAGGGTGAGGCGGCCGCGGCCGCAGAGATGCACAAGCGAGGGTTACAGGGCTTTCAGGTGAACCTGCGCATCACGAGCCTGAAGAAGGAGATCAAGCTGCCGGCGCCTGGCCGACGCGACCGGCAGATGGCCATCCAGGTCAAGCTGGGCGTGTACGGTACGACCTACCCCGGCGGCAAGCTCAACTTCACCGGCGACGGTGAGGCTTCGTTGGTGGGCGAGTTTGCGGAACGACGCATGGAAAGCGACATTGAGGATTTGACGAAAACCGCGGTCGCCACTGCTCTCAAGCAGGCCGTGAGCGTGGCGGTGGACAAGATGACCACTGCCAAGCTTTCGGATTCACCTCGCCGCAAGGGCAAGAAACCCAAGTCCAAGTAGTTCGGGTTCATCTCAGCCATGTGGCCCAACCGCCGGGGCTCGCGAGCCCACACCATCTTCGCGCTTCTCGTTCTGGCCGGCGCCTGCAAGAAAGGCGCACCGCCGGCTTCACCACCGGCCGCCCAATCCGAGCTGCCGCCGATCGAGGTGAGCAAGGATTCGGCGCTGCTCTTCACCCACGTCGAGCCCAACGGCAACTTCGCCACCACCGACAAGGCCGATTCGGTACCCGAGGTTGCCCGGCGTCTGGTGCGGGTCATCGACCCGGCCAAGGGCGTGGCCGAGCGCCGGGACACGTCCAATGTCTACGTCGTCGACCTGCGCGAGCTGCTGGCCAGCGGCAAGGCGCGGGCACGGGCCATGTCCCGCGAGGCCTTCGAGACCGGCGCGTTGGCGCAGTTGCCGCCTGGTGCTTCGAGCGCGCTGGCTGGCCCGCATGGCCCGGCCTTGCCTGAGGAGCCCGAGCCAGCGAGCCCTGATGCCGGGATCGCAGGTCCTGCACCCGCGGGCGGCGCGCCGGTCGTCATCCTGTACGGGACGCCGTGGTGCGGGGCCTGCAAGGCCGCGCGCCAGTACCTGAGCTCCAAGCACATCCCCTTTGCCTACAAGGACATCGAAAACGACTCATCCGCCGCGCGTGAACTGCAAGGCAAGGCTGCACGGCTGGGAATCCCAGCGGACCGGGTGCCCATCCTCGACGTGCGCGGTCGCCTGCTGGTTGGATTCGACCGGACTCGACTGGATGCGCTGTTGGGTGATGCGATTTGAAGCCCGAGGATCCGCGGCCGGTGTCGGCCGCGCCGACTTCGGCCGCATAACCTGGTAGTGTTCCTGCTGCGTGGATCCCAACCCTGCATTTTCTCGACTGGCGCTCATCGGTGTCGGCTACATCGGCGGCTCCGCCGCCCTGGCCGCGCGAAGGGCTGGACTGGTCGGCCGCGTGGTGGGCTACGACGTCGATCCCCAGGCGGGGCCGCTCGCTCTTGCGCGCGCTGTGGTCGACGAGATGGCGGACAGTGCCGAGGCTGCGGCCGCGGGAGCGTCGTTGGTCTTGCTGGCCGCGCCGGTGCAGAGCCTGGCCGGGCTGGTCCGTCGCATCGCCGGGCGGTTGGCGCCCACGGCGACGGTGATCGACGTGGGCAGCGTCAAGCATCCGGTCGTGCTGGAAGCCGACGCGGCCTTGTCGAGCGGACGGTTCGTGGGCTGCCATCCTCTGGCAGGGGCTGAACATGTGGGTGTGGGAGCTGCCGACCCCGAAATCTTCGCGGGCCGGGCGTGTTTTCTGTGCCCGAGCGAGCGAACCAGCCCTGAGGCAACCAGGATGGCGACCCTGTTCTGGCAGGGCCTTGGATGCCAGGTCGCGTCCATCGAGCCGGCGCTGCACGACCGCCTGATGGCAGCGGTCAGCCACTTGCCCCATGTGGCCGCCTTTGCCTTGGCAGCCAGCCTGACCGATGCGCTCCCATTGATTGAGTCGAATACCCTGCCGGGTAGGCCCACCACGAGTTTGCGCGACACGATTCGCATCGCCGCGTCCAGCCCCCAGGTGTGGCGCGACATTCTCCTCGCGAATCGGGAGCATCTGCTGCCGCTCGTGCGTGAACTGGAGCAACGGGTGAGCACCATCAGCGCGGCCATGGCGTCCGGGGATGCGGCCGCGCTGGAGGCAGCGCTGGCCTTGGGACAGGCCTGCCGCCAGCGGCTGGTTAAGTGAAAGTGGCCATCGCGGGTTCCAGAGATTTCTGGCCGGGCGCTGTTGCCGCCCTGCTGGTTGCATCCTGTGCTACCCCGGCTGCGCCAGGCCCATCGGCGGGTCCGGCGGCGGCGCGCACCGCAGCCGACGACGACGATCTCTGGGCGCTCGCGCCCGCCGAGGCGGAACTTCTGGTGTGGGCCGACATGGCCCAGCTCCGCGAATCAACCTGGACCAAGGCGGCCCTGTACAAGACCGCTCCTGAGGAGCGCGCGGCCCGGGCTACCGCGCGCGGCCTTGACGAGGTGAACGATGTGGACCGTTTGCTCTACGCGACGGTTCCTGCTTTGCGCGAGGGCGCGAACATCCTGGTGGCGCAAGGGCGCATGGATCGCGAGCGTCTGAGCGCGGCTTTCCGGCGCCAGCATCCCCAGACAACGGTGTCCGACTACCGGGGCGTACGGGTGCTGGCCGAGGGTGACGAGGCCATCGCCTTCCTTACCAGCCGAACCGTTGTGTCAGGCCCGCTGGTGGCGGTTCGTGCCACCATCGACTGTGGTTTTGGCTTGGCCCGCAGTGTGGTCAGCGAATCGTGGCTGTCTGCCCTGCAGGCCGTGCTTCGAGAGGGCAGGGGCCCGTCGCGCCGCCCGCCGGCGGTGGCTGCGGCAGTGCGGGTCAGTCCAACCATGCGTGCGCAGTTCGCTGCCGAGTTGGGCGAGGGCGGGACGCTGGAACAAGTCGGCGCGCGCCTCGACCTGGGCCGCGATCTGGACGTGGCCATGGTCGGGCTGGTGTCCAGGCACCAGCAGGCGCTGGACCTGGCCGCCCGCCTGTCTGCGGCGCTGCACGAGCAGCGCAACCGGCCCATCGTCTTCATCCTCGGTCTGCAGCCCATCCTGGACGGCGTCCGCCTGGTGGCGCGCGAGAATCGAGTGGAGGGAATGCTGCGCATTCCCGAGGACCAGCGCGCGGAGATCGCGGATCGCATGGCTCTGGTGGCGGAGCAGCTTGCGCGCCGTCGCGCCAGCATGACAGGCAAGGGCGTGCAGGCCCCCGAAGGAAACCCTCGATGAAGCCGATAGAACCGAGTTCGGAATTCCTGCTGCGGGTCAGCCGCAGTCCTGCGCTGCGAGGTACGGTGAGTGTGCCGGGCGACAAGTCGATTTCGCATCGAGCGCTGTTGTTCGGCGCGCTGGCGGATGGCCCGGTCGAGATCAGCGGCCTGGGTCTGGGCGGCGACAATGCCAGCACCATGACGGCTTTGCGTGCGCTGGGTGTGCCTATCCAGCAGGCGGGCACGGACGCGCGCGTGCAGGGAGTCGGTCTGGCCGGGCTGCAGGAGGCATCTGGCGCGCTCGACTGCGGGAATTCGGGCACCACCATGCGCCTGTTTTGCGGACTGCTGGCGGGCCGGCCCTTCGTATCGATCCTGACCGGCGACCACTCGCTGTCACGCCGGCCCATGGTCCGGGTTGCGACGCCCCTGCAGCGCATGGGCGCGGCCATCGACGGCCGGCAAGATGCGGCTCGACCAGGCGATCTGTTTCCGCCGCTCACCGTGCGCGGCGGGGCCTTGCAGGGCATCCACTACCAGCTTCCGGTGGCGAGTGCGCAGCTCAAGAGTGCCCTGCTGCTGGCCGGCTTGCAGGCCCACGGCCGCACCGTCATCAGCGAGCCGGGCCTATCGCGCGATCACAGCGAGCGAATGCTGCGCTTCCTCGGCGCGCCGGTGAGCGCCGAGCCGGAGCAACGGCGCGTGGTGGTGGATCCGACGGGATGGAACGGCCGCCTGCGCGCCGGAGCGGTGAGCGTGCCCGGCGACCTGTCTTCCGCGGCGTTCCTGCTGGTCGCTGCGCTGATCGTGCCGGACAGCGACGTGACGGTGGAGAACGTGGGGCTCAACCCGACCCGCACCGGGGTGCTGGATGCCCTCCANNGGACCGGAAGAGGGCTGCGCGGAATCAGGGTGGCAGGAGAACTGGCGCTTCGCTCTATCGACGAAATTCCGGCGCTGGCGGTGGCGGCAGCAATGGCCGAAGGCACCACCGAGTTCTGCGACCTGCGCGAGCTGCGCGTGAAGGAGTCGGACCGCATCGCCTGCATCGCGCGCGAGTTGCAGCGAGCCGGCGTGACGGTGCGCGAGGCTCCAGACGGGCTTTCGGTCACGGGCACCGGGGGAGGGTCCGCGCAGGGAGGCCGCGTGCGGCCCGATGGTGATCACCGTATCGCGATGGCGGGCGCCATCCTGGGACTGATGGCCCCCGACACGACCGAGGTGCCGAGCCATGACATCACGACGTCATTCCCGAGTTTCGCCCAGCTCTTGCAAGTGCTAGGCGCGCCGGTGAGCTAGCTACTCCGAACTAGAACGTTCCCCCGATGGCAACTTTGAGGTTCGATCTCGCAGAATCGGTCGGCACCGCGAGCAGGACGTAGCAACTGAGCACGGCCAGGCTGGCTCCGACCCCGATCAAGGCACCGGCCACGGCCGGTTCTTTCTTGCCGTCGTGTCCGGAATTGGCCAGCAATGCGCCTCCCGCAACGATGGTGGCGAAACCCAGCGCGATGCCTGTCGCAGCCAGGGGACGGCGCCAGGACGAGGGCGGTGGTGGTGGCGGCGGTGGCGGGCGTTGCTGGGCAAGCCAGACCTCGACCGGGTTCTTGGCGGCGTCACCAAGCTGGATGATCTTCTGGCGGGCTTCATCGACCGTGCACACGGGGCAGAAGCGGGTCTGGGTGTCAATGGGCACTTCGGCGGGCGAAAGACCTTCGGTGCTGAAAAGGCGCGAAGTCATGTCGTAGCTGTTTCCTGTCACCGCGACCGTGACGCGCAGGACGTGGCTGACGTCCAGCATCTGCCCCAGGCGCTTGATGCAGATGGAGCCTTGGCATTTCTGCAGTTCGGGAAAGATGTCGATGTAGCGAGCGACGTCGACGGAATCGAGCACGTAGATGGGCGCTGCGCGGGTGAGGCCCACCACGAACCCGTCTTGCAGGCGCATGGCCAGGGTGCGCGAAGCGTCCTCGCCGGACACCTGGAATTCCGTGATCGCGACGCGCGCGGTGGTCGGATACTGCGTGTCGGGGTGGACGGGAATCGGGGGCGGGGCCGGCGCGGGAGCGAGCGGGTTCGGGACCGCCGGCGCGGTGGGTGCCGCCGGAGGAACGACGGCTTTCGGGGTGGGAGGAGGCGCAGGCTGCGGGGGCACAGCGGCGGTCGGGTCCGGCGCCTTGGCGGCGGGTTCCGCTGCTCGCTCACCGTTCGGCGCGGCACCTGGGGCTGAACCCGCGCGCGGGACGGCCGGGGTCTTGCCGTTGGGCGCGGACGGGCTGTCAGCGGTCGTCTTGGACTGCGCGAGCGCAGCCTGGGCGCCGAGTAGGACGAGCAAGAAGGGGAGCGATGTGGACCTGCGCACGAAGAAGCTCCAGTTTCTCACATCCGGAGCGCGTCGTCAGCGGATCCCGTCCACGCAGTTCTGTCGGTCACTCTTTTTCTTCCAGTTTTTTCTTCATGCGCTTGAGAAGCGCGTCGAAGGACTCTTTGTTGATGATCTTGCTGAACTCGGCCCGGTAGTTCTCCAGCATGCTCTGCTCGTCGGTGATGACGTCGTAGACCAGCCAGCGGCCCTCCTTGGCCAGCAGCTTGTACTCCATCGACACTTCCACTTTCTTGCCCCGCGCCATACTATGCAGGGTGGCGGTCACGTCTGCCTCCTTGCCGTCGACGGTTTCCTTGTCGAAGGCCAGGTCGTAGTTCGGCGATCCGTGGACCTGCTTGATGTAGCTGCGCTCAATCAGGTCGCGCAGCGTCGCGACGAACTCGGTTCGCTGCTTGGCCGAGAGGCCGTCCCAGTGGCGCGCGAGAGACCGTCGCGACAGCTCCTCGAAATCGAGGAAGCCGGCCACGATTTTCCGCATCTCGCCCCGCTTGGCCTCGGCTTCGGGCGACCAAGACGGCGCCCGCCGGGCGAACAGCTTCTTGAGTGCGGCGTCAGACTTCTTCAACTCGGCCATGGGACTGGCTGGTGTCTTGGGGTCGCCGGCCGCCCCTTCGCCGGGCGCAGAACTTTCGGCCTTGGGTGGCTTGGTCCCTTTCTTGGGTTCACCGACCGCCGACGGGGGCGACGGGCACAGCAGGGCAAGAAGGATGATTGCGTTCCGTATGCTCGGGCGGACAGGTAAGACAAGGTTCTTCATGGGATGACGGAGCGATTCTATACCGCAGCCGCCTGCGCAAGGGAAACCGGGTCGCACCCGTGCGACGGGAAGGGTCACGTGATAGCTTCAGGTTGCGATGTCCTCGACGTTCGATGCCAAGGTTTGGCTCGGCCAGATTACCGCGGACATGCGCGAGGCTTATGCCCGCAACCGGCGGGTCATGTCGTTCGCGGAGTATCTGACCCTGTTCGAGGTCGACATGCCCCGCCAGGTGCGCTCGGCCGCGCAGTATCTGCGTGACGTGCTCGATCACTACGGGACCGCCACCGTGCGCGGGTCCCGCGGCGTGCTGACGCGCTGGCAGCTCTTCGATTGTCCGTGGGATGGAGGCCGCGACAGCCTGAAGGGCCAGGAAGAGGTGCAGGCCGCCGTGTATCGCCTGCTGTCGAACTTCGCTCGGCAGGGACGCACCAACCGACTCATCTTGCTGCACGGCCCGAATGGCAGCGCCAAGTCCACTTTCGTCGCCTGTCTGCAACGGGCCATGGAGCACTACTCGTCTCTGGACGAGGGGGCGCTGTACCGGTTCAACTGGATTTTCCCTTCGCAGCGTATCGGCAAGGGTGGCATCGGCTTTGGCGGCGGCCTGCCCGCTGAAAGTCAAGGGCCTGGCGACAGCTACGCCTACCTGGAGGACGATCTGGTCGAGTCGAAGATCGTCGACGAGCTGCGCGACCATCCCATCCTGCTGCTGCCGCGCGCGGAGCGGCGTCCGTGGATCGAGGGCAAACTCAAGCATCAGATCGCGGCCGGTCTGCGGCCGGCGCGGGCTTTGCTCGACGGCGATCTCTCACATCGCAACCGTCAGATCTTCGAGGCGCTGCTGGTCTCGTACCAGGGCGATCTCGCCAAGGTCCTGCGCCACGTGCAGGTGGAACGTTTCTACATCTCGCGGCGCTATCGCGAAGCGGTGGCCACGGTGGAACCGCAGCTCGCGGTGGACGCCCGCGTGCGCCAACTGACCATGGATCGCTCGCTCAACACGCTGCCACCCGCGCTGCAGTCGCTCACGCTGTTCGAGTTTCACGGCGATCTGGTCGACGGCAACCGGGGCCTGCTGGACTTCGACGACCTGCTCAAGCGGCCGCTCGACGCCTTCAAGTATCTTCTGGGTGTGGTCGAGGACGGGATGACCTCGCTGGAGGTGGCCAGCATGGCGGTTGACACAGTTTTTCTGGCCACAGCCAACGAGAACTACCTGGCGGCGTTCAAGGAGAGCGTCGAGTTCCAGTCCTTCAAGGGGCGCATGGAGCTGGTGCGCGTGCCTTACCTGCTCGACTATCGCCTGGAACGACAGATCTACGACGCCCGCATGGGGGAGACGATCGGCGCGCATTCGGATCGGCACGTGGCCCCGCACGTGACCTGGGTGGCCGCGCTGTGGGCGGTGCTCACGCGCATGAGAAAGCCCAACCCGGAGAAATACCCCGAGGGTCTGGCCGAGTTGGTCGGCCGCCTCAGCCCCACCGACAAGGCACGGCTCTACGCGGGTGAAGTACCGGAGTCGTTCTCCCCCGAGGAACAGAAGCAGCTTCTCACGGGTGTGGAGACGATCGCGCGCGAGTCGGACAGCTACCCTCACTATGAAGGCCGTTCGGGCGCCTCGGCGCGCGAGATGACCGGGCTGCTGATGAACGCGGCCCAGAGCGCGAAGTGGAAGTGCGTGTCACCGTTTGCTGTGCTGGAGGAACTGGAGGAACTGGTACGCGCGGTGAGTGTGTACGAGTTCTTGCGGCAGGAACCCATGCCGGGGGGCTTTCACGACAATGGCAAGTTCATTGCCCAGGTGCATGAGCATCTGATCGACCGCATCGACGACGAGGTGCGCACCTCGATGGGGCTGGTCGAAGAAAAGCGCTATCTCGAACAGTTCGAGCGCTACCTCACCCAGGTGTCCTGTTGGGTAAAGCGCGAGAAGTATCACAACCCGGTCACGGGTCAGGACGAGGATGCCGACGAGGAACTGATGGCTGAGGTGGAGCGGGCGTTGCATGTCGGCGTCGGCGGCGTGCAGGCCGGCGACTTCCGCCGCGAGGTCATCTCCAAGATTGGCGCCTGGTCGCTCGACCACCAGGACCAGCGCCCCGACTACGAGCAGATCTTTCCCCGGCCGCTGGCCGAGCTGCGTGAGGCGTTCTTCGCCGAACGCACAAAGGTGGTACGCAAGATCAACGAGGACATTCTGATCTACCTGGTCGACGGGCCGAGTCGACTGTTGCCGGACGCGGCCACGGCGTCACGGCGCACCCTGGACACACTGCAATCGCGCTTCGGCTACTGCCAGCATTGTGCGAAAGACGCTGTGCTGACCCTGGTTCGCAAGCGGTACAGTTAGGAAAACTCCTCAGTCCACCTCGGCGTCCGCGCTGTCGGTGGCCGCGGCGTCTGGCGTGTTGCCCGTGCCGCTATCTACGCCGGCATCGTCCGCGCCGCCGCCACAGGGCGCAACTGTCCACGTGCCGTAGTTGTCGCCCGTCCCCCATAGGTTGCCACCGTCGGCATTCGTGTTTCCGGAAAACAGTCCGCCGCTGCTCTCGCACGACAGCGTAGCGTTTCCATCTAAGCTTCCAAACCAGGCGAAGCCGGGGCCGACGCAGAAAGCGTTTTTCGGGGGTACGGCCGCGACGGCGAATGGGAGCGGGGTCGCGTTGGTGGTGGATGTCACGGCGAAGCTGCCGCAGAAGAGTAGGACTGGGCTGCCGTCTGCGGGCTCGAGAAAGAGCGCGAAGCTGCCAGCGTCCTGGGGAGATTGGTACGCGCCGAGGACGTACGTGGGTCGGGAGTCACCCTCCAGCAGGTAGCCAGTGGTCGACGAAAGCGAGAGGCTGGCGTGGGATCGGTCCAGCGTGCCGGAAAGGGAAATCACTGTGCCGCCAATCTCGATAGTCCCGCTGGCGGGGAGCGGGCCGCTCGGCGCCGCCCCAACCGTGATCTGCACGATCCCGATCTCGGTCACGCCGACCATGACGCCGCGGTAGGTTCCGGACCCGCCGGTCGGCGGCTTGTTGGCACAGCCCAGAGCGAGAGCGACGCCGGCGAAGGTCAAGGCGCGGAAGGCGGCAATGGGACGGACGAGCATGAGAGGTACTCCTTTGCGGATGCTCCGAGAGACTACCATCAAGGGGCCGCTTCATCCTGTCCCGCCCGCGACCGCCTGCACGCGTCGGAGTATGGCCTGGGCGTTCATCACGCGGGCGTAGACGTAGAGAGCAGCAGGCAGGCCGTCGTCCAAGGCCGCCTCGCTCACGCGCAAGTGCTTGCTCACGGCAAAGACCACGGCCGCCAGCCCCTTGCGCGCCAGCTCGATGCGCTTCCACACGGCGTCGCGGCTCCAGAAGCCGAGTACTTCCAGGTAGACAGTCTGTCCGGTTACCTGATGCACGAACTCCAGGTCAGGCACGCACTGGCCGACGCCCGGGAGATCGAGAATCGCGTGGCTGGGGGCGGGAAGCCAGGGACCGGGCAGGGCCGCCAGATCCTGCAGGAGCGCGGTCACCTCGTCAGGCAGTTGGTCGACCGGGCGCGCGGCTTCGGGGGCTTCCTTCCCGTCGGGGAATTGGCCAGGGGCCGAGCCGCGCAGGGCATAGCGCAGGGACCGTCTGTCCCGTCCCCACCGCAGGTCGGCCTCGATGGTGAAGCGGTCGCAGGCCATCAGCGCCGGCAAGGCCAGCGCAAGCTGAAGTCCGTACTTGGTCACCGATTCGAAGAGGCTGTAGGGGCCGTCGATGTGAAGGCGATAGCCNNGCGTGCTTGGGCATCCGTTCGATGCGATGGAGCAGACGCAGGAACTTGAGCTTGTGGAAGAGGTGACGATAGGTGGCCGGCAACGCGCTCCACACCGTGGCGCGCACACTCAACGCGCGCAGCAGGACCGCCTGGAGTTGCGCAAGTTGGTACTCGGCCAGCAACGTCTCGGGCGAGAGCAGGCGTGCCTCGCGGAGGATGTGGGCGTCGGCCAGGTCGGCGAACAGGGCGCGCTCGACGGCGTCGCTGACCACGCCGTGCTCGGCCGCCACCGCCGCCAGCACGGCCGCGCGATCGAAGGCCGCGTGCTGGGACGCGCGGCGCGCGCTGGCGGCGCGCGTGAAGAGGGTGCGCCGCAACTCCATCGGATCCAGGGGCGCATCCTCTTCGAAGTCGCAGCGGTCGAGTACCAGTTTCTGTAGGCCGCGGGCCAAACGTTGCTCGCGCGGCTCCACGTCGACGGCACGGCAGGCATCCAGCAGATCGCCGCGTGGCTGACCGACGTGAATGCGCGCAAGGTCGAGATAGGCGGTGGCCAGTTCCAGCGCGCGCGGCCGTTCCGCGTCGGAAACCGGGACCACGAAGAGACGGTCTCCGCGCCGGCGCACGTGCACGAGGTCAGCGGTAAGCAACGTGTTCGCGCCTCCGCTGGCTGGTGGAGGTCTCGCTGGTTCCACCCGCGATCAGTTCGTACAGGACGGCCTGCTTGCCCTCGCGTTTGCGCAAGATGCGGCCCAGACGCTGCACGTGCTCGCGCACCGAGCCGCTGCCCGACATGACGATGGCCACGTTGGCCTCGGGTACATCCACGCCCTCGTTGAGAACCTTGGAAGTGGCGATGGCGGTGTAGCGACCCTTGGCCAGACCGTCGAGGATCTCGCTACGCTCGCTCACCCGGGTCTGGTGCGTGATCGCCGGCAGCAGAAAGCGCCGGGCCACCAGGTGCACGGTGGCGTTGTCCTGGGTGAAAATGATGGCGCGGTCGTGGCGATGCTGGTGCAGCAGCCTTTCCACGTAGTCGAGCTTGGCCGGTGCGGTGAACGCGATGGCACGCTGGCGCCGGTAGGCGTCGAAGGCGCGCCTGCCCTCGGCGTTGCGCGAGGACCGGATGATGAACTCGCTCCACCCGTGCGGGCTGGCCATGCTTATGCCGTTCGCCTCGAGAAACTGCCGATACAGGGCGCGCTCGGCCGCGTATTCGGCGCGCTCGGCCGGCGAGAGATCCACGACCACCCGCACCGTCTCGTAGCTCGACAGATAGTCGCCGGACAGGGCCACGATGTCCTTGCGGTAGATGATGGGACCGATGAGTTCGTCGAGACCGTCGGGAACGCCGGTGCCCTCGGGTGCAAGGCCGCGCGTTGCCCAGCCGTCGCGCTCGGGGGTGGCGGTCAACCCCAGCCGGAAGGGCGCCAGGGCCAGGCGTGCGGAGAGCGAGTAGCTGGCGCTGGGCAGGTGGTGGCATTCGTCGAACACCAGCAGGCCGAAACGCGCGCCCAGGTTCTCCATGTGCAGGTAGGCCGAGTCGTAGGTGGTGACGGTCAGCGGCCGCAGATCGTAGTCGCCGCCGCCAATGATGCCCACGGCTACGCCGAAGCTGGACACGAGACCATCGTGCCACTGGCGTACTAGATCGAGAGTGGGCGTGACCACCAGGGTGCTGCGGCGGCGAAGGTCGATCGCCATGTGGGCCACCAGGGTCTTGCCCGCGCCGGTGGGCAAGACCACCACCCCACGGCCACCGGCCGCATCCCAGGCGGAAAGCGCCTCGCTCTGGTAGGGGCGCGGCTCGCGCCGGACCACTGCGCCCGCGGTCAAGGTTTCGTACTGCCGAGCTTGGTCGGCATAGGTGATCTTCAGACGGCGCAAGGTCTGGACCAAGTCCACGTACGCCGAGGCCGGCGCGCGAAAGCAGGCGGTGCGCTCATCCCAGNNGTGCCGGAGCGAAAGCGAATTTCGACTGTGGCAGGTTCGGACGCTGGCAGGGTTCCGTTCGCGGTCACGGCTAGTCGTCACAGCAGTTCGTCGAGCCGTTCGCACACGTATTCCACGTAGCCGTGGCATTGCGCGTGCACGCCCTGGCGATAGATGCCTTGTGCCGCTGGGTCGTTGAAATCCAGGCCGGTGAGGGCAAAGCAGTTGTCGCTGCCAAAGCGGGCGCGAAAGCCCTCCACCAGCGCCTGCACCTTGCCCACTAAGACATCTCGATCGTCGCCCAGCTTGTTGCGGCCAAAGGCCGCGCTGAGCACCAGAACGCCGCCGGTCAGCGCCCCACACACGGACTTGGTGCGGCTGAGCCCGCCGCCAAACCCGGTGGCGATGCGTGGGATCAGGTCGTTCTGCCGGCCCAGACGCTTCATTCCGGCAATGGCAACGGCCTCGGCACAACTCAAGCCTGAATCGAAGATCTTGAGCGCCAGCTTGGAGGTCGACATGCGCCGATGCTAGCACTGCCGTGTGAAGGCGAGTGCAATTCTCCTGGGCGCAGCGAGCAGTCTGTGGTGACATCCCGCTTCGAATGCGCGTGAAGATCGTCTTCGCTGCAGCGGTGCTCCTGGGCCTGGTGGCCTGGGACTTTGCTACTGCCACGACCTTCGCGGGCGACGACTACCTGTTCCTGGCGTTCGCCCGGCTGGAGCCCAATCCCCTCCTGGCCTTCGTGCGCGACATGCACGGCGGCGAATACTACCGGCCCGTGCCCATGCTGCTGTGGTGGCTGCTCAATCGGGTGGGGCAGGGGGCCGAATGGCCGTTTGCCTTGGCGGGGTTCTTGCTTCACGCGGGGAGTGCAGCCTTGGTCGTGGCGCTCGGCCGTGGGGTCGGGTTCACGGTTCGGGTTTCGTTGGCCGCGGGGGCGCTCTTCCTGGTGGCTCCGGCCCAACGCGAGGCCGCGCTGTGGTTTGCGGCCAGCACCGATCTTCTGGCCACGCTGGCAACCCTGGCTGCATTGGTCTGCCTGCTGCGCCAATCACTGAAATGGGAACCCTGGAAG
>PMZX01000399.1 GCA_003170035.1 Myxococcales bacterium | reverse complement strand
CACCCGCTAAGTTGAGAGCGGTACCTGCGGTCGCCCCGAACCTGACAAGGACGATGCCCGTGCGGCAACCGCAGGTCGCCCCTACGTCCGGCGGGCGGCGCGCGCGAGGCAACACGCCAGCGGTGCGGAGCCAGCATCGCGGCGAGCGGCGCAAGCTTGCGCGCGACCAGGGTCGGCCGAGGCAGCAGCGGGCGCGTCCGGCCTGCTGGTCACTGCCTGCGCGGCACTTTGGATGGTGTGGAGGAACGGTGCAACAGCAAGGTGGTAGCGATGGGCACGCGAAGCGCGAGTGGGTACGCGCCTACATCATGGAAAGGCCGGTCCGCCCTTTACCGCGCCCGCGGAAGCGCTGTGGGTAAATGTCGCCTGTCGGGGTGCCGACGGGCGGGTTGGCCGGCGGACGTCCGATGACCGACGGTCCAGCCGGCTAACCGGCGGCCACGCGCCGATTTGCGGATGGCCCTGGGCTTGCTTTGCTTCGGCACAGGTTGACTGGCTCCCGAACCTGCCTCCTCCCGAGACGCGTCCGGGTTTCTCCTTTCCACGGAGGCGTCACGGGAAGAGGTGGGGCCGGGCAAATCAAATCCCAGGAGGGACACCATGCAGGCTGACTGTTGCGACTTCCAGTTGAACGAGGCTCCCGCAGGCGCCAACGACCATGATGTCATCGAAGACGGCGAAGAGACGCAACTCCTTCTATCCGAGCCGGCTTCCGACGAACCCGATTTTCTGCGCTTCCGCCGGTTCGGGGTCGATGCCACCTGTCTGAACGCTCCCGAGGCGGGCACCTCGCGCGGCCGCGTGCTGGTGGTCGACGACGATGGCGCGTTCGCCCTCACTTGCGCCCGTATGCTCAATGCCTCTGGCTACGCGGTGCGTGTGGCCAACGATGGCTGGTCGGCGACCAGAATGGCCGCCGAGGAACACTTTGATGCCATTGTGAGCGACATCAATCTGCCCGACTCGAATGGTATTCAGGTCCTGCAGGACGTCCGCAAGGCCGACAAAGACATGCCGGTTATCCTGGTCACGGGCCAGCCCGATCTGGACACCGCGCGGGCGGCGGTGGAGTTGGGCGCGATCAGCTACCTGCTCAAACCGGTATCGGCCGCGCAGCTCGAGCGCGAGCTCCACCGCGCCTTGCACAGGCGGCGGACGACCAGCCGGATGCAGATCGTCGCGGACCAGGAGAAAAGGCAGGAAGATCTTAGCGAGCGATTCTCGCGAGCATTGCGCGGCCTGTGGATGGCCTTCCAGCCCATCGTCTCGTGGTCGCGCAAGAGCATCGTGGGGTACGAGGCGCTGGTCCGGACCAACGAGCCCTCTTTGTCCAGTCCGCTCGATTTCCTGAAGGCTGCGGAAGATCTCAAACAGATTGGCCTGTTCGGACAAAGCGTCCGCCGTCACGTGGCGTCCGTCATGACCGGGTGTCCCCACCGATCGACCATGTTCGTTAACCTCCATTCACTGGAACTCCTGGACAAGAGCCTCTATGACCCGGCTTCTCCGCTGGCTGCCTTCGCCGAGCAGGTCTGCTTCGAGATCACCGAACGAACCGCCGTGGATGACACCTCGGACTTCCTGGCCCGGACTAGGAGGCTGCGTTCGCTCGGCTACAAGATCGTGGTTAGCGACGTTGCCGGGGGATCCTCGGGCCTGGGCAATCTCGCGCTGCTCGAGCCCGACGCGGTCAAGATCGAGATGTCACTGTTCCGCGAGATCGAGAGCGTCGAGGTCAAGCGGAAGATGATGCGCGCGGTGACGACACTCTGCCAGGAGTTGGATGTGCCGCTCATCGCTGAGGGCATCGAAAGCGAGGCTGAACGCGATGACTTTGCGGCCAAGGGCGGGGACCTTATGCAAGGCTACCTGTTTGCCCGGCCGGATTTTCCCCTGCCGGAACCGCGCTTCTAGGAGCTAGGCCGTGTCGCCCAACTCCACCCAACCCGTGCCTGTCTCCGGGATCGGCATTCTAGGCGACGCTGCCAACAGCCAACGCCGCCGCATCCTGTCTACGGCGGCAAGCCTGCGACTGGTTGGCTCGGTGATGTTTCTTGGCGTTTCCATCATCCTGTGGAAGGGCTCCGGCGACGCGGAGTGGGGCCGACAAGTCCCCCTCTTGATTGCATACGGCACCCTGGCCTTGATCACCTTCGCGACGCAGGGGCGAACCGTGATGCTGCGGCTGGCGTGGGTCCAGCCTGTGCTCGACGTGGGCTTCATCTATGCCGTGCTACGAACCGCGCTGCTGGTCGGCAGCATGAGCGCGCAGACCATCGCCGGTCTCAGCGTGGGCGTGTTCGTGCTGCCCATCGCCGTGGGCGGGCTCGCCTTTCGCACCCGCTGTCTGGTGCTGGTGACCCTGCTGGCAGCCCTGTGCGAGCTGTCGCTCATGCAGCAGGCCGATCTGAATGCGCTGCCCATGCTCACCGCAGTGGCGGTGCTGCTGCTCGCCGCGGCCAGCAGCAAGCTGGCGCGCGAGACCGCCGAGGCCGAGGTCACCCGGCGCATGCTGGTCGAGACGCGTGACCAGTGCGAGAAGCTGGGCAACCTGCAACGGGAGAAGGANNTCCGAGATGATCGCGCAGATCCTGGACACGACCAAGCTGGAGGACGGGCGCATCGCCATGAATCTCGCGACTCTCGAAGCACGGGACCTCCTGGATGAAGCCCGTGACAGCACCGCCACCCACGCCCGCAGCAAGTCCATCACCATCGAACTGGACGCGGACGATTCCCTGCCCGTCGCGGCGGATTCGCGCCTCTTCCTCCGGCTGCTGCAAAGCCTGGTCACCGCTTCGATTCGCCGCACACCGAACGGAGGCCGCATCCTGCTCGAGGCCACCAGGCGCTCCGCCGAGGTGTGGATCGCGGTTCACTGCACGGCTGCCAAGATTCCGCCCGAGCAGCGCGAAACCACCTTCGACAAGTTCCAGCCCGGGGATCAGGGCGCGCGCCGCTTGTCAGGCTGGGGCCAGGGTCTGTATTTCTGCCGGATGGCCGCCCAGGCGCACGGGGGCACCTTGGCCGTGGAAACCTGCGAGGGCTGGCCCTCGTCCTTCGTCATCCACATGCCGATGGCTCAAGCCCAGGGCCAGGTCAGCGTTCACGGCGGCAAGGCCACGCGCGAATCACCCAATCCCGCGATAGCCGCGTGAGGGTCACCGATGTCTCCGGTCGATCCGNNGGGGCGACCTGCAGTCGCCCCATGGGATGTGACGCAGACGAGACGTGCCTACCCCAACTCGTTCCGATCGCGCATCTCGCGCCGGATACGGTGGAACTCACCGTCCAGGTTTGCGAAGGCGGTTGCGACGTCGGGATCGAAATGTGTCCCGTTGCCGGTCTGGATCAGCCGGCAGGTGTCCTCGTGGCTGAACGCGGGCCGGTAGCAACGCTTCGAGGTCAGGGCGTCGTAGAAATCGGCAAGCGCAACGATNNGCCACCTCGACGCCCATGCGCAGAAACTGGTTGTCGGGATGGCGTTCGAGCACCGCGGCTAGCGTCCTGGCGCCCAGCACGCAGTGCTTTCTCATCTCCGCGAACTCCTCGATGGTCAGCTTTCCGGGCTTGCTCAGGATGGAGTCAGGGGTGCCGACCTTGCCGATGTCGTGCAGGGAGGCGGTCTGGTACAGGTTCTCGATGAAGTCACCGGTCAGCTGCGCCAGGTGCAAACCCATCTCGCGCATCCGCTCGCCCAGCATCCTGCTGAAGACTTGCACCCGCTCCAGGTGCTGGCCGGTGTCGTCATCGCGAACCTCGGCCAGCTTGGCGAGCGCGAAGATGGTGGTCAGATGGGACGCGGTCGCCGCCTTGACCTGCTCGGCAATCCGCCGCTCGAGCTGCAGGTTGTGCGACTCCAGTTCCACCTGCAGGCGTCGAAGGCGCAGATGCGTCTTGATGCGCGCAAGCACCACATGCTCCTGGAACGGCTTGGACACGAAGTCCACCGCGCCGGCGCGGAAGCCCTCGACCTTGTCGTCGCTGCCCTGCAGCCCNNAGCAGGATGAGATCGGGCGGATCCGCCTCCGCCGCCTTGATGGCCAGCCTGCCGCTGGTGACCGGCCTGGGCACCAGGCCTCCGCCTTTCAGAACCGCAGTCAGAAGCCGCAGGTTGTCGGGGGAATCGTCCACCATGAGGATCTTGCTGCCCTGCACGTCGTCTTCCACGTCGTCCCTCCTCCCGGTCATTCGGAGCCCATCGCCAGGTGCTCGCACCGTTTGGCCCCCACCCCATGCAGGGGAAAAGACGCCATCGCCGCGCGCCCGGACCGAACATTAAGGTTACACCCCACCACCACAATGCACAACGCAACCTGTGCCCCGCCTCTCGTGTGGGGCGACCGCAGGTCGCCCGTCCGCGATCCGTAGGGGCGACCTGCGGTCCCCGTCCGCGAAAGCTACCCGTAGAAATTCCGCCACTTTTCACTACCGGGGCATGACGGAAAAGCGACGGCGTTGTTTCCGGGCCCGGGTGCCAGAGCCTTCCGGCCCGCGAGAGTCCCTGGAAATTCCCGCTCGTAGACTCCCTGCACGTCTCGGCACGAGCCTTGCTCCTCTGGCAAACATGAATCCAACTGTTGCCTACGTGTCTGTCAAGAGCACACCCCCGGCCGAGGAAACTCGCTCCGCCCCAGCCGGTTCCCACGTGCTCATTGCCGAGGATGACCCTCTGCTGTTGCGGGCCTATGCGCGCGCGCTCGGAGCCGCGGGATGCAAAGTCGACCGTGCCGAGAACGGCGAGGAGGCGGTGAATCTCCTGCTCGCCAATCCCTACGACGCGATTGTTTCTGACATCAACTTGCCCTGCGTGGACGGAGTGGGCGTATTGCAAGCTGCACAGAAGTGCGATCCCGACATGCCCGTCGTTCTCATCACTGGCACTCCTTGTCTCGACACGGTGATCGCAGCCGTGGAGCACTCGGCCTTCCGCTATCTGCTCAAGCCCTTGTCCATGGCGCAGCTACAAGACGCCGTCATCGACTCAGTCAAAATGCACCGTGTCCTGGTCCTTCGCCGCTTGGCGATCGATCTGGCGAGTGCAACGTGGAGCCCGGCGGAAGACCGCACCAGCCTCCGGCAGCTTTTCGACCGCGCCATGCAATCCGTCTGGATGGCGTACCAACCGATTTTCTCCTGCAAGGAGAAGCGAATCTTCGCCTACGAAGCCCTGCTACGTACCGACGAGCCGACCATGGCCAACCCCTGCGTGTTTCTCTCCGCGGCCGAGCGGCTGAACCGGATGGCCGAGGTGGGCCGCATCGTGCGTGACCGGGTGGCCGCCGAGATGCCGAGCGCAGTCACACGATTCATCTTCATCAATCTGCACGGCAGCGACCTGCTTGACGAACACCTGTACGACCCTGGCTCGCCACTCTCGAGAGTGGCGGATCGCGTGGTTTTCGAAGTGACCGAACGTGCCTCCCTATCATCGGTGCCAGACGTTGGGGCGCGCGCCGATCGCCTGCGAAAACTGGGATTCCGCGTCGCGCTCGACAACCTGGGCGCCGGCTACGCGGATCTCGGCAGTTTCTCCACCTTGCAGCCCACCATCGTCAAATACGATATGTCGTTGGTCCGCGGAGTCGACAGCTCGCCCACGCGGCGCAAGGTCATCGCGGCGATGACCTCCCTCTTCACCGAGATGGAAGTGAAAGTGGTTGCGGTGGGCGTCGAAACAGAATCGGAATGCGAGACTTTGGTCGATCTGGGTGTCGATCTCATGCAGGGCTACCTATTCGCCCGGCCGGCCCCCATGTCCGACCAGGCGAGCCCCTCTGTCGAGGAGGTCTCCACCCAAGATCCCGCGACAGTCGCGTGAGGTGGTAGCGACCGCAGGTCGCCCATCCCTCGTGTCCGAATCGTGCCTCATGTAGGGCCGACCACAGGTCGCCCCTACCCGGAGCGACATCACATCTTGTGTAGGGGCGACCTGCGGTCGCCCAAGGTCGTCCCTACGACGATCCTCGGCGCGGCAGGGTGAACCAGAAATTGCTTCCCTTGCTCATCTCGCTGTCCACGCCGATGCGGCCGCCGTGGGCCTCGACAGCCATCTTGCAAAAGGCCAGGCCAAGCCCGGTGCTCCGGTTCCGGGACGACGCCGAGGCGCCGACCTGGACGAACTTGTCGAAGATGCTGTGGTGGAAATCAGGGGCGATGCCAGGACCGGTGTCGGCCACGAACACCCGCACGTGTTCCTCCTCGACCACGATACCGACGCGGATCTCGCCCGAGGCCGGAGTGAAGCGCAGGGCATTGGCCAAAAAATTCTGCACGATGCGCGCGACGATCTCCTGATCCGCCAGCACCCAGGCCGGCTCTGCCGGGCGCTCGAAGGCCAGGCGACGGGCGCCCACCAGCGATTCGAGATCGTTCATGCTGGCCCCGACCACCTGCACGAGATCGCACTCGCGCAGGTCCAGCTTCATCATCTGCGCCTCCATCTTGCTCACGTCCAGGATCCCGTTGATCATGCGGGTCATGTTGCGCGTGGCCTGCATCGCGCTNNATCATGTGTACCAGGCTGTCGCGCAGGCGCTCGCTCTCGCGCAACTTCTCGTAGCTCGACTGCAACTCGCGTCGGTGGCGGCGTAGTTCCAGGTGGGCCGCCACCCGCGCCTTGACCTCGTCGAGCTGGAACGGCTTGGTAACGTAGTCGACGCCTCCCACCGCAAAGCCTCTCACCTTGTCCATGGTCTCGCCCAGCGCGCTGACGAAGATCACGGGGATTTCGGCCAGACGGGCATCGGCCTTCAACGCCTCGCAGACCTCGTACCCGTTCATCTCCGGCATGTTGACGTCGAGAAGTACCAGGTCGGGCGGCTCGTTCCTTGCCGCCTGCAAGCCAAGCCGACCGCTGGTCACCGGCCGCGGCCGCCAGCCGGATTGCTTGAGCATGCTGGTGAGTACCTGCAGGTTGACCGGGTTGTCGTCGATCATCAGGATGCTGGCCACGTCCTTCCGCGCGCCTGCTTCGCTCATCTAGATTCCTTCATTCCGATGCGGTCCAGCAGCCCGGGGTAGTCGAACCGCTCCACGATCTCGCGCAAGGTAGTCGCCGCATCCGGGGTCGTGCCGGCCATGGCATCGAGGATCTCGATGATGCGTCCGTAGTCGGCGCTGGCGGCCGACTGGCGCAACTGCTCGAAGGTCTTTGCCGGCAACAGCAGCCGGCCCGGGCCGGCGGGCGCATCGCCAGGCCCGCCCGGCTCCCCAGCCTCGCGTGGCGTTGCCGCCAGGTACACGTATTCGATGCCCAGGCCGGCTCGCAGCTTCTCCAGCAGGTCAGACTCGCGGAAGGGCTTGCCCAGAAAGTCGCTGGCGCCAGCAGCAAGCGCTTGCCTCCGGTCATCCTCGAAAGCGCTTGCGGACACGGCGATGATGGGAATGCGCCGTTGCGCCTCGCGTGCGTGCAGCCGCCGGATGGCTTCCAGTCCGTCCAGGCCCGGCATGTGCACGTCCATCAGGATCGCATCAGGGGACCACTCGGTCGCCAGGGTGAGAGCCTCTTCTCCGCTGGCGGCCTCGCGCGTCCCGAACCCAACCGCCTTGAGCATCTCCACCAGCAAGAGGCGGTTCGTAGGCTCGTCGTCCACCACGAGCACATGGAAGGGGCCCAGCCCTGACTTGATCCCGACCACGCGCCGGCGCAACTCCGGGGGCGTGATTCCGCCCGACGTGCCCACCGCCGCGGGAACCTCGAGCCGGAAACGGCTGCCCCGGCCCACCTCGCTCTCGAGGGAGATGTCTCCCCCCATCAGGCGGGCGAACTGGCGGCTGATCGCCAGTCCCAGGCCGGTGCCCCCGGCGCCCACCCCGGCCTCGGTCTGCTCAAAGGCCTGGAAGATGCGTTCGGCGTCCATGGCCGACACCCCTGGACCGGTGTCTTCCACGTCGATAGCCAGCCACAGGTCGCCGTCCTTTTCCCGCCGGACCGCGACGCCACACCGGACCGAGCCCTTGTCGGTGAACTTGATGGCGTTGCNNGGCACGCCCTCTGCCACCGTGACGGCGAAGCCCAGACCTTTGCTCTCCGCTCGCAGCCGGAACATGCTGGCCAGGTCGGTCACCAGCCCGCGCAGGTTGAAGCTGGAAGGGGCGAGCGGGGTACGGCCAGCCTCGATCTTGGACATCTCCAGGATGTCGTCGATCAACTCCAGCAGGTGCTCGCCGCTTCTGGCTATGGTGACCAGGTGCTGCCGCTGGCTTGCGGCCAGGGCGGGATCCTTGAGCAGGATCTGCGAGAACCCCAGGATCGCATTCATGGGCGTGCGGATCTCGTGCGACATGTTGGCCAAGAACACGCTCTTGGCCTGACTGGCGCGCCGGATGCCTTCGATCAGCGCCCGCTCGCGGGACACATCACGGAAGATCCTCACGATGCCCTGGAACTCGCCCTTGTCGTCGAACAGCGGCGCGGCGCTCATGCCGAGGGCTACCTGCTGTCCGTTCCGGTGGATGCAAGACACCTCGCGCGCGGGACAGGGCTGCCGGGTGCGCTCGATCTCATCGAATGGGCAATCATTGGTGTGGCAGAGAATGGGCTTTCCGTTTGTGCCAAGCTCTTGGAAAATCTCGCCGCACAGCTTGCCGATCACTTCCTGCGCCGTGTAGCCCGTGATGGCCTCCGCGCCCTGGCTCCAGGACTCGATCCGCCTGGCCGCATCCACGGTGGCCACTCCGTCGGTAATGCTGCGCAAGACGTTTTCGGCGTAGCCCCTGTGGACCGCGTACTCGCTCGTCAGCTTTTCGGCGCGGCGCCGGATCTCCCGGTGAGCCAGNNGGGGTGGTGGTGATGAGCGACGCGACGCCGATCATGCGGCCGCGCGAGATGAGCGGAAACCCGGCGTAGCCCAGGGCTCCTGCAAAGGGCAGACCCGAGTCGGGCTCCGGCCCGCGTGGCGGGACGAACTGCGTGGACCCCCGGACGTCGGGAATGATCAGCGGCCTTGCCTCCTCGATCACCCGCCCGGCTGCACCCTCCCCGGAGGCCAGGCGCAGCGTCGCCGGCAGGGGACCGCTCGATCCCCGGGCCGCTGCCGAAATCAGAAGGTCAGTCTTGTGGTCCAGCAGCATGACGCTGGCGCGATCCGCGCCCGACAGTGTCCGCAAGTTGTCGACAAGCGTGTCCAAAACATGCTGCAGCTCCAGCGTAGACGTGGTGGCGGTAACAACCTGGTGGATCGCGGCCATCTCCCGGTGGCGCTGGGCTTGCACCTCGCCGGCCTGGCGGTGCTCGCGTCGCGTGAGCGCCTCGCGCAGCTCGCGCTCAATCGCTGGGACCAGGCGGCCCAGGGCGCTCTTGAGCAGGTAGTCGTGCGCGCCCGCTCTCATCATGGCCACAGCGGTTTCCTCGCCGATGGTGCCGGAAACCACGATGAACGGGATGTCGAGGCCGCATTCCTGGTAGATTCGCAGAGCCGCGGGCGCATCGAATCCCGGCATGCTGTAGTCGCAAAGAATCAAATCCCACGTCCCATCGGCCAGGGCCTGCCGCATGGCTTCGGCGGTATCCACCCGGCGGTGCTCGACCGCGAATTTTGCCCGCGTCAGATGGCGGACCAGCAAGTCGGCGTCGCTTGGCACGTCCTCGACCAGGAGGACGCGCAGGGATTTTTGCGACGCCTTTGCCATGGGTCCCGCCGTTTCAAGCCACGGGCGGCGGCTCGTTGAGCACCAGCCAGTACAGCCCGAGGTGGCTCACCGCCTCGACAAANNGCCTTGATGTCCCGGGGCTCGTTCGACGAGGTCAGAACGACCACCGGGATCATGCGCGTCCGCGGGTCGCTCTTGATGGTCTGCAGGACCGTCACCCCGTCCACCTTGGGCAGCTTGAGATCCAGCAGGATGCAGGCGGGCGGGTCGGCGACGTCCCGCCCCGCGTATGCGCCAGCGCCAAACAGGTAGTCGAGCGCGTCTTGCCCGTCGCGGGCGACCACCAGCGTGTTGGCGAGGTTTTTCTTCTCGAATGCCCGCTTGGTCAAGTCGACGTCACTCGGGTTGTCCTCCACCAGCAGGATGGCTCTGTTCGTCAGTGGTTGTCTCATTGTCCCCTCCTTCACGCTGTCAGAGTGAAGTAGAAAGTCGCACCCCGGTCGACCTCGGCGGTGGCCCACACCTTGCCACCATGGCGATGGATGATGCGCTGGACCGTGGCCAGGCCGATGCCGGTCCCGGGAAACTCCGCCAGGTTGTGCAGGCGCTGGAAGGGCGCGAACAGCTTGCCCGCAAAGCGCATGTCGAAGCCCACACCATCGTCACGCACATGATACACCGTTCGCCCCTGTTCAGGAGCGCAGCCCACCTCGATGCGCGCCCGGGCCCGCTTTCCAGTGAACTTCCAGGCGTTGCCCAGAAGGTTTTGCAGGACCGCGCGCAGCAGGACCGCGTCGCCCGTGGCCACCATCCCCGGGGCCACGACGAAATCCACCGCGCGCTCGGGCTGACCGGCGCGCAAGCTGGCCTCCAG
>PMZX01000372.1 GCA_003170035.1 Myxococcales bacterium | reverse complement strand
CGTGGGCCCACGCGAAGGCGAAGGCGGAGCCAGATCGACGGCCACGTCGGGGACCGCGGCATCGCGCACCCCGACGGTTGCGCTCGTCCCGCCACTGCCTGCTGACCCGCCGCTGCTCGATGTTCCACCGTTGGCTCGCGCACCGCCGGTGGACGAGGTTCCCCCTGTGCCACTGTTTCCGCCACTGCCCCCCGGCGCACCGCTGCCTCCGCCGCCACTGCTGCCTCCCCTTGCACCGCTGCCTGCGCTTCCACTGCTACCCGTGCTTCCACCGCTGCCTGTGCTTCCGCTGCTGCCTGTGCTCCCACTGCTGCCTGTGCTTCCACCGGTGGCCGCCTGCCCGCCTGTGGCGATGCTGTTTCCACCTGCGCTGTTCCCTCCACCCTGCCCGGTTGCCCCGCCACGGCTGCCCGACCCACCGCTGCCGCCTCCGCTTGCCGTACCTCCCTGGCCACCGCTCCCTTGAGACGGACGGGGCGGTGCGAGCTTGCAGGAAGCAGCACCGAGTATGGCGACGGCGAGCAGGCTCCAGACGGGAGCGCATCTGCGGAGGATTCGAGAAGAGCCCGTCATGTCCTATTAACACTCCGTGGCTTCAGCAGGGGAAGTTGCATGGTCGTGAACTGCAGCATGCGCCCGGAGGCGTCAGGGTTGTGGTTCTTGGCTGGCGGCCTTGGACGTCTCCAGCACGAAATCCGCGTCGGGCGTGGTCTCGGCTTCGACGAAGATCTGGTAGGCGAAGAGGGTCTTTGACAATCCGATGAGCGCTTGATTCACAGCCAGGGCGGCTCGGGCGAGCGGACCGTCGCCGAAAGCTCTCGGGAACGGGGCTGGCACGCCGCGGATGGCCTTGATGCGGAACCCGTGATCGCGCAGCAGGCGTCTCAGCGAGCGGAAGGTGAACAGACGGGTGTGGGTCACATCCAGAATCCCCATCTTGCCATAATTGAACTGGCCGGCGAACAACATCAGCCGCTCGGGCAGGAAGGCGACATTCGCGGTCGTGATGATGACGATCTTCGTTTCATGGGTGAACTGTCTGCGCAACCGTTGCAGGAAAAGCTCCGGATCGCGGAGATGCTCGATCATGTCGAGGAGCAGGATGCGCTGGTAAGGCTTGGTGTCAAAGTCAGGCGGGTCGTCCAGGTCTTGCAGAAAGACGCGTATCTCCCCCGCATCGCCCGGCAGCGGGTGCCGATCCACCACCGCCACCTGACAGCCCTTCTCGGCCAGGGCCTTGGCCACCCCCCCGGGCCCTGCCCCTAGATCGATGACCGAGGTATGCGCGGGCACGGCGTCGATCGCCATGCTGTGGCTGGAAGGGTACCCCTTCTTCAGAGTGTAGTGAGTGTTGTCGCTCGGCCCCACGTCGAACCGCCGCTGGTAGAGGATCCCCATCCGGTGCGCCACGTTCTGCAGGGTCACGTGCGTGACGTCCCGGGCGTACTTCAGCCCGTTCACGTAGCAGATCTCGTCGCCGTAGTAGGTCGGTATGGGCATCTCGACGATGCGCAGACCAGCGTTCAGGAACTGGATGAGAATCTCGGTGTCGAAATGGAAATCGTTGGTGTTCAGGGTGAAGGGCACACGCGCCAGGGCGGCCACCCGGTAGATACGGTACCCGCTGTGGAATTCGGACAGCCGAGAGCCCAGCAGAGCGTTCTGCATGGTGGTGAGGACGCGGTTGCCAAGCCACTTGTAAAGCGGCATTCCTCCCTTGCGCGCCTGTCCCGCCTCAAGCATGCGGCTACCGAGTACCACGTCGGCTTCGCCCTTCATCAAGGGTCCGAGCAAGCGAGGCAGCTCCTCAGGGGGGTACTGCCCGTCGCCATGCACCATGGCGACGTGGTCGAATCCTTCCCTGATCGCGTAGCGGTACCCGACCTTCTGGTTTCCCCCGTAACCTTGGTTGTACTCGTTGCGCAGGACCGTGACCCTGCGCTCGGGATGGGCCGCCTGCCAGGTTCGTCCGATGACAAACGTGCGATCCATGGACGCGTCATCGACCACGAGAACTTCGCACTCGTAGCTCTCAAGGAGAGAGCTGGGAATGCGGTCAAGTACGCGCGCAAGTGTCGTTTCGGCTCGATAGGCGACGACGAAGATGAGGACTCTGGGGCGCCCCGAAGCCTTCATGGCAAGGCTCTACCATACAGGTGGGGATAGCGGAGTGGCAACTGCCTGCCGGTAGGGCTGCGGCCGCCCTGCAAGAACGGCGCACGCAAAAAAAGAGCGGCGGATTGGGGCCGCCGCTCTCTTGCTTGCAAGACTAACGGAGAAACAGGCTAACGCCGCTTCTTCTTGGCCGGCTTCTTGGCCTTCTTGGCCACCTTCTTGGCCTTCTTCTTGGCCGGCTTCTTGGCCTTCTTGGCCGCCTTCTTGCGCTTCTGCCCGCCGACGGCGCGCTTGGCCCGAGCTACGTCGCCTGCCTTGTCGAGGAAATAGATGTAGTTGTTGTCCATCTCGAAGCCGCCATCGGCTTCCTTCTCGGGCTTGCCCTTTGGCACGCCCGGCTGCTTGCGACGCACCTTCCAGACCGAGCCGTCCTTCACGTAGTACATCATGTCCTTCTCACGAACGATCGACAGCCTTGCTACTTTTTCCTGCATTTCTCCGCCCTCCGTCTTGATGTGGGGAGATCAGAACCACCCGCATCGTAGCCATGAGCCAAACTTCGTCAAGAGTTTTCCGTCGAGGAACTCGGATGGGCCCGACGGGCGCGCAGACCCATGACCGAAAAGGGGCGCGTCGGGCGCCGGCAATTAGCGCGCCGCGGCGACGTAGACATGCTCGTCGGCCAGGCCCGGCTCTCCGTCGACGGGCCTGCCATCGAAGCCGCCGAAACAGGCCAGCAGACGGAAGCCGGTTCGCGCCAGCAGGCCCCTGACCCGGGCCGGCTCAAGCTGGAGGTGGCAAAGGCGCACCACGCGCTCTGGCCCTGAGGGGCGTCCCCGTTCGTCCACGGGCAGGTAGTAGAGGCGCATGTGCAGAACGCGCCTGCGCGGGTCAAACCGGTGGTTGGTCGTGTAGACCAGCCGTTGCCCGGACAAGGGGTGGCGGAACATGGTTCGTCCCCAGCGGCGGAGGGGATCGCGCGCGATCCACGCCGGGTCCGGCGGCAGCACGTCGAACGCAAGCCAGCCGCCCGGAACCAGACAGGCCCGCGTCGCGCGCAGAAAATGCAGCAGATCTGCCTCTGCATAGAGGTGCTGCACGCTGTGGAAAGCAGCCACGGCCAGGGCGAAGCGCGGCCGCAGGGAAAAGGCGCGCAGGTCCGCGCGCAAGAGCAGGCAACGCTGGCGACGGCTGGCCGAAAGGCGCGCGACCCGGTGCCGGGCCGCGGCCAGCATGGCCGCCGACCGATCGAGCCCGACCACGGTGTGACCGTCACGGAGAAGGGGCATCAGCAGCCGTCCTGTGCCGCAGGCCAGATCCACTATCGGGCCCGCCGGCGCAAACTGCAGGCGGTTGCCGGCCAGACGCCGATAGAAGTTGATGTCCCCGCGGCGGCGGCGGTACTCGAAGTCGTACAGCGCGGCGTCGTCGAAGGCCTCGCGACTGCCGGCTTCCTCGTCGGCGCGCAGAAAATCGTCCTTCGCTGGCATGGGCAGGTGGCAGAGTATGCAATAGATTCCCGGCATGCAGGTCATCGTGCTGCTTTCCGGCGGGCTCGACTCAGCCACCGTGCTCGCCTTGTGCCGTGCCCAGGGGCTGCTCTGCCACGCCCTGAGTTTTCACTATGGCCAGCGTCACGCAGTGGAATTGCAGGCAGCCGCACGTGTGGCGCGGGCGTTGGGCGCGGCTTCCCATCGCGTGTGCAAGATCGATCTGGGAGGGATTGGCGGCTCGGCGCTCACCGGCCAGGGCGCGATTGCCAAGGGTCGCAGCGAAGCGGAGATCGGCAGCGGTATTCCCGCGACCTATGTGCCCGCGCGCAACACCCTGTTCGTGGCTCACGCTTTGGCGGTGGCCGAGATCCTGGGCGCCGAGCGCATCGCGCTGGGAATCAACGTCGTCGATTCNNTCGGGATATCCCGACTGCCGGCCCGAATGGCTGCGCGCCATGCAAGAGGCCGCGCGGCTGGGCACCCGGGCTGGCGTCGAAGGACGGCCGGTAGAACTGGTGGCGCCTCTCGTGGGCATGACCAAGGCTGAGATCATCCGCACCGGCGTGGCCCTTGGGATCGACTACGGCCTGACCCATTCCTGTTACGATCCTGCACCGGATGGCGCGGCCTGCGGCGGCTGCGATTCATGTCAGCTCCGGCGGCGCGGCTTCCAGCAAGCCGGCGTCGCGGACCCCACGCGCTACGCTCGATAGCAGTCTCAGTCCGCGCGGGATCCCCAGCGACTGCCAAAGGGGCCTGCCCCCATGAACGCCGGACGGCGGGACACGGGGCGCACAAGGTTGGTCAGGCTGGGGATGGGCGTCGATACCGGCGAGCGGAAATCGGGGGCAAAGACCGGCGCCGGTGGTTCGCGCGGCGGCACGGTGGTCGGGCGCGCGCCAACACCTCCCGGTGGGCTGGGCTGCGCAGGGCGGCGGTCGCGTCGGCCCCGCCGCCGGCCCGGACGCTCGGCAGAGGGCTGCAGTTCCGGAGGCAGGGCTTCATCTGCGACGACTGCGGCGCTGCCCTCGGGCGCAGACAGCGGCTTTCCCACCAATGCCGGGTTGCTGTTTTCCGCGTCCGTGACGATCTCGACCAACCGGAGCGCCTGCTCGTAGAAGTCGCGATTCTCCAGGTGGGGGCGCTTGCGCTGGGGGTTGCTGGACGGAAACAGGTAGCGGGAGCCCAGCAGGATCTGGCGCGCGAGTTCCGCATCACGACGCGAGGCCTTGAGTTGCTCGACAATGGACTGCGCAGATTGAAGGATCAGTTGCCCCGGATCGGAAAAGGCCGTGCTGTCCGGGTGCAAGGCATCGCGCAAGGGCGGCAGGAGAATCGCGGCCAGCAGCAGCGCATCCGCCGGCGTTTCGTCGCGGCTGATGGTCCAGCGGTCGACGGCCGCGAGGTAGGCCCAGAAACGAGCCTGGCGCACCCGACCTTGCTCGTCGACCGGCTCTTGCTGGAGCGCCCCAGCCAGATCGGGCGACAAAACTTCAAGCAGGCCGGTGCCGAGCAGAAGTTCGAAGGAGCGCCGGGCTCCGCCCGCGCGCAGGAGGCGGAAAAACTCCTCGGAAACCCGAGCCTGGGCACACTTCGCGATTTCGCCCTTGTGCTCCATCATGCGCCGGTAGGTTTCCGGCTCGATGGTCAGATCACAGCGGGCGGCGAATTTCACCGCCCGCAGGATACGAACCGGATCCTCTCGGAAGCGGATGTCGGGATCGCCGATGGTTCGAACTAACCGCGCTTCTAGGTCGACCAACCCATTGACGTGGTCGATGACCTGTTCCGTATCTATGTCATAGAACAGGCCGTTGATGGTGAAGTCGCGGCGGCGGGCGTCCTCGACGGCATTGCCGAACTCATTGTCGTGCCGGATGAGCAGATCGTTGTTCCCGGAACCGTTGCCGTTTCCGTTCCCGCCCTGATCGTCCTCGATCGCGCGCGGATTGGCGCGGAAGGTGGACGTCTCGATGATCTTCCTGCCAAAGAAAATATGGGCCAGTCGGAACCGGCGACCAATGATGCGGCAATTTCGAAACAGGCGGCGCAGCTCGTTGGGCTTCGCACTGGTCGCCACATCGAAATCCTTCGGCCTGCGACCCAGCAGCAGATCGCGCACGCAGCCGCCAACCAGATAGGCCTCATGGTGGGACTGGTGGAGCCGCTCGACTACCTTGGCGGCATCCGGATCGATCTGGTCGCGCCTAATCTGCATCTCGTGTCCCGTAGCATGGCTCACAGCTTCGGGCAAGAGTGCTCTACATCGTGAGGGGCAGGAGGCCGTCGCGGTTTGCAGCCCCGGGCGGGGGATTCAGAGGATCGGGCGAAGTACCCTGGGAGCGAGACTTTCCGGTGGAACTGGGCGCGGCCCGCCTCACGGGCCGTTGGTTGGTCTTAGGCGCGACGACCGTGGGCGGCGCGATGGGCGCTACAGGGACCGTTGCAGCCGGGGGCGGCACTGCGGCAGCAGCCGGGCCAGGTGGCGCAGGCGGTTCGGGCAAGACCGCGGGCGTTGCGCCGGCCGCTGGCGGCAGCGGTGGGGCTGGGGTCACAGACGCCTGTCCTGTGACGGACGGCGGCGGGGCAGGTGTGTTGCATTGGTGCACTTTCAGCGCCGCCAGGGCCACGAGGAAGCTAAGCAGGCCAGCTACCGCAAATATTGCCACACGGGAAACCCAAGCCTCGCGCGGCACATTCAGCAGGTCGCCATCGATGCCGGACATCCGGCTGCGCGAGAGAAAGCTACCCCCGGTTGTCCAGCGGCCAAACAAGCGCGCCAAGGCCGGAAACTTTGTTTTGCCGGTGTGGCTGGGCCGCAGGGGAAGCTCTTCGGTTATCTCGTCGATAGCAGTTTCCGGCACGCTGGCCCGCGCCTCTCCGAGCGGGGTTGCGGGTGTGCCAGCCAGCGCCTCCTGCCTCGGTGTCCCCGGCTCGTCGGCCAGCGCCTCCTGCCTCGGTGTCTCAGGCACGCCGGCCGCGGGGCGCAGATCGGGTGGCGCACGCAGATGGATTTCATGGCCGATCATGGTACGGGCAGCGCGCGGGGAAATCTCCCCCTTGGGATCCGAGGGAGGCGGCTCGCTGCCGCCGGAGAAACCAAGCCTGGTCTTGCTGCCCGACATGTCTGAATATCGAGGGTATCCCACGCCGGCTATTGTTTCCAGGGACCTGGGCGAGCCATGCAGCAACGCCGTGCGTGCCCTTCCCTGCGGGTCGCGATACCCTGACAGCTGCCATGCGCATCTGCTTCGTGGTCAACGCCGTCAGGACGCAACGACCGACCTACACCACCGCCCACCTGGCCTTCGCTGCCCATCGGCGTGGACATGACGTGGCCCTGGTGTCGGTGGATGATCTCTCGCATGGTGACGATCGCATCGTGTTCGGGGAGATCGTGCGTGTCGCCGGCACGCAACCAGACGCGGCCGGATTCGTTCGCGCGCTGGTCGCGCCGGATGCGGCTTGCGAGCACGCGCGCGTCAACGACTTCGACGTGATCTTCCTGCGCAACAACCCGCATGTGACGAATGGCGCCGGAGTGCGCTTCAATCCTGCCATCGAGTTTGGCCGGCGCCTCAAGCAGGCGGGCGTGATGGTGGTGAACGATCCGGACGGCCTGATGCGCGCGGGATCGAAGATGTACCTGGCGGGTTTCCCGGCGGAGATCCGCCCCCGGACGCTGACCACTAGGTCGCCCGAACGCGTGCGCGCCTTCCTGCGCGAGCTGAACGGGCCGGCGGTGATCAAGCCACTCTACGGTTACGGCGGCCAGAACGTCTTCTTCGTGGCCCGCGGTGAAACCGCCAATTTGGCGCAGATCATCTCCGCGGTGCAGAGCGAAGGCTACCTGATCGTGCAGGAGTACCTGCCTGCGGCGGAAAAGGGCGACAAGCGCGTGTTGATGGTGGGCGG
>PMZX01000148.1 GCA_003170035.1 Myxococcales bacterium | reverse complement strand
AGCAGCGTGGTTTCCGCGGGCGGCAGCGCCGTCGGCGGTGCGAGCGCGACCGGCGGCAGGGCGACGGCTGGCACCGATGGGGGAACCGCTGCTCTGGACAGGTTTGGGATTCGGATGCTCTACCCGACGCTTTCCGGGGCCAAGGAGTGGTACGCGAAGTGGGACGCGCCGGTACGAACCTTCAAAGGGCAGGATCCCAACGACCCCTGGTTCGATGCCGACCACGGTGATGCCAGTTACAAGGTGGAGGGAAACGGCACCCTGAAGATCACCGGCGGCGTGCCCCGCATGTACGTGCACGACCCGGCGCTGCTCGACCAGTGGCGCGACGTGGAGATCACTATGTACTTCCAGCGCGTCGCCGACAGCGGCACTGCCTGGGGCGGCATGGTGGCCATGGCCCGCACCAACCATGGGACTATAGGTCAGGAGACCGTAAACCTGTGCGACACGCGTGGCATCGACGCCCGCATGCGCTACGACGGCCACATCGACTTCGAGAAGGAAACCAGCCACCCGCAGTCGACCGCCATCCTCAACCGGACCCAGTGGGCCGGCGGAATGCCGTTCAATCAGTGGATCGGGTACAAGCACGTCGTCTATGACCTAGCCGACGGCACCGTGAAACAGGAACTCTGGCTCGACGACAGCGACGGTGCGGGTGGTGGTACCTGGGTGAAGCTCAGCGAGCATATCGACGCCGGCACGGATTTCGGCGTGAACGGGACCGCCTGCGCCACCGGCATCGATCCGGCGGCAAAACTCACTCGCGATCCGAGCCGTCAGGGATCGGAGACCGGCAAGCCGAACATCACCGTGTACTTTCGCAGCGACAACGTGGGCACCGACGGCCTCTGGTACAAGCGCGGCAGTGTCAGAGAAATCGCCCCCTGAGGGCTCGCCGGGCGTTTGCCGTCCGGTTCTTGCTCGGCCCTGTAGGTGAATGGGCTCGGCTGCTGCGGCCGCGGGGCTGCCCTTTCGTCGAACCACATGTCGCGCAGACGCTCACGGCGGCCAGAGCCACGCGACTAGGGGGAATGACACTGGCAGGGGCTGGTCCTGGCGCTATATTTTGGCTACAAGTCCCTCCGGGTGTGTAATGTGAGGTAAGGTAGCCACCACGATGCTTCCGGCTGACGCGGGAAAAGGCGCGCACGCACAGCAAGCCCTCAAGCGGGTTGTGGCGGGGCTCGTGCGTGGTAATATGGGTGCCGTGCTCGTCGGGGAGACTGTCTGCGTCGAGGCGCCGGGCGAGCTCGCCTATCGCCACGTGATCCTCCGCGCCGCTGCTGCGGTCTGCAAGCTCGCCATCACGCGTGTGTGCGGCCGTCGTGCGCCGGCAGATGGGTTTTCCAATCAGGTCGTGTCCGCGCTCGGCGAGGCGTTCAACAACATTGCGCTTCACTCCTACCACGATCAGCCGGCGGGCATCGTACGGCTGCGCATGACGATAGAACCCAGCGTGTTGCTTCTGAAAATGGAAGACTATGGGGCCGGCTTCGATCCGTCTACCGCCCGCGCGCCCGATCTGGAAGCCCTACCCGAGTCGGGGCTTGGCATCTTCATCATGCGGTCTCTGATGGATGAGGTGACCTACCAGCAGGGGCGGCCCAATGTTCTGAGCATGAGCAAGAGGATCCGGGAATGCCCGTCGGGGTTACCGAGGGTTTCAGGCAAGAGGACTAAAAATGGACTTCTCTACGAATAGGGCGGATGGGGTTGCGACTCTTCGCATCGAGGGGGAGTTGGACGCTGTCAGCATTCCGGAGGTTCGTCCGACCATCGACACCCTGATAGCCGAGCGGCACCCTCGCATCGTCGTCGATCTGTCGGGTTTGCGGCTTATCGACAGCTCGGGCGTGGGCGCGCTGGTATTCCTCTACAAGAAGGCCAAGGAGTATGGTGGCACCGTCACGGTGCGTGGCCTGCGCGATCAGCCGTTGTCGATCTTCAAGCTCCTGCGTTTGGATCGCGTTCTGCTTGCGTGAGCGCATATGGGCTGGATAGGGGACGAGCCAGCAGGTCGCGAGTCTATCGCCGAGGTGGAACGTCTGTTGCGTCGGGCCGTTCGGCGCCCGCTTCTGACCTTGGCGTTCGCTCTTCTGGCTGCGGCTCTGCTCTTTGCCTGGCAGCTGCGCCGGCCGCCGGTTTTTTCTGCGCGGGCCGAGTTGCTGCTGCGGGAGAATGCCTTGTCTTCGGATCGGACCATACTTTCGCGGGCGGATCTGCGCAGCTTCGTCGAGAATGTTGCCTTCTCCTCGTCCCGCTTGCAGGAGGTTATGGACCGACACGGACTCTTTCGCTCTGAGGCCGCGCGGAGCCCTGTACTGGCGATGGCAGAAATGCGCAGGAGCGTCGAGGTCGACATCCTGCAGGACTACTTCGCTGAGGATCGCCTGGAGCGCACGCCCTCGCGCACGGCTCGTATCGTCGTAACCTTCACTGCCGACGAGCCGGAGCAGGCCATGGTGGTGGTGCGCGATCTCGGACTGCTGGTGGCCCGGGCCGAGCTGGGCCGCCATGCCGAAAAGGCACGCCAGCAGGCGGGGTTTGCCGGCGCCGCGGCCGCCGAGACTCGTGAAGAGGCCACTCGAACCCGGGGTGAGTTGGCGGCGTTGGAAGCCGCTTCCGTGGCGGCACCGGCGAAGATCTCGTCCGCGCAGCGGGTGAAGATCGCCTTTCTGCGCGCCTGGTTGACCAAGCTTGAACGTCGGCGTAGCGAGCTCGAGCAGGAGCACACGCAGTTCGACCTGGCTGCCGCCGCCGAGGATAAGCAGGCCGGCACGCGCGTTCACCTGGCCAGCCTGCAAACCGGGAGTGAAGGGAGGCACGACGACGGGCAGTGGCTGCGGCGCAAGGCTGCCATCGCCGGGGCGGCCGGGCTGGTCCTGGCGCTGCTCCTGGTTGGCGCCTTCGACCCCAGGCTGTACGATGCTGACGATATTCAACGGGCTGGCAGCTTGGCGCTGGGAACCTTGCACGCTCCGCCCGAGCGGCCACAAACAAGCACAGGAGACCGGACGTGACAGGCGAAGTGAACAACGACGGCTGGCTCGGGCCTCGGACGGCGTTGCTGATGGTCGGGCGCGCTCTACGCTCTCGCGTGCTGTGGCTGGGCCTGTTGCTGGGACTGGTGGCGACCGTCGCCGTCCTGCGGGTGGTCCGCCCGATGTATCGATCCGAGGTCGTGCTTTTCTATCGGCCGTCGCCGGGGGCCAACTTCGTTTCGCAGACCGAGGGCGATCCCTCACGCCAGCTCGCCGCGCGCTTGAAAGAAATGCTCTTCACACACGAGCGGCTCGCCGGCCTGGTCAAGGAATTTCATCTCTACCCCGACCAGGTTAGGCTCACCGGGCTCATGGACGCTGTCGAGAGTATGAAACAGCACCTCAAGTTCGAGTCGAGCGGCGGCGAGACCTTTCGCATCAGCTTCGAGGAAGAATCTCCCCAACGCGCGCAGGTGGTCGCGGCGCGGGCCGCCGAGATGTTGCTGGACGTGCATCGCACCTGGCGCACACAGGACGTGGTCAAGGCCCAGCAGTTCTTCGACGCGCAGAAACACGGGGCCGAAGAGGTGCTGCGGGCGCGTGAGGCGGAGTTCACACAATTTCTGGCCAGGCATCCCGAGATGGCCTTGGCCATGGGGACGGGGACCGGTCCGGTGACGCCCGGTGCGCCTCTGCGTGCGGCGAATTCCGAGGCCAAGCTCGGTTCGCAGGACGGGTTGGTGTCCAGGCTGCAGGCGCGGGCGACGCGGCTGCGCGATCGGGGCAGCGAGCCGACCAGAGCGGAAAGGCGTGAGACTGAATCGGCGAGTGCTCTCGTCGATGCTGCCTTGCTGGCCGAGCGGGAGGCGGCCCAGGCGGACCTCATAGCAGCCCAGCGCGATCTGGCGCAGAAGCAGAAGCAATTCACCCCCGAATATCCCGACGTACGCCAGGCCAACGAAGCGGCGGTTGCGGCGCGCGAGCGGCTACGCAAGGTCGACGACGCCATCGCCTCGGCCAAGCGGGCGGTCGCCCCCACGCTGGTGTCGCAACCGCAGGCCGAGACGCCGACGCTCGATCCGGCCATGCGCCAGCGCCTGTCGCTCATCGAGAAGGAGATCGTGCAGGCGCGGGCCAAAGCACTGGAACGCGATCCCAGACGCCTGCTCGATCTGGGCACCCAGCTTGCCGAATTGGACCGTCGCGTGTCCGAGGCGCGGGATCGCCTGGCCGTGATCCAGAGCAAGCAGTTCCAGGCCTCGCTGGAGGCGACGCTGGATCTGCAGGACAAGACCGGCGAGCTGGTGGTGGTCGACCCTGCCTTCCTGCCCGCCCGGGCGGAGCGCCGCGGCCGGATGAAGATGGGCGCCATGAGCGCCGCCGCCGCGTTGGCGCTGGCTTTCGCTCTGTCGCTGGGCCTGGTTTTTCTCGACGATCGCCTGCGCGCCGGGTTTGATCTTGCGCGCCTGCGCCTGCCGTCGCTTCTGGCCGAGGTACCGCGCGAGTCGCACCGGGATGAGCCGCCAGCGCCAGCCACGGCCAAGCGGAGCGGGAGGAAGAAATGACTGAAGTACGATCGGCTGCGGGCCCCGGCGCGGATCCCAACTGGCCCGGCCAGGCGGTGAAAGCGGCGGTGGTGGAACGCGTGCGGGTCAGAACAGCGGCGGACCTCGACGCGCGCGCGGCGATCCTGCGCGACCCGTTGTCGGCGCGCGCAGCCAGTTTCCGGGTGCTGCGCCACCGGCTGGCGGACCGGGGCGATCCCAAGGTGCTTGTCGTCACCAGCGCCGGAGACGGGGAGGGCAAGACGACCTGTGCCCTCAATCTGGCCTGGGCGCTGGCGGAGTCGGGACGGAACCGCGTCTTGTTGCTGGAGGTGAACACGGGACGGCCGTCGCTGGCCGGGCTCTTGGGGTTCCTCCCGCCGGGTTGCTTCTTTGAACAGCTCACCCAGCACCGAACCGAGCCGGCCCGCCCCTGGACGGTCGCGCAGGTCGCGCCCCACGATCTCGACGTGCTTGCCGTGCAGCCGCGCACCGAAGCGCGACCGCCCTTGCACGGGCCCAACCTGTTGGCAGCCATCGCAAGTCTGCGCGCCGCCTATGCCTACACCGTCATCGACACGTCGTCGATCCTCACCGGGCTGGATGTGCCCCTGCTGGAAGATGCGGCCGACGGCATCGTGGTTGCGGCCCGTGCGCGCCACACCCGCGGCCGGATCCTGACCGCGGCACTGGAACAGGCCGGGGCTTCGCGCGTTCTCGGCGTCGTGCTGGTGGATGTGTAGCACCACCAGTTGACGTGGGAGAAGTTGTAAGAGATCGTCGCAACTTCGCGGGCGAGGGGAAAAGGTAGCCCGCTCGTCCCCGGTCGGAGGCTAGATTCCAATTGGCCGCAGCAGACATCTTTCCGATGAACGGCAATGGACTGGAAGAGGTCGGCTGTCCGGTTTGTGGGGCGGCAGGGGAAAGCCAATTTGCTTTGCGCGACTGGTTCTGCGGATTGCCGGGCGAGTTCGGGGAACGTCACTGTGGCCGGTGTGATGTCTTCTTCTTGTCACCAAGGGTCCCAGAGGCTCTCATATCCCGGTACTATCCCGAGTCGTACAGCGCCTACACCGCCGACCAAACCCCCCTCTGGATCCGCCTGCTTTCCGGCTGGGTCGGGCTGACCACGCGCCGGCTTCGGATGGTGGAACACCACCTGCGTGGCGGAAGTATTCTGGATGTGGGATGCGGCAACGGTTGGTTTCTCAATCTGCTCAGGTCGCCGCAGTGGCAGTGCTACGCGATGGACATCGCAGTCAATCCTGCCGTGGAAAAGGGCCTGGGGGTTCCCGTCTTCACCGGGCAATTCGATCACGAGAAGCCGCCATTGGCCGATCTGGATGCGATCACGCTCTGGCACGTCTTCGAGCATCTCTACCATCCACGCCGGGCCTTGCAGCATGCCCAGGAGTTGCTGCGGGATCGCGGATTCCTGTTCATCACGGTTCCCGATCTCGTCAACATCGACCGTCGCATCTTCGGACGATATTGGGTGGGATGGGACGCCCCACGCCATCTGGCCCTCTATTCCAAGCAGGCGCTGGAACGGTTGCTGGGTGAAGCCGGCTTTCATTTGGTCGCGGTCAGGCCGGCGCCCTACACCGGGGACTACTTCTTGATGAATCTCGATTTCCTGATGGCAAAACAAGGTCGACGTGTCCGCCCCAGCCGATGGTTGCCGCCCAGGTTGGCCATTGCCCCCGCGCTTTGGGGATTGGCAAGAATCGGTCTGGCCCCCGTGAAGATGTATGTCGCTCAAAAGAACTAGGGCCTGTCCCCAAATTCGGCGACCAATAATTTGC
>PMZX01000353.1:66511-75359 GCA_003170035.1 Myxococcales bacterium | reverse complement strand
CTGCTCAAGGCCACAGTCGCCGCAACGCCGATAAGTCGAGGCGCGCGGCCCAGCGCTTGGCGGCGCGGGCCAGGATCTTGGCCTTGTCGCGCTTCCCGATAACAGGGCGGTGGGTAAACACGTCGAAGTCGGCCTCCTCGATCTTGTCGAGGATGGCCATGCCGGCCAGCCAGATGAGAGCCAGCTCGAACTTGAGGTCGTGCCCCAGTTTGCCAAGCAGCGGGCGGCCGCGTTCGAACAGGGCACGGGTTCGTGCGACCTCGAAGCGCATCAGATCGCGGATGGGCGCGGCGAGCCGCAGAGCCTTGAGGTCCGCCTCGCTGACGCCGAAGAAGTGCAGGTCCTCGCCAGGAATGTAGATGTGATCGCGGGCGACATCGGAAGCCACGTCTTGCCAGTAGTTGGTCAGCTGCACCGCAGTCGAAATCTCGTCGGCGAAACGGACGAACTCGGGATTGTGATAACCGAACAGGCCGAGCAGCAGGCGGCCGACCGGTTCGGCGGAACGCGCGGTATAGGCCCGCAAGGAAGTGAACGTCGCGTAGCGTGTGACCTCGAGGTCGGCGCGAAAGGCAGACAGCAGATCCTCGAAGGGCGGCAGGGTCAGCCCGCGCTTGTCGATGGTGTCGTGCAGGGCCACGAACGCCGGGTGGCGGGGCTCGCCGTNNGCGCGGACAAAGGCGTAGAGCGCGATCACGTGGGGACGCAGGGCCGCGGGCACGAAGCGCGAGGCCACCGGAAAATTCTCGTGGTGGGCGCGCGCAAACTCCTCGCAGTAGCGGTAGGCCCGCTCTACCGTCCAGGGACCGGGCGGCGGTTCCAGCCAGGGCAGGGAGGACCGAGCTTCGGTCGAAGGGCCGGCATGGTCGCCGGTTCTGTCGACCAGACGCAGGCGTCCGCTGCGCAGAAGTGTGCGGATCACGACCGCTCTCCGCTCGGGTGGGGTGACGGGCCGCCCACCGCCCGCTTGTGCAGTGTCATGTGACCGCGCTGGATGCCTTCGGTGGCCAGGGCGCGCAGGGCGGCCAGGTTCTGGCCCAGACCCGCAGCGCCGATCACCATGCCCAGCTCCTCGGAAGACGAGACACGCAGGATGCGCAGAGCGAGTCGCGCCCCGGGGTGCACCTGCAAGGTTCCGCCGACCGTGCCCACCGCCATAGGCATCTCCAGCCGTCCCACCAGGCTGTCGCCCTCGACCTTCCAGGTGCCGAGCGGCCGATAGCGACCGTCGCGCGCGGCGAAGGCGTGGGCGCCCGCCTCCACGCCGCGCCAGTCGTTGCCAGTGGCCATGACGACCGCATCCACGCCGTTCATGATGCCCTTGTTGTGGGTCGCCGCTCGATAGGGATCGTCCTCGGCGAAACGCGAGGCAGCCGCGATGCCCTCCGCCACCTGGCTGCCCGCGGCGCCGCCCTTGTCCGACGCCAGAGCGGAGAAAGGCACGCGCGCGCTGACGCGCACCAGGCGCCGGTCAGCCAGATTGGAGAGAATGCGCAGGCCAACCCGGCCACCAGAAAGCTCGGCCAGGCGAGGGGCCACGGTCTCGGCCATGGTGTTCACCGAGTTGGCGCCCATGGCGTCGCGGCAGTTCACGTGCAGGTGAACCACGAGTCGGCTTTGCGTCGCGCCGGCCACCTGTCGCACCTCCAGGTCGCGCGCGCCACCACCGACGGAGACCAGGACGGCCTGGGAAGAGTCGGCCATGGCGAGAATCTCAGCCTGGGCGGCTTCAATGCGGGCTCGTGCCGAAGGCGGATCGCCGACATCGCGCAGCTCGATCTGGGCGATCATCACCGGCAGGTCGGCTGTGGCGGAGAAACCGCCACCCGCACGTACCATGCGAGCGGCGTAGGAGGCCGCGGCGACGACCGACGGTTCCTCCACGGCCATGGGAACCAGATAGTCGCGCTGGTTGATCTGGAAGTTGAGTGCCACGCCCAGAGGCAGGGCGTAGACACCCACGACATTTTCAATAATCCGATCCGCGTCAGCCGCCGTGAGGCCGCCGGTGTCCAGCAACGCCAGGTCATCACCGCTCAGTTCTGCACGGGCCGCCAATTCGCGGCGCCGATCCGCCAGCGACAAGCGACGGAACTCAGGAATGCGCGAGCCGCGCTGTCTATCCGACATAGAAGGGTCCCCGCGTTTCGACCGGCCCCTCGTCTGCGGAGCGGCGGTAGACGCCGGCGCGGGCCAGCGACACGTCGAGCACCGAGAGCGCGGGCTGGCAGGCGCGGGCAAACAGCGCCGCGGCCTCGGGGGTTGCGAAGAGAGCCACCCCGACGTCGCCGCCCCCGGCTCCCGAGGGTTTCGCATCGCCGCCCAGTTCGCGGGCCAGGGCAGCCGCCTGCTCGAAGGCTTCGGTGACGATCTTCACACCCGCGGCCTTGCCCAGCTCGGCCAGTTGCCGGCCATAGCGGCCCGCAGCCACCACGGCGCCGGTGGCGCGCCCTGCGGCCAGCTCGCTCACGAAGCGTTCGGCCGTGGTGCAGAGCGCGCCCATCAGCATGCGGTAGGACGACGGCGCCATGCGCGCGTAGGCCCGCACGGATTCCACCATCTCGCGGGTGTCAGCGAATTCTCCTGTCCAGAACACCACCAGGTGCAAACCGGCAGGAACGGTGATTGGTTCGATGATGGGCGGACCCTCGCCAGGCCGAATGAACTTGATGAAGCCGCCGTAGACAGCCGCTGCCACGTCGGCACCCGAGCCCACTCCGTTTTGGGATACCCGGTGGGCCGCCTCTGCCACGGCGAAGATCCGATGTCGCTGGCCTTCGATGGTCAGACCGGCGGTTTCGAAGATGGCGCCCACGGTGGCGGCAGCGGTGGCTGCACTGGAGCCCAGCCCGATCTTGAACTTGCCCTGGCAGAACGAGTCCGTATCCACCATCACGGATCCGGGCGGCAGGGCGGCTGAGGCCTCGCCGATCGCAGCCAGCGCGCCCTTGACAGCCTGCTCGACCACGGCCGACTGCGGCTCGGCCCCAAGCAGGTGCTGCGCGATCGCGTAGCGCGACACCGCAGCCAGCACGGCTACGCCACCGTCGAGCACGGCATACTCGCCCACCAGGAAGATCTTGCCCGGGGCGGCGACGACCGGTGTTCCCACCAGGGTGTTTCGTGATCCGTTCATCGACGTTCCTCGCGCAGGATCTCGGCGCCAGGCCCGGGCGCCAGCACCAGGGTGCGCAGAATTCCAGGCGTCCCTGCCAGCGCGGACTCGACAACCGCGGCGGCGCAAGCCGCGCACAAGACCTTCACGTGCGGTCCCGCGTCGATGGTGAAAAAGGCCTCGCTTCCGGAAGCGCGCAGGCGGCGCACGGTTTCCATCGCGGCCAGTGTGGCGGCGTTCCAGTACAGGATGGGCGGGTCAGCCGCCAGGGCACAGGCGTGCATGCGCATGGCATTCCGTTCGGCCACGCGTCCCAGCCCCGTCAGATCCTGTGCCCTGACGGCGGCGCGGGCCGCTGCCAGATCCTGTGGCACCGCCTGCAGCCAGCCAGGGTAGTAGGGCGAAGTCTTCGCGGTCAGCTCCATGGACTCGCTCGATCCAATGGCCTTGGGCCCCTCGGCGGTGATCGCCACCACCAGACGGACATCCCAGGCGTCGGCAGGCAGCAGCGCCCGCGCGCAGGCATCGCTGCCATCAGAGCGCTCGCCGGGCGCCATCTCGACGAAGCCGCCGANNCCGCCGAAGATCGAACGCGCGGCCGAACCCGAGCCCCGGCGCGCCAGCGCGGACAGCTCACTCGGCGCCAGTGTCATGCCCGCGGCCCGCGAGGCGGCCAGCGCCAGGGCCGCGAAACCAGCAGCCGAGGAGGCCAGACCCGCGGCCGTGGGCACGCTGTTGCACGTGGCGACCTCGGCAGGCAGGTCGAGGTGTGCGGCCCGGCGAACCAGATCGAGGAAGCGACGCACCCGCTCGGCGAAGCGCGCTGGAGCGGGCGCCCCGTCCACGCTGATGCGGTCCTCACCCTCGGGAGACCTGGCGTCAGAGGCGAAGCGCACCGTGGTTTCGCTGCCGAGATTGGCCAGGGTCAGCGACAGGCTGCCGGTGGCGGGAAGATTCAAGTCAGGATCGCGTTTGCCCCAGTACTTGACCAGCGCGATGTTGATTCCTGCCCGTGCTGTGACCGAAAGAGGAAGATTGGTACTACTCATTTGCCTACCAGGGTAAGGAAGCCATAGCAGCCCAGGCTACGCCAGCGTTTCAGTACGTCTTCGGCGCGATCGGGAGCTAACGCGATCACCGCGCCACCGCCGCCTGCGCCGGTCAGCTTGGCACCCAGGGCGCCCGCCGCGCGCGCTGCGCGAACCAAGGCGTCGAGTTCGGGCGTGGACACACCCAGACCGGAAAGCAGCCCGTGGGCCATGTTGAACTGATGCCCGAGCGACTCCCGGTCGCCGCTGGCCAGGGCTTCCATTCCAGCGCGGGCTAGGTCGCCAAGAGCGTCGATGAGGCGACGCGCGACCGGCGTGCGTTCGCATAGATCTGCCACGGCGCTGACCAGGTCGCTGGTCTGGCGCGTCTGTCCGGAAAGCCCCACGCACAGTTCGATTGGCTGTCTGATCGGAGTGGCCTGCCAGCCTGCCTCCCGGTCGAAGCGGCCAACACCGCCACGACTGGCTACCGCAGCATCGATTCCCGAAGGTGTCTTGTGGAAGACCGCTTCGGCGGCGGCCACCGCGGCCAGCACGTCTTCCTCGCCTGCCCCGGTGCGAGCCGCCACCGCTCGTGCCACGGCCACGGCCATGGCGGCCGAACTACCCAGTCCAGCGCGTGCCGGGACTTCGGCTTCCAGCCACAGATCCAGGTCGCGGCTGGCGACGCCCAGCCGTTGGCACAGGCGATCGATCGCCGCAATCACCGGAGAATCGTCGCCCACCTGAAGGTCTAGCTGCCAGGCCGGGGCGCGCACGCAGCCGGTTCCTGTGCTGGCGTGGGCGCGCACGCCGACCTGCATGCCCGCAGCCACTGCTGGCTGACCGTACACCACCGCATGCTCGCCCAGCAGAATGACCTTGCCATGACCGAAGCCTGTGGTCGCGTCCTCCGTCATGCCGGCCTTTGCGCAAGCCAAAGAGCGAGCTCGCCGGTGATCACGCGTGGGGCGTGCGCCAGGTCGGCGACGTTGCGCTGGCCCGACAGCAGACAGACCCGGCGCAGACCGTCGACGATTCCCGACAGGTAGGCAATCGCGCCTCGCTCGCCGCCCTTGCGAGCCGCGGCCAGCGCCGGTTGGGCCAGGGCCACGACGCGCGCCCCGAGGGCGAGCGCCCGTGCGGCGTCGAGACCCGTGCGCACGCCACCAGAAGCCACGATTTCGGCGCGCAGACCCGATGAATCCAGCCACCCCACGCAGGCCGCGGTGGGAATGCCCCATTCACGCAGCTCGTGGCCGCGCGCCGCCTGCTCGCCGCGCGCGCGCAGGGACTCGATGCCGATCCACGAAGTGCCACCCGCACCGGACACGTCGATGGCTGCTACGCCGGCGTCTTCCAGCACGCGAGCCACCGAGGGTGAGATACCGCAGCCGGTCTCCTTGACCAGCAGGGGCCGCCCCAGATCCGCGCACAGTCGGCGAATCGTGGCGAGGCCGCCGCGGAAGTCGCGATCGCCGCCAGGCTGGGCCAGCTCCTGTCCGGGGTTGAGGTGAATGCAGAGCGCGTCGGCAGACACGCGATCCATGGCCTCCGCGACGGCAGCGGTTTTCATCTGGCGGAGCTGGGCCAGACCCAGATTGGCGAAGAGGAAGACCGAAGGCGCAACTCTGCGCACCTGAAAGGTGGCTGCCAGTGCGGGCTGGTCCAGCATGGGACGCAGGCTGCCCAACCCGAACGCGATGCCGAGTTTTTCGGCGGTGGCAGCCAGGACCCGGTTGATCGACGCGCCTTCCTTGGTGCCGCCGGTCATGCCCGCGATCATGAGCGGGGCAGCCAACCTGCGACCGAGCAAAGTGGTGGAGAGATCGATCTCATCGAGGGACAGCTCGGGCAAGGCCGCATGCACTAGTTGCACGCATTCCAGTAGATTGGAGCGCACAAAGGCGCCTGCGCCCGAGGCTGCGATGTGCAGATGGTCAGTTTTTCGTCGCGCGATGTCAGTGGAGGCAGAGCGGGCCATGTCGGGCGGCTATTTGACCACAGCCAGCACGGGCCGCACAGAGAATGCGCGACTGAAAACGCATCCGCGCAGCACGACAAAGCGGCTTCCGCCGTCGAGGTTCAAGTGGCGGTCAGAATTTCTTGGGACGCTCCGCCACTCCGTCCCGAATCCCTTGCAGGGTCCCTCGTAGCATGGCCCCCAGATTCTCGCCGCGATGGGGGATGAAGAGGGCGAATGCCACGGTTCGCTGCAGCAGGTACCAGAGCCCCATCAATTTCCATCTGAGGGGCACGTAGCGTCGAAAACAGAGGCGGAAATGATTCCGATAGACATAGAAGAAGCGCGGAGTGGAGTGCAGCCGAATCGCCAGCCCGGGCAGGGGCCGGTGGAGCCGATCGCCACGCCGGTGCTGCAAGCACGCTCCGTAGGTTCCCAGCAGGTGGTATCCCCTGGCCCGGGCGCGGAAGCTCCATTCGAAATCAACCGAATCTATGAACAGGCTGGCGTCCATGGGCCCGATCTCGGCCAGCACAGGCAGGTGGATCAGGGTCCCGGACGTGATCAGGTAGTAGAGATCGATCGGCTCGTCTTCAAGCCCGGGAGAAAAGCGACGCTTCTTGCGCGAGACAGCCTGGCCGAAACCTTCCAGCTTCCCGCGCAGCACATCGAAGATAGCCGGGCCCGAGGCGGCAACCCTCGTCCCGGCCTCGGACGCGCGCTGGTGCAGGGCGTGCAACCGCGACACCATTTGCTCCGCGGGGACGCTGTCCTGGTCGAGCAGGAGCGCGAACGATCCAGAGAGGCTGGTTGCGAACGCCATGCCTTGATTGAGAGCTTCTGCGATCCCGCGGTTTTGCCCATCACCTAGGCAGTGGATCCCTGGCTGTGACAGCAGGCCCAGTTGCGCGAGCGCTTGGTGGCCGCCGCCGTTGTCGCAGTAGATCACGCCGGCGACCTGTAGCCGTAGTGCAGCGAACTGCGCGCGGACGGCCTCGGCTTCGGGACGATAGAGCACCACGACAGCCCACACATCCGCGCTGGGAACGGCTGCTGACACGAGGCTATTTATAGTGCACGGAGGTTGTCGGTCGCAACGGCGCTCGCTCACGGCGCCGTCGATCGCCCCAGCCGTGCGCGCAGGGCTCGCAAGGTTCGGCCGAAGATCTGGCGTTCCTCATCAGGCAACCCCAGGCCGAAGAGCACCAGACCATAGACGGAAGCGCCGACGGCGATCACCACGGGGAGGCGCACCCATGTTGTCCCGATTGACCAGCGCAGCGCCTCCTCGACGGCGAAGGTGACGGCGGCAGCGGCAAGCGGCTTGAGCAGAGTGGTGCTGAACGGATGCACGCGCTGAAGTACGGCAACCTGAATCGCGATCAGCGCCTGCATGAGCAGCGTCGTCCCCAGGGCCGAGCAAGCCGCTCCCAGAAGGCCGAAGCGGCTGGTCAGGACGTAGGCGGCCGAAAGGTTGAACACCGCACATACCAGATTGGTGACAAAGGTGCGGCGCGAGTGTCCAGCCACCATCAGCACCCAACCGGTGAGTCCGAGCGAGGCGTTCACGAAATGGCTTGTTGCCAGGACCAGGAGTGCTCCGGCGCCTGCCGCGTAGGGAGTACCGAAGAGCAGGACGAGAAGATCCTGGCGAAGCACCGCCAGGGTCACCGTGATGGGCGCNNAGGTGAAGGGTTTCCGAGAGCACCCCGGCCACCACGCTGTCGAACGCGTAGCGGATGCTGGCTATGGAGCGGGTGATGAACTCGGCCGCACCGTACAGGGCGGCCGCCTCCAGCCCCTTCATGCCGGTCAGGATCACCAGGTCCGCGCGCTGAACCACGGCATTCAGCATCTCGCCCGCAGCCAGGGGCAGCGAGAAGCGGGCGAACCCGGGCAGGCGCGGCGCGGACAGGACTTTCCGCATCTCGTCCGGGTGGAACACCCGTCGCACGACCAGCACCGCCAGGGTCAGCGTTGCAGCGGACGAGGCCACGTGGGCCGTGGCCAGCGCTCCCAGACCCCCGCCCAGCAGCCAGCCCAAGACTCCGGCCGCGAGCAGCAAGGACGGCTCGGCTAGGCCGCGCACGTAGAAGTTCGCCCTGGTCACCCGCGCAGCCAGACTGGCCTGGATGAGAATCCAGAGCGCGCCGGTGAGCAGCGGCAAAGGCGCGAGGATGCGTAACGCCGGCACCAGGGTGGGCTCTTTGACCGCATTCGCAAACACCGGGGCGAGAAAAAAGGCCAGCGCGACAGCGAACGAGCCCGCCACCGCCATACCCAGGCGCAAGCCCGTCCCGAGGGCGCTGCGCACGCCCGCCGCATCCCCGACCGCTCGCGACGCGGCCACGTAGCGGAGCATCGCCTTGTCAGCGCCGCCGGTGCCGCCGCGGCAGAATACTTCCAGCACGGCAAGCGCGGACACATAGGAGCCGTACACCATCTGCCCGTACAATCGGGCAAAGACAACCTGGGTCGCGGCAATGAGGGCCTGCGCCAGGATGGTGAGGACCTGCACGGCTCCGCTGCGCGCCGCATGACCGGCGTCGTCCCCATGGCTGGCCGTGATCGTCGCAGAGTGATTCACGCGAAGCCGCAACCATAGGCGAAAGCCAGCCAGGCGCCAACCGGGTTCGATGCCGATCGATGGCCGCCGGATGTCGGCAGATTGCCTGGCCAGAGTTGGGGTGGTTCAGCGCTCAGGTGCGAGGCTGCGAAGGACTTGCAGATAGCGCGGCGCCG
>PMZX01000353.1:54597-66427 GCA_003170035.1 Myxococcales bacterium | reverse complement strand
GCCTGCCAGGGTACGAACTCGGGCCGCAGGTCGGCCAGATCCGAGGGTGGCGGCCGGTCGGAAAGGACCATGAAACGGGCCCCGGTACGGCGCAAGGCGCGCGCGATGGGCGTGCAGGCTATGGCCAGGTGCCGGTAGTTGCACGACAGCCCGCTCCAGCCCACCACCACCTGGCTGCCGCGCACGTCTCGAGTCGGCCGCATGGTCCAGCGATCGGTGTCGACGGCGGTGGGGATGATGGTGGTCTTCCCCGGCGCTTCAGCGGCCTCGGCGAGAAATCGGTTGCCCGCCACCACGTGGTCGACCAGTGCAACGGTGCGCCGCAGTTTTTCGCGCCCGCCGCGGTTCAGGAAGATGGCGTCGTCAAAATCGAACACGGACTTCCGCCCGCGCGCGGCCAGCTTTTCCAGAAAGACCGTGGGCAGCTCGATCATGGGGCGCTGGAAGAACACGACATCGCTGGGCCGCAGATTGCGAAGCTGCGCCAGCCGGACCAGGACGACAACGGGTACCAACAGCTGTCGCCACGGGCCGACCGGAAAGCCAGGCAGCCAGTCGCCGTACACGCTGGGCACCGGAATGCGTAGGTCGCAATCAATGCCCGCGGCGCCGAGCGATTGCGCCACTGCCATCCCACGGAATCGTGCCGCCGGGACGCGCTGGCCCTGCAGGAAGAAAACGACTCGCATCGCGTCTGATCTTGATCGTCTCCGGTGATTGGCGCAATCATGGATGATCATGAAATGCTTACTGAAGCTAGCCCTATCCATGGCCTGCCTGGTGGCGGTGGCGGTCGTCCTTGACTCCGCGGCTCGGGCGGAGGAGCCAGCTACTGCAGACCCGGAGTTGCAGGCAGCCAAGGCCCAGTTCGAGGAAGCCCAGATCCTCTACCTGAGGGAGCTATGGGACGACGCCGCGGCCAAGTTCCTGTCGGCCTACGACAAGAAGCCCTTCAGCTCGTTTCTCTTCAACGCCGCGGTTGCGTTCGAGAAGGCCAAGAAACTGGACCGCGCGGTCGACATGTTCCAGCGCTATCTCGACAAGGATCCGCAAGCCCGCGACGCCGCCGACGTCAAGACCCGCATCGAGAGCCTGAAGGCGCTGCTCGCGCCACCGCCGCCCGCGGCAGAGGGAAAGACCGAGAAGGCGCCTGCGCCGGCGGCGGTGCTGCCCACCATCGCGACCAAAGGTTTGGTGATCATCGAGTCCAAGCCGACCGGTGCCACCATCTACCTCGACGACAAGTCCCAAGGGACGTTCGCCACCACTCCGTGGCAGGGCTCGCTGGAGCCGAAGCCGGTGAAGCTGATCTTCGAGGCCAAGGGGTTCAAGTCGGAAGAGCGAGAGATCACCCCCCGCACCGACAAGGTGGTGGAAATCTACATCGCGCTATCCGAACAGCACTTCCTGGGCTGGATCGAGGTCGTCGCCAACGTGCCGGGCGCCGACGTGTTCATCGATCGACAGGACATCGGCGCCATCGGCAAGACGCCCTACACAGGACACCTGAAGCCGGGCAAGCACACCCTGTGGGTAGCAAGGTCCGGCTATCAGTCCAGTCAGAAGGAGATCAACGTCGAGCCGGGGACTGCGACAACGCATACCATCACGCTCGAACCGGTCGCCTATGCCGTGCTCAGGGCGGGCGGTCCGCAGAGCCAGGGTGCGCGTCTCATGGTGGACGGAGCCCTCGCGTGCGCCATGCCCTGCGAGTATCAGCTCAAGCCAGGCGAACATCAGATCGTGGTTCAGCAGGAAGGGATGGAGGAATATACGGCCAAGCTGGCAGCCAACCGCGCGGATGAGACGACCCTGGATCTGCGCTTTTCGCCCAAGCCCCCCAGGCTGAAGGCATGGAGCTACGCCGTTCTCTCGGCGCTGTCGTTCGGNNCAAGCTCGCCAACAACAAGGATTCGCGCAAGCATACCGGCCAGTGGTACTACGTGGGCGCCGATGTGGCGTTGGGAGTGGGGGTACTGACCGGCCTCTTGTCGTTGTGGAATTTCCTCGAATCGGGGCCACCGAGCACGGCCGCAGTCAGGAACGTCAACTTGGCCGGGCCCGAGCCGAAGAGAGTCAGCTTCGTACCGTTCGGATTGCCAGGCGGCGCCGGGCTCGCTGCCACGGGGAGGTTCTAAGATGCGACCGACGATGTTTGCCTTCTCTGCCCTGGTACTGGCGGGCGGCTGCAATCCGGGGGACTTCGGTGCTGCGCTCGACCGGGCGCCGGTGCAGTACATGGGTGCTCCCGACGGATTTGGGTCCAACGCTGGCCGCACCCTGCTGCCCCTGGCCCCGCCCGCGGACAAGCCCAAGGTGGCCGCACGTCTGCTTTTCGCTAGCACTGAAACGCAAGGGCTGGCCTTGGCGGATTTCGACGGCGACGGCAAGCCTCAGGTTCAGACCGCGACCGGCGACGATCTTGGCACCCTGGGCCTGTCTTCCGGGAAGGGCGGCATCTCCAGTGCGGCCTGGCTGAGTGGCCCGGGCACGACCGGCACCATCGTACTCGGCATGCCGAACGTTTTCGGCACGCAGGGATCGGGGACGCCTGCCGGTTGCGTCGCGTTCCTCAATCTGGTCGCGAACGCCAGCGGCGAGGTGGACTTCGAGAGCGCTCGTGTCCCGCAAGACGGGGCCGTCCCTGGCTCGCCTGGCACGCAACCGCAAGGCCACTTCGGCTTGGCTGTTGCGCGCGGGCTGGTGACCCAGACAACAGTCGATGAGGCGGTGGTGGTTTCTGACAACGGCGTTTCCGTGCTCGGTGTCGCGAGCGGCTTGTTGGCTTCGACCACATGCATGGGGAATCTGGCGACGCCGCCGGATCTGCACAGGTCGCTCGCAGTAGCGGATTTTCTGTCCGGTGGCAACCAGGAAATCGCAGTGGGTCTGCCGGTGAAAGGTGGGGCCGGGCGAGTGTTCATCCTGCAGTACGGCCTCAATCCGGCCGACCCGACGAATGCGTTCCAACTCTTCTGCGCCGGCACGCCCATCGGAGTTCCCAATCCGGTCGGCAATCCAGCGGTCGGCGGATTCGGCACGGCGCTGGCTGCGGTCCCGCGCGCGAACGGCATGGCCGATCTGGTGGTGGGCGCGCCGCCTGATCGAGCCTACCTTTTCTACGGAGACGGCATCACGTCGCCCAAGATGTTCACGAATAGCGACCCTACTTCGGAGTTCGGCCAGCGGGTGGCGCTGGTTGATATCGACGGCGACGGGATCAAAGAACTCGCCATCACGGCTCTGCAGGCCGACGTGGGCAGCACGAAGAAGGCTGGCCGGGTGTTCGTCTACAAGCTTGATGGCGACGGCAAGACGCCGGTCGCCGTGGTCAACGACAGCAACCCGAATGCCAACACCGAGTTCTTCGGCATTGGTCTGGCCGAACTGGAGTTCAATAGCAGCCGCGCCTGTGCCAAGGGCAAAGACGCAAGCCTCCTGGTGGCAGGCGCCGACGCGGGCATCTTCACCTTCTTCCGCTTTACCGGCAGCGCCGTTGACCCACGGTGCTTCGCCCAGAAGTAGGCTAGACCCAGCCGCGGGCGCGCGCGGCGGATATCAGCAGAGCTGCCAGGCCTGCAATGAAAGCGGGATGGCAGCCCACGGCCCGCGCCCGGGCAAAGCTGGTGATTCCGCGCGCCGTGGCCCGTTCGCGGTACAGGATGTCGATCTCCTGCAGCGTCTCCAGATGCTCGCCGGTGAAGGAAACCGGAACCACGACCACGGCCTGGTGGGCGGTGGCAGCCAAGGCGTCGAGGGCCTCTTCAGTGGTGGGCGCCAGCCAGCGCTGCCGGCCCACACGACTTTGAAAGGCGAGTTGCGACCGGCTCTCCAGGCCGAGTCGTCGCGTGACCGCAGCCACGGTGGAGCGAACGTCGTCGAGATAGGGATCGCCCCGGCGAACATAGGCTTCGGGAAGGCCGTGCGCGGAAAACAACACCGGGGCAGTCGAGCGTGCCGACTCTGGCAGTTGTGCCGAGGCTTCGCTGATGCGGTCGCACAGGGCGTCAAGGTAGCCTGGGTTTGTCGCGTATCCCTCGATGCGGGCCGTGACGATTGCCTTGGCTTCCAAGGCGGATTCGATGGTGCGAAACGCTGATCCGGTGGTCGTTCTCGATCGATGGGGATACAGAGGCAAGAGCAACGCCCGTGTGATGCCATCGGCTTGCATGGCTGCTGCGGTCTCGGTGGGAAAAGGATGCCAGTAGCTCATGGCCAGGTACGGCTTGGCCACGACACCAGCCGCCGCCATGACCCCTGCCGCCGCCTGAACCTGAGCCAGTGATTCCTCGCGGATCGGTGAGCGCCCGCCGATCTGGGCGTAGGCAGCCCGCGAGAAAGCGGCCCGGCGCCGCGCGATCAGGCGCGCCAACAGTGGCTGTAGGGGCCGCGCCCAGCCCAGCTGGATGATGTCGGGATCGGCAAACAGGTTGCGCAAGAACGGCTCCACCGCTGCTGGCGAATCCGGGCCTCCCATGTTGAGCGCAACCACGGCAAGCACGGTTTGATCCTGCGCGGCTACTCGCCCCGCACGGCGCGGACCAGGGCTTCGACGTTCTCGATAGGGGTTTCGGGGTAGATGCCGTGCCCCAGATTGAAGATGTGACCACGGCCAGCCCCGTGGCGGATCACCTCGGCGGCCTGGCGACGAATTCGCTCGACCGGGCCCAAAAGGACCGCCGGATCGAGGTTGCCTTGCACGGCCGCGTGCCCGGCGCCGCCCGCTGCAAGTCGCGCCCGCGCCTCGTCGAGAGGCAGGCGCCAGTCGATCCCGTACACGTCGGCGCCCACGCGCGCCACGCGGTCCAGGATGGTGGTCGCCCCATTGGGAAAGTAGATGACCGGCACGCCGGTCGCTTTCACCGCTGCTACCAGGGTCGCGGTGGGCCCGGCCACGAACTCGTCCCATTCCTCGGAGGAAACAACGCCGAGCCACGAGTCGAAGATCTGGATGGCCTGGGCGCCCGCAGCCACCTGAGCCAGAAGGTACGCGCGGGTGGCACTCTCGATCAACTCCAGGAGTCGGTGGGCGGTGTCCGGGTCCCGATAGAAAAGCTTCTTGGTCTCGACAAACCGCTTCGAGGTCTTGCCCTCGATGGCGTAGGTCGCGGTAGTGAAAGGCGCGCCCGCGAATCCGATGAGCGGTGTCTCGCCAAGCTGCGGGCGCAACAGCCGGATGGCTTCCAGTACGAACGACGTGCGTTCCCAAGGATCGAACGGCGTGAGCCGGTCCAGGTCGGCCGCAATCCGCACCGGCGGCGAGAGGGTGGGACCGTCGTCGGTGAAGCTGACCGCCTGCCCCATGGCTTGCAAGGGAATGAGAATGTCGGAGAACAGAATCGCCGCGTCGAAGGCAAAGCGCCGGATGGGCTGCAGGGTCACCTCGGTCGCCAGTTGCGGGGTCTTGCACAGCTCGAGAAAGGTGACGTTGTTGCGTACCTCCCGATACTCGGGCAGGTAGCGGCCTGCCTGGCGCATCAGCCAGAGGGGCGGCCTCGGAGTGGGTTCGCCGCGGCAGGCGTCGAGGAACAGGGAGCCCATGGCGCAGTTCTACCACTCGTGCTTGGAACACCGATGCTAGATTCTCCGCCATGACACAGGCCATTCGCATCCACGGCACGGGCGGTCCGGAAGTGATGTCGTGGGAGACGGTCGCGCTGGCCGCACCCGGCCCGGGCGAGGCCATAGTCAGCCACCGCTACATCGGAGTGAACTTCGTCGACATTTACCACCGCCGGGGCGTGTACAAGCTGCCGCTTCCCAGCGGGCTGGGCAGCGAGGCTGCCGGTGTGGTGGAGGCGGTCGGGCCCGGAGTTGCTGAGTTGCGACCCGGGGATCGCGTGGCTTGTGCCACAGGCCCGGTGGGCGCGTATGCCGAGGCACGCGTGGTGCCGGTCGAACGCCTGGTGCGTTTGCCTGACGACATCGACGACCGAACCGCCGCCTGCATCATGCTCAAGGGCCTCACCGCACAATATCTGCTCTTGCAAACCACTGAGGTGGAGCCTGGCGACACCGTCCTCATGCACGCGGCGGCCGGCGGGGTAGGGCAGATCGCGTGTCAGTGGGCCAAGCATCTGGGCGCCACCGTGATCGGGACAGTCGGCAGCGACGCGAAGGCGGCACTGGCCCGTGCCAACGGCTGCGACCACGTCATCGTGTACACGCGCGAGGACTTCGTCGAGCGCGTACGCCAGATCACCGGGGGCCGTGGGGTGTGCGTGGTCTACGACAGCGTGGGCAAGGATACCTTTGCCGGCTCGCTGGATTGTCTGGAGCCCCGCGGCCTGCTGGTCATGTTCGGTCAGTCGTCGGGAATGGTTCCGCCTTTTGACCTCACCGCCCTCAGCGTCAAGGGATCACTGTATGTGACCCGGCCGACCCTGACCACCTACGCCGGGAACCCGGAGGCACTGCGCCGCATGGCGGGCGACTTGTTCCGGGTCGTGCGCTCAGGCGCTGTGCGCATCCAGCCGCCGCAAGAGTTCCCCTTGCGCAAGGCCGCTTCCGCCCACGCTGCCCTGGAGGCACGCAAGACGACCGGCTCAATCGTGCTGGTCGCGTAGCTTCAAGTATCACTTGAGAAGTCGGTCGGAACGCGGCAGCCCGTCAGCCCGGACGGCCGCAGACGCTGCACTTATTGTCGCTGCCGATCACGCCGATGCAGGCCTCGTCGGCGCACAGCCGGCGCTTGGGGTCGAAGGCTTCTTCTGCGCCAGACGCGGTCGCGGTCTCCGCCTGGTCAGCGATCTCCGGCTCAGGGGTGGGCAAAGCAGGCGGGCTTGCGACTGGCGCCACTCCGCTCCCGCCAGAGCCGAGCGTGCCGCAAACCTTGCACCTTCCGTCAGGGCCCAGAAGACCCACGCAAGAGCCGTCCGGGCAGAGCCGCCGTCGGCCAGGGTCGAAGGTCGTGCTGTCGTCTTGTTTCGTCGACATGATGCGCGAGCGGTTGATTGAACTCGGGAGTAAGCCAAGGCATATAGTGGCGCCAGCCAGATGTCCACAGTTCCTCAAGCTCCCGGTCGATTTGGTCCCTACGGCGGTCGCTACGTCTCCGAGACTTTGATGCCCGCTCTTGAGGAGCTGACGGCCGCCTGGGAGCACTTTTCCTGCGACCCGACGTTCCGCGCCGAACTGGACCGCTTGCTGCGCGAGTATGTCGGCCGGCCCACGCCGCTGACCGAGGCGGCGCGGTTGGCCGACCATGTGGCAAAGGCACAAGGCCGCCGTTTGCGGGTGTTTCTCAAGCGCGAGGATCTGTGCCACACCGGCTCGCACAAGCTGAACAACTGCGTGGGCCAGATCCTGCTGGCCCAGCGCCTCCGCAAGAAGCGCATCATCGCGGAAACCGGGGCTGGCCAGCACGGCGTGGCCACGGCCACGGTATGCGCCTTGTTCGGACTCCCGTGCGAGATCTACATGGGCGCGGTCGATGTGGAGCGCCAGTCGCTCAACGTATTTCGCATGCAGTTGCTAGGGGCCAAAGTTCACGCGGTCAAGGACGGCACCGCGACCCTGAAAGACGCGATGAACGAAGCCATGCGCGACTGGGTGACCAACGTGGGGACCACGCACTACGTGCTGGGAACCGTGGCTGGCCCGCATCCCTATCCGACCATGGTGGGCGAATTGCAGTCGGTGATCGGGCGCGAGGCGCGCACCCAGATCCAGGCTGCCACCGGCCGACTTCCCGACGCGTGTTTGGCTTGCGTGGGCGGCGGCTCCAACGCTATGGGCCTGTTTCGCGGATTCCTCGACGATTCCGGGGTGCGACTTTTCGGGGTGGAGGCAGCGGGCGAGGGTATCGACACCAGCCACCACGCGGCCACCCTTGGCAAGGGCCGGCCCGGCGTTCTGCACGGCACGCGTTCCTACGTGCTGTGCGACGAAGACGGCCAGATAGCCGAAGCTCACTCCATCTCGGCTGGGCTCGACTACCCGGGGGTCGGGCCCGAGCACAGCTACCTGCGCGACACGGGCCGCGCCCAGTACCTGGCTGCCACGGATCAGGAGGCGCTCGAGGCCTGTCGCTTGTTGGCCCGCTGCGAGGGCATCATCCCGGCCCTGGAGAGCGCGCACGCGGTGGCAGGACTGCCGCGCGTGGCTGAGCAACTTCCCGACGGGGCCAGCGTCATCATCAACGTCTCGGGCCGCGGCGACAAGGACATGGGCACCATCGCCAAGCACTTTGGCGCGGAGGTGTCATCATGACCGATGCGCCAGCTCCGTTCAGCTCGCGGATCGCCGGCGCATTTGCCAAGGCCCGGTCACAAGGCCGCAAGACCCTGATCCTGTACCTCACCGGCTGCGACCCCGACTTCGACACCAGTCGCCGTCTCTTGCTGGCCGCAGCGCGAGCCGGCGCGGACGTGCTCGAACTGGGGGTGCCCTGGAGCGACCCTTCGGCTGACGGGCCGGCCATCCAGGCGGCCATGCGCAGGGCGCTGGCAGCGGGAGGCGGCATGCGTGCTGCCCTCGACCTGTGTCAGGCCGTGCGCGTCGCCAACCCGGAGATCCCGGTCGTGCTCTTTGGCTACGCCAACCCGATCTTCGTGCGCGGCACCGCGAAGTTTTCCGCCCAAGCCAAGCAAGCCGGCGCTGACGGCGTGCTGTGCGTGGACTGGCCTGCTGACGAAGATCCCGAACTGGCCCGGGCTCTGGCCCAGCAAGGCCTGGACCTGGTCCCGCTCATTGCACCGACGTCCACGCCGGAGCGGGTGAAGGCTGCTGCCGCCGTCGCCGGCGGTTTCCTGTACTACGTCTCGCTGACCGGGATCACGGGCAGTCAACTGCCCAACCTGGATGAAGCGTCCGCACGCGTGCAGCAGGTACGCGAACTCTCCGGTAACCGCCTGCCGGTCGCCGTGGGATTCGGGATTGCCACCCCGGCNNGCCCTGGAGGAATTTGTCGCCGACCTGCGCGCGGCGCTGTGCCTGTCTCTCGAAAGTCCGTAGCTGATGATTTCCCACCGCACGGTTCCATCGGCGGAACGTCAGAAAGTCGTGCGAACCTGTCAGTCATTCACCACACCTTGACCCGCCCGCGACAGATCGCGTGGCGATGATTGGGCCTTCTTGCCCAAGTCCTTCGGCACCGGTCTTGCTCTGAGTCGGGATCCTATGGACAACCGCGAGCGCCCCACGTTCTTTCCGACGGATGTGCCCGTGTGCCGGATGGTGAGTCCCCGGCCACGGCAATGGGTGCGCGCGGTGCTCGCCGCCCTCGGCATCACGGCGGCCGCGTTCTTCGGCCTGAGCGCCCCGGCGCTCGCGCAAGCGCTGGACCAGTCGCGTTCCCAGGACGGTTCGATCCAGGTCGAGGAGCATGTGGGTTGGCAAGACCCGCTCGGCGCCTACGGACTGGCCCTAGTCTTCGATCGCGGCGGCAGATTCTCCGGGGGCTTTGGCGTGAGGCCCTATTCGATCAAGAGCGATACCTTGCCGCCCTTGGGCTTTTTCGGGCGCATGCGTCTGCTGCGCTGGGGGTGGGGCTCGCTTGGCGTGGGCGTTGCCCTTTCCCGGGAGCGCGTCCTCCACGAACAATTGACGGGCCAGGAACGGGATTCCTGGTCCTGGTACCCCGGGTACCGCGCGACCGGCACGGTGGGCGCGGAATTCGCCCACCGCGCTTGGTCGATCCGCTTCGATGCGGGAATCGGGTACATGCTCAATGGCCCCCAATGCACCGTCAATGGTTCTGGAAACTACGTCGTCGCGAGCTGCGATTCGCCTCGGATTCCAGCGGCCGTCCGGACCGCGAGCCAGGACGCGCGCCTGATCCCCTCCCTGACCACCACCATCGGCTACCGTTTCGCCACGCCAAGCTGGCCCGGTACGCCCTCGGTTGACGTGGCCCCTGGCTACAAGTTCCCAAGCACGGCCTTGCACCTGTCACTGTGGTCGACACTGGTGCCCGCGCTGGCCGGCGCGGCTATGCTCTACCTCAGTGTCGCCAAGGGCAACGATATCGCCCTGGCGCTTGGCGGCGCCGCGACCATGGGGCTCGGGCTCAGCTTCGGCCCCAGCATCGGCCACGCCTACTCGGACGAGCCCCGGCGGGCCTGGGGCGGGGGCGCCTTGCGGCTCGTCGGGTTCGCGACAGGAATTCTCGTATTCGTCTCCGCGCTCGCGGTCGACGAGCAGACCCACACGGACGATCCCAAAGGGCAGGCGCTCGGGGCCTGCCTGATCAGCGCAGCCGTCGTCTCGGCGATCTATGACATCAGCGCCGCGCCCAGCGCCGCCCGGCGCGCCAACGCCAGAAACGGTTTGTCCAACCTCAGCCTGGCGCCGGTGGCCGTCCCCGGGCGAGGCTCTCCGAGCCCTGGCCTGTCCCTGGTGGGGCGGTTCTAGAAATCCCGCACGCCAAGCCCACCCTACGAGCGGCCGTCAAGCCGCTGCAAGAAGACAGCAACGGCGAGCACTCACCTCGGCTGCTTCCGCTCCCTTTTCGCAACCGTCGCCTTGACTAGCTTCTTGAGCAATGCGGTGGACAGCGGCTTGTCCATCGGGAACTGGATGGTCCCCTTTGACGTGTGGAAGCCCTTGAGTTCGTTCTTGAGCGCCGCAATCACGGCCGCACCCGGAAACAAACTGCAATGGTCGGAGAATGCGGCAAACCACAGCCGCATCCGTTTGTACCGGAACATCGGCATTCCATAGCTGATGCCCTCGGTGATCTCAGCCGGCGCTATGGATCGTATCCTCTCGCGCATCTTGACCAGAGTGCTGCGGGCGGGCTCGTCCACGCCTGCGAAATATTCGTCCACGGTTTTGGCGGCGACAGCTTTCCTCATGCGGTGACTCCTCGGTGGCCGGTTTGGCGTCCGAATCTCGCAGCAGCGCGAGCCCTGGCCTTGGCGGTCTCCTCTTCGCGATTCTTGGGCAGTGCGCTCGTTTTCAGCGATCGCAGAAGCCGACTCGCGACGCCGGTGATTTCGTCAACCGCTGCCAGGAACTTGGCTTGGTTGGCCTTCGACGGTTTGGTGAACCCGCAGATCTTTCGCACGAACTGCAGCGAAGCTGCCCGCACTTCTTCGGGCGTGGCGCGCGGATGGAAATTGAAGAGCGTTCTGATGTTTCTGCACATTGTGACCTCGACCTACCAGCGCGCACGCGACCGATGCGCCTCGACCATTGGATGTCGTCGTTGCGCCGTGTGTTTCCTGCTGGCGCGTCAGGCCCGACGTGACCTACTCAGGGAGTTGATGATGCAAGCGATCCAGCCGTCCGTCGAAGTGTCCGTCACGGACGCAACTCCATTTCGCCAGTCGCAAGACGACGCGTACCTGGCGCACGGCACGCATGGCACGAGCCACGCAGCAAGTTGACCTCGGACTCTGACCGAGCGTGATGGGGTAGACTGCGCCCGGTGCGCGCGACAGCTCTTTCACAGCACGGATCGTGCCCGAGCGGCTGCCCCGCGAGACCGGCACGGCACAGGCGCTGGTTGATCTTCGGGGTTGCCCTGCTTGCCCTTCTGCTCGGCCTCTTCATCCATCGCCATTTCTTCCACGACGACGCGTACATTTCGCTGCGCTACGCGGAACGGCTGCTGGCGGGGAAGGGATTGACCTGGAATGACGGCGAGCGCGTCGAGGGGTTCTCGAATTCTCTGTGGCTGGCGCACATCGTTCTGCTTGGCCTCCTGGGTGTCCCGCTTGTGTTGGCGGCGCAGGTCCTGGGGGTCCTCTACGCGCTTGCCACGGTCATCCTTTGGTATCGCTGCAAAGCACATCCGGCTGGTCTGCTTGTGCTGGTGACCATTCCGGGCTGGACCTTGTGGGCGCTGGGCGGCCTGGAGACGATCAGCGCCTGCTTCTGGATCCTG
>PMZX01000353.1:36066-54579 GCA_003170035.1 Myxococcales bacterium | reverse complement strand
TGGCGTACTTCGGGGACTGGATCGCCAACGCAGCACGGGCCAAGATGATGGATCTGCCACTCACCGATCTTCTCGCCGACGCGGCGGCGTATGTGACCGAGTCCGCGCAGCAGTGGCTGGCGGCGGCCTTGGTTGCGACGTGGATGATCGTCAGCTCTTCGGACCGACGTCGCGTCTGGCTGCTCTTGCTCCCCTGCCTGCCGCTTCTAGCGCTGGTGGTCGTGGGTGGGGGCGACCACATGTTGGGAGCCCGGTTCATGCTCGCGCCGATCGCCGTGCTCTGCCTGGCGGGCAGTCTGGCGGCACCTTCCCCGCGCGCGGGCGTCCGGGCAGCCACGCTGGTTCTCGTCGGGATCTCGGCGCTTTGGCAACTCCAACTCTCGTGGCGCCATCCGGCCGAACGCAATCCCGCGGCAGCGATCGGCGAGTTCGTCGGGCGCGTGCTGGAGGACCGGCTCGCACCCGGCACGCTGGTCGCGGCAGCGACGGCAGGTTCGGTGCCGTACTTCGCGCCGTCGCTCTCGTTCATCGACACTCTCGGCATCAACGATCGGCACATCGCGCGCATTTCGCCCGCACCGATGCCGCGCGCGCTCCGGGAACCAGACGGCTGGTTCGCCGTAGCCGGGCACAGGCGGGGAGATGGCGCCTACGTGCTCTCGCGGCGGCCGGACCTGATCATGCTCGGCGGCGCCCACGGCGACATCGCCCCGTGGTTCCTCGGTGACTTCCAGCTTCTCATGTCGGCGAGTTTCCGCGCCGACTATGCGCCCTGGCACCTGCTGGTTCCTGTCCCGGCATCCTACCAAGCATTGCTCGTCGACCAGATCGACCCGCTGACCGGGCGCTTGCCGATCACGGTGTACGTTCGGCGCGATTCCCGGATGTGGCCCGTGGTCGCGCGCCAGGGCGAGCCATTGCGTCCGCCCTGGATGGCGGACCAGTAACCGAAGGAAGGTGGACTTGTTTCTGCCACCGCCTCCAACGTAGAGTGAACATGCACGCCAAGCCGCGAGAGGAGGCACCCTGCGTTCGTGAAGACCGCTGCCGTCTGGTGTTTCCTGCTGGCTGTGATGCCAGCGTGTTCCGGGAAGGCAGAGCTGCTCGCTACCTCACGCGACCTGTCCCCCATCGACGCCGGCGTCGCAAGTACCGCCGAAGCGGCAGACGCAGGGGATGGCGCTGAGTAACGATAGGTAGCGACGCCTACGGCCGCGCGTCCAGCGGGCCCACGCGGGTGCGCAGATCGGTGACGGTCCCGGGGTCCACGAGCGGCGCCATGCGCTCCAGGATCTCACGCTTGAGCAGGGTGATCTGGTGGGCCAGCGCGGAACTCGACACGCGCACGAAGAGCGTGCCCTCGTGCAGACGCTCGGCCCTGGTGTGCTGGCGCAGGGGACCACCCACCGCATGCTCGTAGGCGGCGAAGATACGGTGCTCGCGCGCCCGATGCTCACCGCCCACGCGCGCCACCACGGCCGACATCAGGGACGCCGCAGTCTCGGGTTCGGCGTTCCGGCGCCGCGGCCGCGTTCCAGGTTTCACGCGGGCAACGGTACTGCCGCCAGGGTCCGCTTGGCAACATGGCATCCGGGAAAACGTGCCCTGTCACGGCCCCTTGCTATCATGGGACGATGATTCGAGACGTCGTCGCCACCCCGTCAGCCCCGGCCGCGATCGGCCCCTATTCCCAGGCTGTGATCGCGCAGGGCGCGCGCTGCATCTACTGTTCGGGCCAGATCCCGCTCGACCCGCAAACCGGCGAACTGGTGGGCGGCGGCGACGTGGGACAAGAAACCCACCGCGTGATGCAGAACCTGTCCGCTGTGCTCACGGCTGCCGGCGTGTCACTGGACGCTGTGGTCAAGACGACCATCTACTTGACCGACCTCGCGAACTTCGCTGTCGTGAATGAAGCGTACGCCACGTATTTCGGGAGCACGCCGCCCGCACGGGCCACCGTGCAGGTCGCAGCGCTGCCCAGAGGCGCGCAGGTTGAAATCGATGCTGTGGCTGTGGCAGCCTAGATTCTGTCGTCGAATGAGGCGCCGAATCGGGAAGCTACGGGGCCTTCGACACAAACCCGGAACGAAGGCAGCGTGTGCAGACGCGCACTCGCTTTCGCGAGCCGCCGATCGTGACATGCACGCGTTGCAGGTTCGGCCGTTGCTGGCTCTTGGTCTTGATGTTCGAGTGGCTCACGTTGTTGGCCACTCGTCTTTGTTTGCCGCAAATTGCACACTGCGCAGGCATGATTTCTCCGNNGAGGGCGTACCATTAGCACCGACTGATGCGCGCCGCAAGCACTCACAGACAAGTAAGTCCCACCATCTTCGCTTTGGTGGCGCTCATTCCCATGGCCGTTTGTGGGCTCGCCTGCCGGGGATCCCGTCCAGGCCGTGATGCGGCGGGTGACCCAAGGCCGGCAGGGGAGAGGAAGATGGGCCCGCCCGTCGACCTCGTCGGCGTGGTGAAGGATAGCCGCGGCACGCCCCTGCCAGATGTCCTGGTTATCGCTTGGCCCAAACAAAAGTCCGACGGTTCCACGTTTCAGGCGCGTTCGAATCCCGACGGCCATTTCGTGTTGCCTCGCCTTCTGCCGGGAAGATGGACACTGCTGGTCGAGGCAGCGGGCTTCGGTACACTGGAAATCGACCGGACCGTGCCAGACTCCGGCCCGCTGGTACTGGCTCTCGAAGGGGAGGGGCGCAGCCTGGGAGGCATCGTGCTGGCCTCCCCGACGCGCGCCGAACCGGAGGCGCATGTGGTGCTGGGCGGGCCAAGCTTACGCTGGCCGCGTGAAACCGTGGCCGACAACCATGGCGTGTTTTCGTTCGCGGGTCTGGGTCTGGGCCGCTTCACAGTTCGCGCCACGCATGGCAAGTTCGTGTCAGCGATAGCAAGTCAGGTGATCGAAGAAGGCACAGGCCACCTGGCACCGGTTCGGTTGCTACTGGGTCCGGGTGCTTTCGTGGAGGGCCGGGTGCGTGACGACGTGGGCCGGAACCTTCCCGGGGCCACGGTGGACGTGCTGACCATGCCATCCGATGACCTGCCCGTGACTTGCCAATCGGACGAAGAAGGCAAGTTCAGGGTCGGGCCGATGCGGCCCGGTCGCTACCAGATCTTGGCCAGGCTGGAAGGCCACGTTCTGCTGGATGCACCAGAATTCTTACTCAGCGCTGGGAGCAGGGTCCTGGCAGTGCCCAGACTCGCGCGGGCGGCGCAGGTCACGGGCCGTGTGCTCGACCAGGATGGCTCTCCGCTGCGCGCCGTGCCCGTGTCCGTGGTCGGGCTGGTCGGCGGCCATGACGAGGTGATCGTCCTGCCGGGCGCCTTGCCCACGGCAGCCGAAGCAGCCGAGTTGCCGCCGGGATCGGTGGCGCGCCAGGGGAGCGTTCGCACGGCGCTTTCCGACGCACAGGGACGCTTCGAGGTGAGGGGATTGGCTCCGGGACGCTCGCGCCTCGAAGTTTCGCCGGCCGACAAACTGCCTTTGCGACGCGAGCCACTCTTGCTTGCGCCCGGGGATGCCCGGGATCTCGGCGATCTCGTGGTGCCAAACGGGGTCCTGCTTTCGGGCCACGTGCTGGAGCAAGACGGCCAGGCCCTGGAGGGCGCTCAGGTGGAAGCGCGCGCTGTCGGGAAGCCGGCGCAACCCGCGATCCGGGTCACATCCGACCCGCACGGCCAGTTCTCCGTTCGTCTGCCCGTGGGCGAATACATACTGGCCGCGGAGGCCAAGAACCACGCGCCTCAGACAATCCCCATGGTGCGCGCCGTGGGCCATCCGGATCCCTTGGAATTTCGGCTGGCGGCGCGCGCGGCTAGCGCCGACGGCGGACCACCAGGGCCATCGCGAGCAACGCCAGCACGCAGGCCATAGACCCATATCCGGGTCGCGCCGAAAAGGAACAGCCGCCGCCGGTTGAGGGTGTCGATGGAGGCTGACACACGAAGTTGGCCGAGAAGGGGTAGACATCGCACGCGCCTTGCACGTCATCGAGCGACAAGCTGCGCAGTTCGACCTCGGCGCTGGGTGAGTTAACCGAGACGTACATCGTGGCCTGCGTGATCGAAGGCGGATTGTCGGCGGCGCCGCAATTGGGCACCGGGTTTCCGTTGTTGTCCACGGGCCGCGGAACCGGTGTGCCGTCCGCACGGATGGCGCCCGGGCTGTAGCAGACATGGTCCAGGCCGATGACATGCCCGAACTCGTGGGTGATCGCGCCCTGGAAGTCGTGGGTGTCGAAACCGGTCAACTCAGGATGGCCCACGAAGTCGCCCCAGGTGAAGTCAGTGGCGTTTACTTCCAAGTCGGTGTCCAGGATCTCGCCGCTGTTCTTGAGCTGGAAGACGGAAGTGATGGCCAAGGCACTGGGGTCATAGCAACGTGCTTCGTTGGGATCCGTGGGTGCGGGATCGCGGCACCAGCCGTTTTGGCGGAAGATCAGGCGATTGTGGCCGTCCCTGCCCACTGGGCCGGCGGCATCGGGGACCGACTTCACGTTGAAGATCACGTTGCTACATCGAGTGACCCCATCGAGCGAGGCCTGACTCCAGGCCGCACCGGCGTTCTGGGCGGCGCTCAGGTATCCCGACGCATCCAACTCGGGCGGAGGGGAGCCCAGGGAGAATTCCATTGTCACGCAGGGCGCTTTCCACCACGTGGCCACGTTCGCACTGGTCACGGTGCGGACGTAGGCTGCGGCCGGCACAGGCAGGGCTGCGACGGCTGCCACAACGGAGATCGTCACCAGGGTGATACGGGTTCTCATGGAAGGTGTCGCTGGTTTCTCTACTGTCTGACCAGCGCGCGGATGCGCTGACGAAGTTCGTCGAGTGCCATGTCAGGCTCGGCGGGCACGGGTTGCAGCCGGCCCTGGGAATCGCGGCGCACGACCGCAGAGTGTTCCGCGGCTTGGGCCACCCAGCGCTTGGTCGTGCCGTCCCAACGCACAGGGCGCTTGCCCTGACTCATTCCCACCACGCGAGGCGCGACCTGGCCAGCGAGGAACAGCACCGCCCTCTCGCCGGGAGCAAAGCTGGGCATGCCGTGGACGCGCATTTCGATGTCGCCCACGCTGCCGCCCGGTTGCACGATCACCAGGCGTTCAGCCACCGCGGTCGACCCTTTCCAAGCTTCCTCGACCGTGATCTCGATGCGCGTGTGAATGTTGCGGCCGGAAGAATCCCACTCGCCCTTGACCGACACAACCTGGGCGACGACGATGCGTTCGGCCCGAGCGGTCAGCTCAGCAAGGTCCAGTGCCTGGATCAACGAGCCTGCCGCCAGCGAAGGCACCAGCAGGGCTGCCAGGCTCAGAGCAGCAGTTCGAAACAGGCTCATGGCCACAAGAGTAGCACTAGACGCGTGGGGAGTCCGCCGGGGGGGCCGAAGGGCGGAGCGAACCCTTTGAGGGTTCCCATGTCAGCGAGGCGTGAACTCCTTGTCAATCCTGCGCAGCGCCGGTCTTGTTCCGCGGGCCGCGGCAAGCTCCTCGGCCGAAAGACGGCCGCTGCGTTTCATCATGGCGAGCAGATCGTGGAGCCTCTGCAGCCAACCGTCGTCCACGTGGCCATCGCGAAAGCGTCGCGCCAGCACGTGCGGGTTGGGCGCCAGGGCTGCCAGGTAGGCGGACTCGATGGGCCGGAGCTGCTGAAGTTCCTTGCCGAAGTAGACACGCGCGGCTTGTCGTACGCCGCGAATGCCCGGACCAAGGTCGATGACATTCAAGTAGAGTTCGAGGATGCGTTCCTTGCCGAGGAGGTTGTGCAGGCGCCACGCCAGCACAGTTTCCTCCAGCTTCCGGGCCAGGGTTCGATGAGGAGTCAGAAAGAGATTCTTGGCCAGTTGCTGGGTGATCGTGCTGGCCCCTCGTCCGAAAGTTCCGGTCTCGAGATCCTGCACCAGGGCATGACGGATCATCTCGATGTCGAAGCCATTGTGGGTGAAGAAGCGGCTATCCTCGGAGGTGAGAAAGGCCGCCGGCAGGTGCTTGGGCATTTCGGCCAGCGAGGCAAAATCAGGGTTGTACTTGCCTAGCGGGAGGCTGGGCGCGAGCGGGCCGGTTGGTGTCTGCCGGAGCAGGGCTGGGGTCAGACTGGCCAGCACCTGCGGTTCAGTCTTGACTGTGCAGCGCGGATCGACACGGACGTCAAGGGTCAGGGTTTCCCAGGCCGCGGCGTCGAAAGAAAAGGCGACGGCCAGCCCCAGCTTGCCGCCCAGGGCGAGCCCGGCCAATGCTTGGCGAACCGGCTGCGCCTGTGCAGCGAGCAGGGAGCTACACGGCAAGGGTGCCGCGCGTGGCGTGCTGATGGTGAGCTCTCCCCGGGGCGTCCCCAGCACCTCGGTCCAGCCCTTCAGGTTCAGCTGCGCGCCGAAGACTCGCACCTCGGCTGATTCGATGTCGACCCGGCCGGCACCTGCCGCCACCTGGCCACTGACGTGGATCTCCACGCCCAGCTCGCGCCAGGGGGTCCAGTCCACGGCCGGATGATGTAATTCCAGGCCGCGCAGTTGGCTGTCCACCTGAAAGGCAACCCGCAGGCGTTCCAGGTCGAGGGACGCCACGACCTGCAGGTCGGCGCGTGCGTCATCCAATCCCACCCCACGCGGTGCCGCCACGACACCGAGCGCACGCAGCGGCCAATCGCGCGCTTCCACCTGCAGGTCAGCCACATCACCGCCCGTCCGGCCAGAGATGAGCAGACCCGGGGATGCGTGTTCGGCATCATCGCTACGCATCTCGACCGACACGCTCTGTCCGGCGAAGTGCGCCTCGACCGTCGCGCCCTCGACCAGAGCGCCGCCGCCGGGGATCACCAGGCTGGCGCGCCGGCCCGTGACAGTCACCGGCAAACCGCGCACGCTCTCTATCGCGACCTCGGGCAAGCGCAGGGTCGTGGCTGCACCCACCTCGACGACCAGATCTCGCACCAGCGCCGATTCCTTGCCCTGGGACGAGCGCTGAAAACTGGCATTGGGCGTGCGAAAAGCCACTCGCACTCCGCCCGGCAAGACCACCACGCCATGAACGCGCGCCCTGCGGACCACAAGCGCAACGGGAGCTTCGCGCTGAGGACGCCGATGGGCCGGCGCCGGGGGAGCCGTCGAAGGCTGGCCGGAAAGATTGTCGGCTGCTCCGGTACGCAGGTATTCGACCTCAGGGTCGTCGACTGTCACTTCAGCAGGTTCCCAGAATCCGCGTCCCGGACCGCCCAGGCGCACGACGATGCGTTCCACGCGCACCAGCGGTTCCGCATCGAACGGGGGCGCCCCGAAGATATTCACGCCGTGCACGACCAGCGTGCGCAACCCAGCTATCCCAAGGCTATCCACCCGCACGTGACGCCCGATCACCTGTTCCAGACGTCCCTGAACCCACGGCACGGCACCCCTGTTCCACAGCCTACCGCCGACGGCCACCAGGATGAAGCTGGCTAGGGCTGCTGTCCCAAGAAGAACTAGACGGCGGGCTGTATGAGGCAAGCGGCACCATGGTACCGCAAGCAGGCGATCAATGGGCGGCCAGCGCCGCATTCGCCCGGCGATCCGGACCCTCGAACACACTGTGAGCCGTGCGCCGGTTGCGCCGTATGCCGTGGGCGCGCAGGCGGGCACCTGCCAGGATGTCCTCGACCAACTCGTCGAAGCCAATCCCGGCTTCCCGCGCCATGCGGGGCAAAGGGGCTGCGGGCAGGAGCAGCGGAACGAAATCCAGGTCCACGATGATCTCGTTGGAACGTTCGCTGACCACCAGTTCGACGCAAGCCGGGCCTTCGCAGCCCAGGGCCTCATAGGCCTGGGTCGCCAGGCGCAACACCGAAGCCTCGCGAGCGGGCGGAAGCCGCGCGGCTGCACAGATCTCCTGCCCGCGCGCACCCACCGCCTGCTGTGCGGTCCAAGATCCGGCCCGGGAGACCTCCACAGCGCCAAGAGCCTGGCCGTCGAGAACCGGCACGCAGATTGGCCTACCTTCCACGAAGCGCTCAACCAGGGCTTCGTCGTCCACACCAAACACATCCTCAAGAGCGCTCTCCAACTCCATTTCGTCGCGCACCAGGGCGCCCCCGCAAAGTAGGGTCGCTCCCACCGGTCTCACGACAACCGGGAACCCAAAAGCGCCGTGAACTTCGCTGCTGTGGTCCTGCTGTTGGGCGCGAATCAGGTAGGCGGGTGCGACGGGCAGATTGTGCAGACGCAAAACGTCCTTTGTCTTCGCGCGGTTCATGGCCAGTCCCGAGGCCAAGACGCCCGAGCCGGTATAGGGGATGGCGAGCATCTCCAGCAGGCCCTGAAGGCAGCCATCGGCGCCGTAGCGGCCCCGCACGGCCAAGAAAGCCACGTCTATTCCCGACTGGCGCAGGGCCATGTCGATGTGGCGGTCGACGAAGAGAGCCTGGACCTCATGGCCCCCTCTGCGCAAGGCTGCCGTGACCGCCTCGCCGGCCCGGACGGAAGCATCCCGTTCCAGAGAGAACCCGCCCAGAAGGACTCCGATCTTGCGCGAAGAACTCATCTCTCACGGGTAACGCCTGCGCCGGGTGTCGTCAAAAAAACGCGCTTCTCGGTTGCCAGAAAGACCCCAACGCCACGCGCGCGAAGTTTGTGGTAGACACGGCGTCGTCATGACCTTTCTGGAAGCAGCCCTAGAGATTCTGAAGCGTGAGCGCCGGCCCCTTCACTTCAAGGAACTCACCGAGAAGGCCACGGANNGCCGCCGTGAAGAAAGCCCCAGGCAGTCCCTTCGTGCGGGTCAAGCCAGGCGTTTTCGGGCTGCTGCGCTATCCGGAGGCGCCCTCCGAGCCCGAGCCCGAAGCCACACCCGAGAAGCCACAGAAGACCGAGAGCCGGCCGGCCGCGGGTGAGACGCGCAGCGGGCGACGCCGGCGACGAGGAGGGCGAGGGCGGCGGCGCGGCCGCGGCGATGCACCGGGCGAATCCCTGGCGACCAACAGTGCTGGAGGGGAGGCGGCCAGCGAGCGCCCCGGCCCGATCGAAGGCGCGGAGGAACACGAGGCAGGCGAAACGCCTGAGGAGCCCGAAATCGGTTCATTGTCCCCCGAAGCGCGCGCAGCCGCCTTGGCTGAGAGTGGCGTTCTGGAAGGCGACGGGGACGAGAGGGAGGGGGAAGAAGAAGAAGGGCCGACTGGCGACGACAGCGATGCGGGCGCGGCCCGCAACGACGAGAGCGCCGAGAGCGAAGAAGAGGCGGAGGCGAAAGCCGAACAGGTCGGCGGTCCCGCCTCTCCGGGTGAAGCAGCAGCCAGAGCAGAGATGCCAAGCGCCTCTGGCCCGCCACCCGGTCCCAGCGACAGTGCGGCCCAGGCACCCGCGCCAGCGGGCGAGGGCACCCCCGAGACGCCGGCCCAGTCAGGACGCAAGATCACTTCGCCGATCGACGCGGCCATCGAGATATTGAAGGGCCAGGCTCCTGGCCGCGGTCTACACGTGCGTCAGATCGCAGATGCGGCGGTCCGGCGACGGCTCATCCACGGAGAGCCCAACGAGGCATGGCGGGTGATGCGAGCCGCGCTTGCGGCAGAGGGCAAAGAGCGGCTGCGTGCCGCCCAGCGCCCGCGTGTGCGACCCGCGGGTAGCGGTCTATACGCCCTGGCTCGCCGGCCGCCAGACAGTGATCTCGAACGGGCGGAGTTCGTGCTGGGCGAGGCCCGACGTGCCTTACGCGAGCGCACCCTGGCCGCCCTTGAGCAGCGCATGGCCGAACTGAGTCCGGCTGCCTTCGAGGCAGTGGCCCGCGTCCTTCTGCAACGTGAGGGCTTCGGCCCGGCCACTTTCGTCAAGCGGGTCGACGGCACCATCTATCTTGAGGCCTTGCGAGGACGAGGCTTCCGGCCCTCGCGTTGTCTCATCGCCCTGCGGCCAGGCAGCGCGGCTGCGGGCCGACGAGCGATGGGCGAGTTGCGCGCGGGTATCCGCGCCCGCAATCAGGACGAAGGGTTGCTCATGCTTGCCGGCCGCTTGGCCGACGATGCCGTTGGGGAGTGGAAGCAGTCAGGGGCACCGGTGGAGGTGGTGGATGGTCCGGCAATGGCCGAGACCTGCGTGCGTCACGGGATTGGCGTCATCAGCGCTGTGGTCAACGTCGAGTTCGTCGACGCGGACTTCTTCGCCGAGATCTCCGAGGGCTAGTCGCGTTGTCTGCCGGCTACCGTCCCGAAACGGATGCCGTGGCCGAGTGGACATGGTTGGGTCGCGTCCCCTATCGGCCGGTGCTCGAACTGCAAGAGCAGATCCGGAACGAAATCCTGGAAGGCCGCAGACCGGAGACGCTCCTCCTGCTCGAGCACTCGGACGTGATCACGTTGGGCCGCCACGCCGACCCGGCCCACGTGTTGCTTCCTGTGCCTGCTCTGCGCGCCCGTGGCATCGACGTGTGCCGGACCTCACGCGGAGGTGACGTGACTTTCCATGGGCCAGGTCAGCTCGTGGGATACCCTATCTTCCGGCTGCGCCAGGGCGTGCGCGCGCACATGCAGACCATGGCGGCGAGCATCGTCGAGTGGCTGGCCAGTATTGGCCTTGCGGCCGAGTGGCGAGAGTCGACTCCGGGGGTGTGGGTTGGGCTCGACAAGATTTGTGCCTTCGGGGTGCACGTGCGACATCGGATTGCCACGCACGGGTTCGCGCTCAACCTTGCCACCGACTTGGACGGATTCTCGACCATCATCCCCTGTGGTCTGCTAAGCGCGGGTGTCACGTCGTTGGTCCGACAAATCGGGAAGGCGCCCCCACCCGAAGTGGTCGCGCGATCTCTCATCGCCTTGTTTGAGAAGAACTTTGGTGTACAACTAGTGGAGGCGCGTGTTCCCGGTTGCAATTGCACAGCGCCAGTCGCTAGAATCATGGAAGCATCGTGAAGGCACGGACCAGGCCGCGGATCGCAGTCATCTACAATCGCGACTTCGAGGGAGCCGAAGCGGATCCCGAGAACAAAGCGCGCGAGGATGTGAAGGAAATAGCGGACCACATCGCCCGCATTCTGAACGCGAACGGCTATGAAGCCTCCGGTCTGGGCGTGACCAGCGACGTGACCGGCGCGCTGAGTGAGTTGCGTGCCCTCAAGCCGGCCGCGGTCTTCAATCTCTGCGAATCGATCCATGGTGACAATCGCTTCGAGAGTTTGCTGCCGCTGCTNNGTGAAAGAGATCCTGCGGGCCTGTGGCGTTCCCGCGCCGCGGGGATGCCTGGTTTCGGCGGAAGGCGACTTGTCTTCCTTGAGCTTCCAGTTTCCTCTCATCGTCAAGCCGGCGCGCGAGGACGCCTCGGTCGGGATCACCCGGGCGTCGGTGGTCAGCGATGAGAAGGCGCTCACCGCGCGAGTGCTGCATATCCTCTACCATTACCACCAGCCCGCGCTGGTCGAGGAGTACATCGAAGGACGCGAAATCTACGTCTCCCTGCTGGGACAGGTTGACGGCGAGATCCAGGTCTTCCCGTTTTTCGAGATCGACTTCTCGGCCATGCCCGCGGACCGGCCCAAGATTGTGTCGTTCGAGGGTAAGTGGGTGGAGGATTCAATCGAGTACAAGGGCACCCGTCCGGTGCGCTGCGAAGGGCTGTCGCCCGAGATGCGCGACAAGGTGGCGCAGACGGCGCTGGCCGCCTTTCACTCCATTGGGTTGCGTGACTACGCCCGCATGGACATCCGCCTATCGGCCGATGGCACGCCCTACGTCATCGACGTGAACCCCAACTGTGATCTTTCCGACCTGGCAGGCGGTTTCTCCCGCGCGGCAAAGACGGGTGGACTCTCATACAAGGACGTGATTCTGCGCCTGGTGTCCTTGGCTCTCTGCCGATGTGTGGACGAGACCCCTATTCCCCTGGCCCAGCCACCGGGCGAAGCCGATCTCGAGGGCGAGAGCGAATCCCTGCCCACTGGGGGAGGTTTCGCGAGGGCGGGCGTTCGTCGGGGCGGCGCTCGGTCCCAGCGTGCATGAACCTCGCGTGGTGGCGAGTGACTTGGCTCCCGTGCGCCGTCTGGGCGATGCTTCCGCTGGGAGCCATCGCCTGCAAGCGGCCGGGCGCAACCAGCCAACAATTCGTGCGGCTCGGACCTGTTGTCATCACGCCGGCCGCGGGCGCAGGTGACGAGTCCTCACTGGTAGATCGGGAGGCGCTGGCACAAAAGGCACGCTCGCAACTCTTGCACGCGGGAATCTTCGCTCGGCAAGCCGCGGAGAGCAGCAAGCCCGGCACAGCCGTGGCGAGCCTCCGCATCACGTTGTCCATGGAACTCGTGCGCGCCGACGGCAAGGCTGCCGTGCGCGCGCTGGTGCGGCTGAACGTATCCACTCGACCTTCCGGCGTGGCTCCTTCGCACATTGGCGAGGACGTTCAGGCGAATGCCGAGATGCTCTACGACCCTGAGACACATCCGGACAAGAAGGGGGTGTTTCAGCAGTTAGCGGAACGCGCCGTCGGCGACTTGCTGGGCGCCTATATTGCGCGCCAGAAGCTGTGGTCTGCCGACCGTCAGACCCTTCACGCGGCCCTGGCCGCGCCCGGCGAGATACGCCTGGAAGCCATCCGCGTGGCAGCGGCTCGCAAGTTGTTGGATGAGGTCCCCACCTTGATCGGGCTGCTGTCCGACGATGAGGAAACCATCCGGGATGCCGCTCTTGGCGCGCTGGTCGACCTGCACGATCCGCGCGCCGTCCCTGCACTCACCAAGACCAAGTCGATGAAGGATCGCCGGGAGATGCGCAAGATCATCGATGCTCTTGCCGCGCTTGGGGGACAAGAAGCCAGCGACTACCTGAGCTTCGTGGCCGACGCGCATGAAGACGAGGAGATCAGGAACATGGCGAACGCGGCGCTTCTGCGCTTGGGGAGCAAGAACCACATCAAGTCGACCACGCCCTGAGTGAACCGGAGCAATTAGCGCATTGCAGCTTGTCTGACAACGAAATAGGCTGTCTTCCAAAATTCTCGGAAAATCGTATAATCAGTCTCGGTGGTAGTCGTCAATGAAGTTGGCATATCGAGCGGGGATGATCGCCCCTGGCCACTTGTCGCGGATCGCTATCGGCTAGGCAAACGACTTGGAGCGGGAGCAAGCGGCGAGGTCTACGAAGCCGAGGACTTGGCCGACCACGCAGCCTGTGCTGTGAAGCTCTTTCCGGCTGGGCTGGAGCCGGCAGCCATCACACGCCTGCTCGATGAGTTTTCCCACCTGAGTGATCTCAACCACCGCGGTATCGTCCGGGTTCGAGACACGGGACGTATTACCGAAGGGGCCTTGACTGGACGACTCTTTCTGGTGACCGACAGGCTAGCTGGGCCCGATCTGGGGGCGCATCTGGCCGCCGCACATGGAGAAGATCGCGTCCGTCGCTTCGTCGCTGCGGCTGACGACCTGGCTGATGCCATGGCCTACCTCCATGGCCGTGGCCTCGTCCACGGCGACGTGAGCCCCGGCAATGTGCGCTGCGACCATGAAGGTCGTCCGGTGCTGATTGATTTCGGCCTATCCGAACGCCTGCTGGCCGTCCCGGGAACCCACGGTGGCTTGGGGACTGCAGCGGCAGGCGCCTCGGGCACCCTGGGCTTCATCGCGCCTGAGGCTCTGGTTGGTGAGCGCGGCCCGGCGGCCGATCTGTTCGGCTTGGGCGCAACCCTATATGCGGCGTGGACCGGCGTGCCGCCCTTCGGTGTCGGGATGGAGTCCATTCGCCGCCTCATGGAAGGCACGCCTCTGGCGGCATCCTTGCTTTGTCCGGGGCTGCCGCAGGAATGGGACGCTCTGCTCGGCCGGTTGCTGGCAGTCGCGACGGAAGTGCGGCCCGCCAGCGCGCGCGACTTGTTGCGGGAGATCCGCCGCATTTCTCCGGATGGTGTGACTCCGGTTGATCTGGACCTCTCCGTGCCGCATCCCGCGGGCGATCCCCTGGCGGGTCTCCTGGTCGGCCGGGCCAAGGAGGAGCACGCGCTCTGGGCGCTGGTGGAACGACTCGCAGAAGGGAATGCGCCAGCGGCCGTGGCAACAGTGTCCGGTCCACCTGGGTCGGGCCGGCGCACGCTGATCCGCCGGGTTCTGCGCGAAATTCGACTGGCCCTGCTTTCCCAGACGGTGCCGCCCTTCGCGGTGGACGAGCGCGGGCTGGCAGCGCTGCAAGCTGACCTGCCTACCCGCCCTGTGGAACGAACGCCACCTTGGGAAGAGCCCGCCCTCTCGCTGCAGGCGCGTACCGCAGTACTGGTTGATGCGCTCGAAGCGCGCGCGCAGCAACAACCCCTCTGCCTGGTGCTTGGGCTCGGCCGTGAGGAGGAGCTGCTCGCCGAAGCGGTGGCGGGAGGAGTACCCAGTGGCCGTCTCCTCGTCATCGTGCCCACCGAGCATGTCTTGCGCAGCGCCGGGGTCGTCGATCTTCGACTTGGGCCGCTTCAGGCCAAGGACATTCGCGCGCTTGCCGGTCACGCCGCAGGGACAGAGCCCACCGCCCAAGTGGTCGAGCAAATCGTACGCGCCTGCGGCGGGCTCGCAGCCTCGGCTGCTCTCCTGGTGCGCCGCTGGGTGCAACAGGTCCGCGAGGGCCGGCCCGAGGCATTCCGGGTCGACGAAGATGATGCCGACTTCGGACGCCTGCTGGATACGACATTCGCCGGCCTGAGCCGCAACACCCGCGGGTGGCTCACTGCCCTGGTGTTTGCGCAGTCGCCGAAGCTGGTCGCCGACCTGGTCAGTTGGGGCAAGCTCGATGCTGGCGCCGCCACATGCGAGGCCCAGGCCGGCGGGTGGCTGGACGGCTCAGAGTTGTCGGTTCCCACGGAATCCCATGCAGCTGCGATCTTTCGCGCGGTCAAGGACGACAAAACCCTGCATCCTCTCGTTCGGCAAGCGATCCAGCCTTTGTCCGAGTCAGATCCCAGGCGAGCCGAGGCGCACCTGGCGCTTGGGGAGCGGGAACGGGCCAATGCGTGTTTTCGGGCCGCAGCGCAGGTAGCTGGCCAGGCCGGTCGATTCGGAGACGTGGCACGCTTCGCGATGCGCGCGCGGGCCGTCGATGCCGAGGCCGGCACGCCAGCCGAACGCATCGTCTGGGGCACGGCTTTGGGCCTGGTAGGCCAGTACGACGATGCCCTCGCGGTTCTGAACCCGCCCGCGCAAGATGCGAAGACGGACACCAAGATCGAGCTGGCAGAGCGTCGCGCGTGGCTGCTCGGGCGGCGAGGGGATCCGGTCGCCGCCCGGCAGGTGCTCGAGACCGCCCTGCAGGAGGTCGCGTCGCTCGGAGACCCGCGCGGCTCACAGGTCTTGCGGCTGCGCGCGCGGCTGGCCCGTCTCCTGGTGTCCTGCGGCCTGTACGCGGAGGCTCTGCAAGCATCCGAACCAGCGCTGAAGGAATCCTCCGACGCAGGGCTGTTCGCCCAGGAGGCAGCTGCCCTGGCGCTGGCCTATGCCGGGCGCCTCTCCGAGGCAGATTCGCTGATCGCGGCGTTGGAAAAGATTGCCACGGCTTCTCCTGACAGGCCGTTTGGTGCTCGCGTGCCGGCCCTGCGCGGGCTCTACTGGCAGATGATGGGNNGCCGCTGTCTTCAACCTTGGCTGTGTTCTGGCTGATACGGGCCAGTTCGCCGGGGCGCTCGATGCTTTTGCGCGCGCGCTCCGCGATCTCGGCCGCCTGGGTATCGTGACCGATGTCGCTCTCGCGCTCTACAATACGGGATTGCTCTTCCTCCAACTTGGAGATCTGGAGGCCGCGAGTCGCACAGCCCGTCGCCTGCGCGACGAAGCAGACGCGACCAAGGCAGAGGCGTTCTTGGCCTACGCCTCGTCCCTTGATGCCGACATCGCTCGCCGCCGGGGCGCCCCTCGCACCGCCTTGCCCCTCTACCTCGCCGCAAGGGAGGCCTTTGCGCGTGCGGGAAATCAACCCATGGCCGAGGCCAGCGCGCTCGCCCGGGCCGAGGCACTGGCCGAGGCGGGACAGGCTGCGGAGGCCCGCATCGAATGGGATCGGATCCGCGTGGCCTCTGCAGGCCCGGTCGCTCCGCTGGCTGGGGCGCCCCTGGGCGACGAGATGCTTGCGCTGGCACAAGGGCACATCGTTTTGTTCCTGCCACCGGAAACCGCCGAGAGCGATCAGGAACTTGGCCGTCGCCTGTCGGCTCTGTCCGACGCGGCTCTGGCGCAAGGGCGCAGGCCCGCCGCCTGGCGGGCGGCGCAACTGGCGTCGCGGCTTTTGAGGAGGGCTGGCGATGCCCGCGCTTCGGACGAACAGGCCCGCGCTGCCCACATCTTCGAGGAGGTCAAGATGGACACGCCCACGCAATATCGATCTGGCCTCGACCGGGATCCCGAGGCACCGTCGCTCGGTCTGGTGTCGAGCGATGCGCGAGCCGCGACGGCACTTCTGGCCGAACGGGCGGCGAGGGCCGAGGGACGGCTACGGCGNNCTCAACAGCGAACTGCGCCTGGCGCGCGTGCTGGAAGCCGTCATTGACACCGCGATCGAGATGACGGACGCCGAACGGGGGTTCCTCCTGCTCAAGGACAGCGCGGGCGAGTTGGTGGTGAAGGTGGCGCGCAACATCGACCAGACTACCCTGGACGCGCCCGATTTCGTTCTGTCGCGATCCATCGCCAAACAGGCGGCCGAGACCGGGCAACCGGTGGTCACGGTGGACGCGGCGGGCGATCGGCGTTTCCGGGAGGCCGCCTCGGTGAGTGATCTGCATCTTCGCTCCGTGCTGGCAGTGCCCTTGTCGGTCAAGGGGAACGTGGTGGGGACGATCTACGTGGACCATCGCCTGCGCAAAGGCGTGTTCGATGACGAGGCGCAGGCCATGGTCATGGATTTCGCCGAACAAGCGGCCATCGCCATCGAGAATGCGCGGTTGGTGTCGGAGCTCCGTCGTCGAGAGAATCAAGTCCAGGCCTTGAACCGGCGCCTGGAACACGAACTGCGCGTCCAGGAGCAGGCTCTGCAAGGCGTTCGCGAGGAACTGAAAGAGAGCCGTCAGGTCGCTGCTCTACGCTACGACTATCGACATCTCGTGGGGCAAACCCCGCGCATGCAGGACCTGTTTCACCTGCTCGACCGGGTGACCGACACGGCTCTGCCCGTGGTCATCGAGGGTGAGAGTGGCACAGGCAAAGAACTGGTCGCTCGCGCCATCCATTTCAATGGTCCTCGACGAGATCGGCCCTTTGTCTCGGAGAACTGCGCGGCGATTCCTGAAACCCTGCTCGAATCGACGCTTTTTGGCCATGTGAAGGGCGCCTTCACCGGTGCCGATCGGGAGGCGCGCGGGCTGTTTGCCGTGGCGGACGGCGGAACCCTGTTTCTTGACGAAGTCGCGGAGATGTCGCCCGCCATGCAGGGCAAGTTGCTGCGCGTGCTCCAGGATGGGGAATTCCACCGCGTGGGTGGCGAGCGCCCGCAACGGGTGGACGTCCGCGTCCTGGTGGCGACCAACAAGAACCTGGAGGCTTTGGTGGAGCAGGGCAAGTTCCGGCAGGATCTCTTTTTCCGGATCTCCGTCGTGCGCCTCGTGCTGCCGCCGTTGCGAGACAGAAGTGAAGACATCCCCTTGCTCGTGCAACATTTCATGAAGAAGGCAGCGGCGGCGTCCGATACCGCCACCAAATCGGTCGACGCATCCGCGCTGGCCAAGCTCTGTTCCTATCGGTGGCCTGGGAACGTGCGCGAGCTCGAGAACGAGATCACGCGCGCGGCGGCCTTCTCCGGCCCGGTCGTGACCGCTGCCGACCTGTCACCCCAGGTGCGCTCCGGATCCGATCCATCGACTGCGCTGGCCGACGAGCGAGACGGAATGCGCCTGCGACCTCGCGTGGAACGGCTGGAACGGACGCTGATTCGTGAGGCCATGACAAAATGCGGTGGGAACCAGACCAAGGCAGCCAAAGCCCTTGGCCTTTCGCGGTTTGGTCTGCAAAAGAAACTGCGTCGCTATCGTATCGCCGCCTGACAACTCAGTTGTCACCACATGACATGATAGTTGGCACCATGTGCAGGGAATATGGCAAGATCATATCGAGAAAGGTTGGCGCGTTGCCTGCATGTCAAGAGACGTAGAGATGAGACGCCTGCTCCAGACCCAATCCGTTCTGCGCTTGATAGCGGCGGTAGGTTTTTCACTTTTGCTGACGGCAGGCGCTGCCTGCACATCAGCTCCTGTTGGCCCCGTTGGTCCCTCGGAGTACGTCCCCATTCCTCCTCCGACCTTCGGAGCGCCGAGCCCCGAGATCGACAGCGCTGGAGTCACACACACTTACTGGAAGGTAACCGGCCAGCCTAGCGCGGACTTGCGCGATCTTTGGGTGTACATCACGAACATTGACATGGGCGCCGGCACAATCGTTCGTTCCGCCACGGATGGCTCCTACGCGACACGAGTAGAAGGCCAGCAAGACAACCGGATCCTATTCAGCTTCGGAGCCCCGAACGGCCCAACGATGTGCGCGTCCTTGCGCGAAGGACCAGCCAACGTACCCTGCCAGTAGGTTCTGAGGCCGGAGG
>PMZX01000353.1:18788-35999 GCA_003170035.1 Myxococcales bacterium | reverse complement strand
GGCGACGCGGAGACTTTCGCCACGGGCTGCTAGGCCTGGGTACGGGCGGCTACGGCGCGGCCCGAAGATGGCTGGCCTGACATGCCGGTCTGCACCGCATGAGCGCCATTCTCCGCAGGCGGGGAGGGTGGCACAGCCGATGGCATCTGCTTCACCATTTCCCGGGCAATCCGCCAAGAGGCCTGGATGATCCACGAGACGGAGCGATCTTGGCGGAGTGCCTCTTTCTGGGTCTCGGCCAGCATCGCGGCATTGAAGTAAAGCGTCACCTTCCTCTTCTGCGACACAGCGGCCTCCTAACCCGGCGTTCTGAAGAATGCTAGTGGCTGACCCTGACGTGGGCGGGCAGGAAGAACATGAAGTTCAGCCCCACCATCCAGTTGTTTGTCCACAGCAAGTCCGCAGAGGTCACCTCAGGGCTGCCCGTCACGTCGCGGCCTGCAGCGTTGTTCTTGAAGATCAGATCGTGCAGTTCGATGTTGATGGCAAAGTAGTTGTTGGCGAAGGCATGCATTCCTACGCCCGCGTCCCACGCCAGCTTCATGCCCGTGTAGGGCTTTGCGAGGTCATCCCGACAAGTCCCAGCCGGGGTGTCACAGTACGTGTTGTTGACCGCTCCTTTGCTAACCAGGTTCACAGCGCCGGCCCCGGCCAACACATAGACGTCGTAGTTCATGAAGAGCTTGCCAAAGAGGGAGAACTTGCCGGTAAACGGTATCAGATCGAGGTGGCCGAGAAGCACCTGGCCGATGCGGTTCTCGGCGGCTGCCGCATTGGCTTGCGTGGGCGTCTTGTCGGTGGCGATTGAAGTCTTGGCCGTGTTGCCTGTACATACTGGGAGGGTGGCGTTGTTCGGATCCCGACAGGATGTTCCCAGCGCGTTGTTCAGCTGGTCATTGAATGAACTCCGCCAGTTCGGGGTGATGTTGAATACCCCGGCCGAGACACTGAGGCCGAGCCAATCGGTGAAATGAAAGCCAGCCCGCAGGTTGATCATCAAGGCGTTGTAGAAGTCCTGCCCTATGGTCGCAGACATACCGACGCCCAGCTCGACGCGCTTGTCGCGTAGTTCGAAGCGTTTGCGGATCGCGGGCGCATCCGCAAGCGGACTCTTGCGCTCTTGTGCAGCCTGCGTGACAGCCGGGATGCCGACGAGACATCCGACGAGCAACGCGATTCCTCTCTTCATGGTATGCGCTTTCTTCGTCATGGCATCGTCTCGCTAGCGGGGCGTCTTGTACGAGAAGGAAGGCGGCAGGAAGAACCCGACCGAACCGAACACCATGATGTTTTGTGTAAGCGAGGAGGTGGCATGTTCTTTCGCGATTTGCACCTCCGGCGTGTTGGCCGCGACCTCTGCCGGGGTTGGAACCAAGCTGGAGCGGTTCAAAGGTTCAAACTTGTCGAGGAAGATGTAGTCGCGCAGTCCGATGCTGAGCGCGAGCCAGTCAGTCACGAACATCCGAGTGGAAATTGCGACATGGGGGCAGATGTCCATGTTGCTCCAAGTCGCCTTGTCGGGAATGACGGGGATGATCTCGGTCCAGATGAGCCCGATACCCGCGTTCAGCGTGACATCCCAGTGGACGATGTACTTGTTGAATAGGCCGAACTTGCCGTAGCCCGGCACGTAACCGAAGACCAGGGAGCCTGAGTACTTGAACCGGTTGAGCGTGGTCACACGGTTGTACTGGAAGCCGACCAGCGACTGGCGCTCTGAGCGTTCCTTGATGAAATACTGGCCCTCTGCGCCTACCGAGAACACATCGGAGAGATAGTAGACGAGGTCGCCGCCAAACGAATAGTGGCGAATCATAGCGTCATTCATCGAGATCGCCGAGAACGGTGCCAGTTCGAAGCGTCCCCCCTTCAAGAATGCCTTGCGTGGCACCACCACGATGTCTTCCCACGACCGCTGCGCGGCGGTAGCCGCGGCGGTCGCTTCCTCTTTCTCGGTGGCCGCCTCCTTCACTTCATCGGACAGGTCAGGAAGCTCATCTTTTTTCGCCTCCGGCACTTCGGTGGCGGGAGCCTCAGCCTCGGAGGCTTTCTCGTCCGCGGTTTCACCCGTGCCAGCCGCAGGCGCCGCTGCCACGAACCCTGGGTTTGCAAGAACTAGAAAGAGGCCGAACGCAAGACGTTTCATGCGGTTCCTTGCTTGGGGCCCGCCGTTCACCCCATGTCGAAAATCGCTTTGATTTCAAAGGCTTGGCTATGAAGGGCGAGGTGCGGGCAATGTAACACAGGCAAAATCAGCAGATCAACTAAAATTCGGTATTGTTTCGATGTCCTGCCGGTCGGGGTCTAGGAAACATCATCTACTACTCCCACCGGGGTCTCCCCGAAAAGGGCTGCCGCGAAGTCTTCCGCATCAAACTCGCGCAAGTCATCGACTCGCTCTCCCACGCCGATGTAGCGAACCGGGATACGGAGCTGGTCGGCGATGCCCAGAATCACCCCGCCCTTGGCAGTGCCGTCGAGTTTGGTGAGCACGATCCCAGTCACAGACATGTCCTTGGTGAATTCCTGAGCCTGAGCGATGGCGTTCTGGCCACTGGTTGCGTCGATGACCAGCCAGGTCTCGTGGGGGGCACCCTCCATGGCCTTGCCAGCCACTCTGCGCACCTTTTGTAGCTCCTCCATCAGATTCTTCTTCGTGTGGAGGCGTCCGGCGGTGTCTGCGATGACCACATCGATGGCCTCCGTTCGCGCGCGCTTGACGCTGTCGAACACCACCGACGAAGGGTCTCCGCCCTCTTTCCCGCGCACGACGGGTGCCCCGACTTTCGTGCCCCAGACCTCGAGCTGTTCGGTGGCGGCCGCGCGGAAGGTGTCACCAGCCGCCAGCAGGACCTTCTTGCCCTGGGACTGCAACTTGGAGGCGAGCTTCCCAATCGTCGTGGTCTTGCCGCTCCCGTTCACCCCTATGATAAGGAGGACGAAGGGCTGGGCTGAGGCGAAGTCTACAGCCGGAGCGTCCATGGTCAGGATCTCCGCGCTCCGGCGGCGGAGGTAGCCCCAGACAGCAGCGGGATCCTTGATGGACTTCTTGTCCAGGGACTCGCGAAGCTCGTCTAGGAGCTTCTGGCTGGTGCGCACGCCGATATCGGCGGTGAGCAGGACCTTTTCGATCTCATCGAGCAGCGTCGGATCGAGCTCCTTCTTGCCGGCGAAGAGTTGTCCGAGACGCTTGACCCAGCCCGAACGAGTTGGTTCGAGCCCAGGCACGAGCGCGGCGACATCTCGCTTCCTCGCGGGCATCGGGCGTTCCGGTCCGCGCGGCTTCTCGACCAGAACTGCGCCCGGCACCTTGCTGGATGGTGGCGCGGCCGGAGCGGCTGACTCTGGGATGGCTCCCGACGGAACGGCCTCGCGAGCTAGGGGCCTGGGCGCGGTGGGCGAATCAGAGGCCGGGGAGGGTCGGCCGGCGGGGAGCGGCGCAGGCGTGGGTGTTGTCGAGAGGGACTCGTCTGACGCGGGTAGCTCCGCCACTGCCGCGCCTACTTCGACATCTTCGGGTCGCAGGGCCGGCCGCTTGGACCGCGCCACCGGCACGGCGGCTCCAACTCCTTCGATCTGTCGTCGTCTGGCGGCCTTGGCTCGCCGAATGGCGTATATGGCCAGGCTGGCAAGGCCGGCTATGCCGCCCAATGCAACCAAGGCTGCGATTAGATCGGTATGGAAACCACCCTCCATTGGGCGCGGAACTTAACAAACAACCGCCTGCAACGTGGTAAGTTTTTTGGCGTTTCGCTGGGCTGGTGGGAAAAGTGGAACCGAGGTCTGGAAGAGCTTTACAATCACTAGCCACGAATGGTACCTAATGACAGTCATGAAGTGACCCGTATGGTCACGTATTGTCACGTCATCTGGTGGTGCCTGGATGAGGATAAGACGTCTCGAGATTTGCGGCTTCAAGTCGTTCGTTGACCGAACCGTCCTGACCTTCGAAGATCCCATCACCGGGGTGGTAGGTCCGAATGGTTGCGGCAAGTCGAATATCGTTGACGCGATCCGCTGGGTCATGGGCGAGCAGTCAGCCAAGCATCTTCGCGGTCGAGCCATGGACGATGTGATCTTCGTTGGCTCCGAAACTCGCGGTCCGGCTGGCATGGCCGAGGTGTCGCTGACCTTCGACACCATCGGCCTGCCCGGGGATGCGACTGCTGGTGGCGTGTCCTGGGGCGCGGCTGGCCCAGCGGAAGTCGTGGTGACCAGGCGCCTCTACCGCGGCGGAGAAAGCGAGTACCTGCTGGGCGGCGTGCCCTGTCGTCTGCGTGATATCGTGGAGTTTTTCCTCGGCACGGGCGTCGGCTCCAAAGCCTACGCCGTCATCGAGCAGGGACGTATCGGATTCATCGTCTCGTCGCGGCCGGAGGAACGCCGCGCCCTGATCGACGAAGCTGCGGGTATCACGAAGTACAAGGCGAGGAAGAAGGTGGCCGAGCGGCGCATCGAAGCTTCTCGCCAGCACCTGCTGCGCGTCTCGGACATCATCGCCGAGATCGAGACGCGCCTGCGCTCCTTGCGTCTGCAAGCCCAGAAGGCCGAGCGCTACAAGCGCTACAAGGCGGAATTGAAAGACCTTGAGCTTTGCGCCGCGACACAGAAGCACTTTGGTCTGGTCGCCGAACAGAAGCTTCTGCAAGGTAACCGCGAGCAACTGGCGGGGTGCCACACCCTGCAGACAACCGAGTTGCGGGTCGAGGAGACCGCGATCGAAGCCGAGCGCTTGGCGCTGACCGAGGAGATGGCCGAACTGGCTGCTGCCAGGGAGGAACTTTTCGCACTCGACAACAAGGCCAAGCTGTCTGCCCAGAAGGCCGAACACTACGCGAACGAGGCCGCCAGCCTGGCGCAACGGGCGGAGCGATCGCAGCGCGAGATTGAGGGGCTTGTCGAGAAGGAGGCAGACAGCGCGCGGACCCTCGCTGAGTTGCAGGGTGAGGTTGGCCGTTTTGATGAAGAAGCCGAGGCGCGCAGCCGCGAACTGGACGCGACCGAACAGGCCTATGCAGCGGCCCGCTCTGCCCTCGCGACGGCGCGCCGGGGCGTGGATCAGGCGACGGCGGCGGCAACTTCCGCTGCCACGCGGATCGCGCGTTTGGAAGCGGACATCGAATCGGCCCATGGCCGCGCGCAGGAGCTCGCCCAGCGCATGCAAGCGGCGATGGCCGACGATGGCGTCGCTGTCGAGCAGGTGGAGCGTCTGATGACCGAGGGCGCGGCGGTGGAGGAGCGACTTGCCCAGCTCCAGGCCCGTGCCGAAGAGCTTCTGGCAGAGCGCGGGGCTGCGGAGGCCCGGGCGACCAGCCTGCGCCAGGAGGTAGCCCGGGGCGAACTGGAGCTGGAGACGTTGCGCGAGGAGGCCCATCGCCGACGCTCGCGGCTCCAGTCGTTGGCCGAGATCCAGGCCCGCTACGAGAGCTTCCAACGAGGTGTGCGCGCCATCATGCAGCGGGTTCGCGAGGAAGGGCAGACGTCCCCGCTAGGCCAAGATAGTGTAGCCAGCCATCGGGCCTGGAGCATGGGCGGAGTGCGCGGCGTGGTGGCCGATATCGTGCAGCCACCGCCCGAGTTGGAGACGGCGCTGGAAGCCGTGCTGGGTGAGAGACTGGGCAACATCATCGTCGAGTCCCATGACGTGGGCGTCGAAGCGATCGAGTACCTCAAATCCAAGAGCGAGGGTCGTTCCAGCTTCATCCCTGTGGCGCTGCGTTCGCCTGCGGCCATCGCGGCCGCGCCGGCGGGCACGGTGGTCTTTGACACAGGGGACGGGTTGTCTGTCGAGCAGCAGGTTCCGGTGGCCTCGCCGGTGGCATTGCCGTTGGGACCCGGGGTGCGTGGCCCCATGCTGGAACTGATCGGCTACGACCGTCAGTACGACCGGGTGGCCGCCTACCTGCTTGGCGATGTGGTGGTGGTCGAGGATCTGCGTTCGGCCCTCGATCTGTGGCGCCGAACCCACACCGACAAGACGTTGGTCACTCTCGACGGAGAAGTGATCGATCCTCAGGGTGTGGTGACCGGCGGTTCACGCGAGTCGGCCCTGGCCGGCGTGCTGTCGCAGAAGCGGGAAATGCGCGAGTTGGAAGAGGTCGTGGCGCGTCTGGAGGCGGACTATCAAGCCGCACTCGACCGCCATGTGCGCACCAAGCAGGCTCTGGCCGAGGTCAGCGAAACCGTCGAGAGGCTGGCCACCGCGGCTCGTGAGAACGAGATGGAGGTGCTGGCCCAGCGCAAGGACGGTGACGGCTCGCTGCGCGAGCGGCAGCAACTGGAGTCCCGTCACCAGCAGTTGCGATCGAATGTGGATGATCTGCGCGCCGCCCTGGCACAGAACGAGAAGCGTCTGTGCGAGGCCACGGCTGCCCTGGCCGAGATGCGCGAGTCCTCGGTCACCCACGAAACCAGCGTGGCAACTTTGCGTGCGGAGGCCGAGGCCTTGCAGGCCAAGGCCGATGTGCTGGCGACTGACCTGTTGTCGAATAGGGTGGCGGCAGCCCAGGCCAGCGATCGCCGCAAGACGGCCCACCAGAATCTGGAACGCCTGCAGCGTGAGACCGTGGAGCATAGGAATCGCCGCACACAACTGGAAGGCGAGGTGTCCGCCGACCTGCTGCGGGCCCAGACCCTAGGCACCGACGCCGAGAAATTGCGGGGTGAAGCGTTGTTGTTGCAGGCCGAAGCGAGCGAACGAGCCCGCATGCATGCCGAACGCCAAGGCGCGGTGGAGGAACGCAACGGCACTCTGGCGCGCCGAGAAGCCGACCTGCGGGAAACCCGCGCGCGCGTAACCCAGTTGGCCGAAGAACTGGCGGCGCTCGATCTGCGCTGCCAGGCGGTCGCGTTGCACCTCGGCTCGCTGGAAGAGCAGGTCAGGGATCGCCACCCGGACGTGCAGCGTCTGGCCGACATCTTGACCGACTTCCACCTGCGGCCCCTGGCAGGCGAGAAGGAAGACAGCCGGCTCAAGGAGTTGCGCGGATTGCTCGATCGAATGGGCGAGGTCAACCTGATGGCGATCGAAGAATCTGAGGAGTTGCAGAAACGCTACGACTTCCTCACCAGCCAGAAGGCCGATCTCGAATCGGCCATCGCGCGCTTGGAATCGGCCATCGAGAAGATCAACCGGGCCTCACGCAAGCGGTTCCGCGAGGTCTTCGATGCCGTGAACGCAAAATTCCAGGAGGTCTTCCCGCATCTATTCCGCGGCGGGCGCGCCACTCTGGCTCTGACCAACGAAAGCGACCTGCTTGAGACCGGTGTGGAGATCGCCGCCAACCCACCGGGCAAGAAGATTTTGCAAAACATCGAGCTCCTCTCGGGCGGCGAGAAGGCGCTCACGGCCGTCGCCCTGCTGTTCGCAATTTTCCTGGTCAAGCCATCGCCATTCTGCGTCCTCGACGAGGTGGATGCGCCGCTGGACGAAGCCAACGTGGGCCGCTTCAACCAAGCCGTGCGCGACATGACCGACCGGTCGCAGTTCATCATCGTCACGCACAATCAACGCACGATGGAGATCGCCGATCGGCTGTGCGGCGTCACGATGGAAGAACCCGGCGTATCGAAACTGGTCGCCGTCAGCTTGCGGGCCTCGCGCAAGTCGCCGCCGCCGCCGCTGCCCGGAGACATGGCCCCGCCCGAACCCGAGGGCGTGGAGCAACCGACTTCTTTGTAAACCAGGTTGACGGCCGGGCCTCACCTCACTACACTTCCGTCGTTTCCGAGGCGGGCGAACCGCGTGAGCGGAGGGCCTGAGCGAAAGGACCACAATGGCTACCTACATTACCGAGGAATGCATCAACTGCGGCGCCTGTGAGCCGGAATGTCCGAACGATGCGATCAGCGAGGGTGAAAGCATCTACTTGATCGATCCCAAGCTGTGCAGCGAATGCGTCGGTTTTTTCGACCATGAGGCCTGCCAGTCGGTGTGCCCGGTGGAATGCTGCGTTCCCGATCCGAAGAACCCGGAGACCGAGGAGGTGCTCTTGGCGCGCGCCAAGCAGCTCCACCCGGACAAGACCTTCCCTGACCTCGCCAGTCTGCCGGCTTCGCTGTCGCGCTTCCGCAAGAGCTAGCACGACAGCGTCAGTTCTTCGATTCACCGGCGGCCGAAGGTGGATCTGATGCAGCGGTGTTACGATCCGCGCCCGGGCGCGCCTTGTTTGAGTAACTGCGGGTGACTCTCCACTCGGTGGCCTTCAGCCAGCTTCTTGCTGAGTTGTTCAAGCCGCTGCACGCGCCAGCGGTCGTAGTAGCGTTGGCGTAGCTCGTCGCGAACCTCGGCAAAAGATCTGTTCTCAGCCGGCTGCTCCCCTGCGTAGGTCGCGATGAAGAACCCCATGACGTCTTCGATCAAGGGCGTCGTATCACCAGGGGCCTTCAGCTTGACAACCTCAGCGCCGACCTTGGGCGGGAAGGGCTGGTCAGGGCTCTGAAACAGCCGCTGGTAGACAACGTCTCGAGCCGCCCAGGCGGCATCCTTTGCGATGGCCTCGAAGTCTTCAGGGCCTGCAATGTGTCGCGAGGCCAGAGCGGCTGCGAGAGCTCGGGCGGTTTTTTGGCGCTGGGCACTGGCCTCCGGCTTCATGCGGTGGCCCGTGTACACGATGAGAAACCCGGCATCAACCAGGCGCGGGTGCACGAAGATGTGGATGGAGTTTTGGTAGATGGCCTGCAGATCCTGGTCTGGCACGCTGTCTCGCTGAATCTGCGGCCAAATGTCCCTCTCAATCAGACGCTCGGCCAGGGCGCTCCTTAGCTCGGTATCGAACCAGTCGGGTCGGAACCGGTTCTCGCGATGGGCCTCCTCCGCCAGCAAGTGCAGCGAGATCAGTTCCTCCAAAGCCTCGCGCGGCGTGCTCTTGGAACGAGCCACCTGGGCCTCCACTTCACGCGCATAGATAGGGACCGGGCCGACGCGGGCGACCACCGAGCCCAGGTCAGGGGCAGGTGCCGGGACCCAGGGGGTCTCGGGCGGTTGACCCCACCGGGCACACCCAGGACTGCCGAGGACCAGGATCAGCAGCGGCAAGAGCTTCACAAGTACATCTTATCATCGGTGCCAGCACCCTGGTGCAAGCACCCAGGTAGCCTTTGTCGGGCTGGGCTGCTACCTTGCCCCGCCTGATGCCCGTACAGGCCGATTCATTTGTGGTTGCCATCGACGGCCCGGCCGGAGCCGGCAAATCTACCGTGGCGAAGGCCCTCGCGCTGCGACTCGGGTACACCTTTCTAGATTCGGGGGCACTGTATCGCGCGGGCGCGTGGGCGGCGCTTCGGCGGGGCATCGGTTGGTCCGATGGTCACGCACTCGGACAGCTCATTCACGATCTCGACATTCGATTCGACGGTCGCGACGACGCCAATCACATCACCGTCGACGGCGAAGACGTGACCGACGAAATTCGCCGGCCGGAAATCTCGGAAGGCGCCTCGCAGGTGTCAGCTTTCGTGGAGGTGCGGGCCGGTCTGCTCGCGCTGCAACGCCGCATTGGGGCCAGCGGCCGGGTCGTTGCGGAGGGCAGGGATATGGGCACAGTCGTCTTCCCCGACGCCCGCGCCAAGTTCTTTCTCACTGCGCCCGTCGAGGAGCGCGCGCGGCGACGAACCTCGGAGCTGGCAGAGAAAAAGCGGCCACAGGACTTTGACGTTGTGCTCGCCGAGATGCTGCTTCGCGATCAGCGCGACAGCACGCGGGCGGTCGCGCCGTTGCGACGCGCGGAGGATGCCATTGAGATTGACACGGCCGGCTTGACGCCCGAGGAAGTAGTCGCCGGCATGGCCGCCATCGTGCGCGAGCGTGGTGGATGATCGGTGGTGTGTGGAGTGGCTCCATACCTCCAGACGCCTGCTTCGGCGAAGAAGCCGGATGGACTGCAAGGGGACCCACAGCGGGAAGGAAGCGGGCCACTCGCTCGCAGCTCACGTTGACAGGTTCCTGTCGGAGCGGTAGTTTTCGCCGCCCTTCGCCACTCCGATGGTCGGAGTGTTCGATATTGACAACAAGCGCCGAGCCAGTCCAAACGGGGCAACGGACAGCTCGGACCAGACGACCCGCAAGGGTCGGGCAGCGCTGAGCAGCAAAAGGATCCTCATGGTTTCGACTTCCTCTTCTTCCGACGATCAACCCTCAAACTTCGAGGAGAGCTTTGCGGCGCTCTACGAGGAATCCCTCCGGCGCGATGAGGTCAAAGAAGGCGATATCGTCAAGGGAAAGGTGATCAGCGTTGGCCCGGACAACATTGTCGTCGACATCGGCTACAAGTCCGAAGGCACCATCCCGGCTCATGAGTTCACGGGGGCCGACGGCACGGTCACGGTAAAGGTTGGGGATCAAATCGACGTCTTCCTGGAAAGTCGGGAAGACGCGAATGGTCTCTGCGTGATCTCCAAGGAGAAGGCTGACCGACTCAAGGTCTGGGATGAGATCTCCGCGGCCTGCGAGCGCGACGAGCTCATTGACGGGACCATCAGCGCGCGGGTGAAGGGCGGCCTCTCGGTCACCATCCGTGGCGGCGTGAAGGCCTTCTTGCCTGGATCACAGGTGGATCTGCGGCCGGTGCGCAACCTGGACGCCCTCATCGGCAAGACCCATCGATTCAAGGTCATCAAGTTCAACAAGAAGCGCGGCAACATCGTGTTGTCCCGCCGCGTGCTACTGGAGAAAGAACGGGCGGAACTGAAAGAGCAAACCCTCGACAAGCTCAAGGAAGGACAGATCGTCGAAGGGATCGTCAAGAACCTCACCGAGTACGGCGCCTTCATCGACCTGGGCGGCATCGATGGGTTGCTTCACATCACGGACATGTCGTGGGGTCGGGTGACCCACCCGTCTGAACTCTTCCAGGTGGGCGACCACGTCCGTGTCAAGGTCTTGAAGTTCAACTCCGAGACGGAGCGTGTCTCGCTTGGCCTCAAGCAGATGATGGAGGATCCCTGGACCCACGCGCAGGAGAAGTATCCACCGGGGACCGTGGTGCGCGGAAAGGTGGTCTCGCTCAAGGACTACGGAGCCTTCATCGAAATCGAGCAGGGCATCGAGGGGCTCATCCACATCTCCGAGATGTCGTGGACCCGCAGGGTCAAGCATCCGTCGAAGATGCTCGCCATTGGCGACACGGTGGAGGCGGTGGTGCTCGACATCGACCCGCGCCAGAACCGGATCAGCCTTGGCATCAAGCAGCTCGAACCCAACCCGTTCGCGTCGCTCAAGGAGAAGTATCCGCCGGGAACCGTGGTCAAGGGTGTCGTGCGCAATATTGCCGACTTCGGTATCTTCGTGGAGATCGAAGAGGGCATCGACGGCTTGGTCCACGTCTCGGATCTCTCCTGGACTCAGAGGGTGAAGCACCCGTCCGAGCTCTACCAGAAGGGCGACGAGGTTGAAGCCGTCGTGCTCAACATCGAGTTCGACGGTGAGAAGCCCAAGGTTTCACTGGGCATCAAGCAGCTCGTGCCCGATCCGTGGGATCGGATCCCCTACGACTACCCGGCGGGCAAGATCGTTGAGTGCAAGATCCTCAAGGTGCTCGACTTCGGCGCCTTCGTCGAAATCGAGAAGGGCGTCGAGGGGCTCATTCACGTGTCCGAGTTCTCGGACGAGCGGGTGGAAGATCCCAAACAATTCGTCAAGCCCGGCCAGACAGTGAAGGCCGAGATCATCTCGGTGGACGGCGCTGAACGAAAGATTGGCCTCTCGTTCCGAGGGGCTGCACGCGCCGAAGAAGTGGCCGACGCCCAGGGTTTCAGCGCGGGCGTTCCCACCGCCACTCTCGGCGATGTGATGCGCGAGAAGCTCGCCGCGCTTGCGCCCAAGAAGCCGGCCGAGTAGGGGCAACTAACCCTTTCAGGGTTCCCATAGCAAAACGCCCGCCCCAATTCAGCGGGTCGACACCGTTTGCACGCTGACGTGCGGGCCGACCAAAAGCGCTCCTCCATCCGGAACCTGGCGCCAGCCGGTACGTTGGTCGGCCTGATGGTCGGCTTCGAGGATCACGGCCTTCAGTTGATCATGCGCGACGCCGCGGTCGCGTGTCTCGTCATCGGCTCGTTTGTCGCGGCAAACAGGACAGGCCGGGATGCCGCGGATCTCGAGGTATTGGACCGGATGGCCATGTGAGAGGGCCACCAGGCAACGGCCGTCGGTTGCGATCACCGCCAGCTTGGTAGACGCTGCGCCCGAGGCCGCCAGCAGGCGATCAACGAAGGCGAGGCTCTCTTCGAGCGCGCGATGGGCTGGTTTGGGCTCTGCCGACAGCGATTCGAGCAGACCGGCGTCGTGAAGGAAGGCCAGAAAAAGGTGGAAGATTTGCTCGCTGGGCGACGGTCCTCGGATATTGCGACGCAAAAACTCGGGTATGCTGTCGAGCAACCGTCCCTGGATCTGCGAGAAATCACCGAATTCACCCACCGCACCGAAGAGCCAGTATCGAAAGCGAAACGGGTCGGCACTCGCCGCGCGGGCTCGCTCATCTTCGCCCTGCGTGGCACGCCCCAGCAGGGCGTCAGCACGCAGGTCAGACGCCAGATCGAAGAAATCCACCTGGGCCGTGCTGCTGCGCGATCGTTTCTGCAGGAGCACGTCACCCCCTTGGACAAAACCAAGGCCCCAGTCTGCCGCAGACCCCGCGGAGAACACGTGCAGCGCATGACGCCCGGGATAGAGCGCGCACGAGAGGTGGTCCGGGTCGTTCCCGATGTAGGCAACCAGTCGGTTCACGATGTCTCCTCAACTAAGTATAGGCATTAGCAAGTACCGACGCCTTGAACAGCGACGGCAAACTTCCGGTGGCGAAAGGCGCCGGCACGTCCCAGCTGTCGGGATCGGAGCACGCCCCTAGGTCTGCGGCGGCAGCAGCCAGTTTGCGATGTCGCTGACGACCTGCTCCCGTTCCGGTTCGAGAAACAACTCATGATAGAGGGATTGGTAGAGACGAATCTCTGCCATACCTCCGGCTGCCTGCGCAAATACCAGAGTCGCCTCACTGGACACGATGCGATCCTGACCCGCGACCAGCACCAGGGTAGGCACCTGCAATTGGGCAGCGACGGCGCGCAAGGCTGCCTGGGCTCGCAGAACCCCCGCGAACCAGCCCGCGGAGGCCACGTGGTGGACCAGAGGATCGCGAAAGAAGTTGGCAACGACCTCCGGATTTCGCGACACATCCTCGCCCTTGATGCCGTTCCCCATCGTCAGGGTTGGCTTCAAGCGGGCAAACACTTCCGCCGCCGCGCGCGTGGGCATGCGGACCTTCATCTTCAGCTCTAGCCATGGGGCCGCAGCGACGAGCCTTGCAGCCTGTGGTTGGCTCTGCCGGCGCAGCACATGGTCGAGAGCGATCGTTCCGCCTAGGCTGTGTCCCATCAGCGCCCAGGGCACTCCNNCAGTCGAACTGAGTCACCGCGATCCCGCGCGCACGCAAGGCCCCTGCCACGTGGCGATAGAGCGCACAGTGGGCGCCGAATCCGTGTACCGTGACCAAAACCAGCCGCGTGGCGCCTACGGGACAGAAATGCTCGACATGAAGTCCGACGCTTCCCGCCAGGAGGCGCTCTTCGCAGGTGGGCTTACATACGGCACTCATGGGCACCGGGATACCATAGACGCGGCGACGGCCACGGGCCATAGTCCGATCCGTTCCCGATGCGCATCACCGAAATCTACGCCAGCATCCAGGGCGAAACGCAGTATGCCGGGATCCCGTGCACCCTGGTGCGGACGACCGGCTGCGACCTGCGGTGCTCGTACTGTGACACGACCTACGCCTTTTCGGGCGGAAGAGAGATGACCGTCGCTGAGGTGATGCTGGCAGTCCGTCGGCTGGGATTATCCGCGGTGGCTCTCACCGGCGGAGAGCCGATGCTGCAGGCGGAGATTGGAGTCCTTGCCGAGCGGCTGGTACGCGAAGGGTTTCGTGTCACTCTGGAAACCTCGGGGGCGCATCCTGTGGCCCATCTGCCGCCCGCCGTCATACGCATCGTGGATATAAAGACGCCTGGTTCCGGCGAGGTGGAGCGTAATTTTTGGGACGTGCTGCACGGTCTGCGACCGCAAGACGCGATCAAATTCGTCGTGTGTGACGAGGCCGACTACTTGTGGTCAGCCGAGGTGGTGCGCAGCCGCAGTCTGTCAGGACGGGCTGAGCTTCTGTTCTCGCCCGCGACGGGGAAGCTCGATCCCCGCGACCTGGCGGCGTGGATCCTGCGCGACCGACTCCCCGTCCGGCTAAACCTGCAACTCCACAAGTACATTTGGGGCTCACAGAAGCAGGGCGTATGAAGGACTGGTGCTGCCGCGAAGTGTTCGCCCAACCGTCACTTTCGCATTGACAGTGGATCCTGTGCCCTGCTAGCGTCCGGCCGCGCCAGGTAAGCTAACCTAGCGAGAACCTTTGGGAAAGACGACGAATTTTGCCGGCGGCTCGAAAGGACTCCTAATCACAATGGGGACTTGCCTTGCGCTGTTGCTCGATCCGGGGTGCGCTTCGCCCCCGCAGCGAGATCCAGAACAGTCGCGCATCAGGTACGAGCTCGCGGCCAACAACTTCCGCGAGGAGCGGGTCGAAGCTGCCATCGAAGAACTGCGCAAGGCGCTGCAGGCCGACCCGGACAACGCTGACGCCTACAACATGCTTGGAATCATCGCCCTCCGGCAGGGCCACGACTACGTTGCCCAGCTCGAAGCGGCGTCTTGTCTCAAGGGCAAGGATGCCGAGTTGGTTCGCAGTGAGGCTCAGGCGAAGTTCAAGGAAGCCAGCAAGAACCTGCGCAAAGCCGTTGAGCTGCGCCCCGAGTTTGCTGAAGCCTGGAACAACCTCTCGGTGGCCGAGCTCAAGCTCCAATCCTGGGATGCGGCCATAGAGGCAGCCCTGAACGCGCTCAAGGATGCCGCGTATGGAACGCCCGAGATCGCACGCGCTAACCTGGGGTGGGCCTACTACCAGAAGAAGGACGTCCAGAATGCGTGGAAGGAACTGCACGAGGCGGTCAGCCGCGCGCCTGGTTTCTGCGTAGCCCGGTACCGGCTTGCCAAGGTCTACGTGGACCGCGGCGAAATCGACCAGGCGATGGACGCCGTCGCTCCGGTTGTTTCTGATGTCAAACGATGTCCTATCCAGGAAGCGCAACTCCTGGGCGGATTGCTCAACGAACGCAAGAGGGAGCTGGCGTCGGCACGGGAACTTTTTCAGCGTTGCGTCGACATGGCCCCGCGCAGTTGCATCGCGGATGAGTGCCGGCGCTATGCACAGTTGATTCAGTGAGATAAGAGGTTCTTGGCGAATGGAAACAGCAAACTTCGGCACGGTGCTGCGGGAAGCTCGTGAACGGCGCCAGGTATCACTGGCAGAAGTCGCCCGTCAGACCAAGGTTTCAGTGACCTCGCTGCAGCTTATCGAGCAGGGGAGGCTTGCGGACTTGCCCCACGAAACCTTCGTGCGTGGGTTCATCCGTTCGTACGCCCGTACCGTGGGCATTTCCCACGTCGAGTCGCTCAGCCTTTTCGACGAAGCCGTGGCCGCGCGCCGCAATGCCGAGATTTTCCCTGGTTTGTCGCCTGCTCCACGCGTACAGGCGGCGCCGGTCCTTCCTCCCCCCGAGGCGAACGCTGAAGACGATCCACAGGCGCCGCGACATGGGATTGGCTTGGCCGTCTTCGTGATCATCGTCCTGCTCATCGCAACCATCACGCTCTCCCTGTTCCTGCGCCAGCAGCCACAATCGGGCGAGGGCCTGAGTCTCGAATCGGCCAACCTCGTCCCCCAAGTGACCGCCAGACTCTGACCGTGCCTGAGCCGCAGACGGCCCCGGCGGCATGGTAGCTTGCATCCGTGGCTACCAGGTTTGCGACGACAGCGATTGTCCTGCGGACCGTTGCCTACGGTGAATCGGACCGGGTCGTGACCCTGCTCGGGTCAACCACCGGCCGACTCTCAGCCCTCGCCCGAGGCGCGCGCAAGAGTGCTCGGCGATTCGGCGGCGGGCTTGGCATGGGTTCCGAGGGTCAAGCAGCGCTGCGTGAGCGGCCGGGGGCAGATTTGCTGTTGCTGGAGGAGTTTGATGTAGAAGAGGCGCGCCTCGGCTTGGCGGGTGACATGGGCAAGACGGCCCACGCGGCCTATGTCTTGGAGTTGTGCGACCGCCTGTGCCCTCCGCGGCACGCCGAGCCCGCCGCGTTCGATTGGCTCCGAGAATTCCTGTTGCGGTTAGAACGAGGGCGGGCCAGCGCGGAGCGCCTGCGCGTGTTCGAGCTTGGCCTCTTGGCCCGACTGGGGCTCGGTCCGGCACTCGATCGCTGTGCAGTCTGTGGTCGCGGCGATCTGGGCGACGAGACTTTGCGCTGGCACCCCGAGCGAGGCGGCGTGGTGTGTACGTCCTGTGCTCAGCGAGGCGACGTTTTGACCGCCCGGACGCGCCAGGCACTCGACCGCCTGGCCCGGATGTCGCTTGACGACGCAGAGACGGCGACCCTCGACCGGGAAACCAACGCGGGATGCCGGCGAGCAATCCTTGGGCTGGTACGCACCCACATCGCCGGGCCTTTGCGTTCGCTGGAATTCATCGAGAAGATGGGCGGGGATCGGTAGCTAGCTGGACAGCTGCGGTTGGCTGTCGACTGTCAACGATCTCTCAAGTAGATTCCCGCCCCATGCCAGCGTCATCCCTCGAAACCATCGTCAGCCTGTGCAAGCGCCGCGGATTCGTCTTCCCTTCCTCCTCTGTATACGGCGGCCTCGGGAGCACGTGGGACTACGGTCCGCTCGGCGTGGAACTCAAGAACAACGTGAAGCGCGCCTGGTGGCGCTCGGTGGTTCATGAGCGCGATGACATGGAAGGGCTGGACGCGGCCATCCTCATGAATCGGCTGGTCTGGAAGTATTCCGGCCACGAGGCCACCTTCTCCGACCCGATGACTGACTGCCGCGCGTGCAAGGCCCGACCGCGCGCCGACCACGTCTTCGTGGCGCAGAAGGGACGCGACCCCAAGGGACTGGTAGAGATCAACGCCGCCATCGCAGCCAAAGAACTGGCCTGCCCGAAATGCGGCTCGAAGGACCTGACCGAAGCGCGGCCCTTCAACTTGATGTTTCGCACCAGCGTCGGGCCGGTGGACACCGGAGACGAGTCAGGGCTGGTCTACCTGCGCCCGGAAACCGCGCAGGGGATCTTCGTCAACTTCGGCAACGTGCTCGATACCATGCGCCGCAA
>PMZX01000353.1:0-18772 GCA_003170035.1 Myxococcales bacterium | reverse complement strand
GAGCGCAAGAAGTGGTACCTGGACCTGGGCATGCGAGCCGACAACCTGCGCGTGCGCGAGCAGGAGAAGCACGAGCTCGCCCACTACGCGAAGCGCTGCGTGGATCTCGAGTATCTGTTCCCCATGGGCTGGAGCGAGCTGGAAGGTATCGCCAACCGCACCGACTTCGACCTGAAGGCGCACAGCCGTTCGCCCGAGAACCCCGACGCCGTGGGCGAGCTGCACTACTTCGATCAGGAACAGAAGAAGCACTACGTGCCCTACGTGATTGAGCCGTCTGCGGGCGCGGACCGGGCGACCCTGGCGTTCCTGTGTGATGCCTACGATGATTCGCTGGTCAAGCAGCCACCGGCCGAGGACACGACCAAGTTGCGCGAGCTGGTCGAAAGTTTTGCCCGCTCGGTGGCGCGACGCGAGGGTATGGACGCTGATGTGAAGCAGCGCCTGCAGAGCGCGGCCGAATCTATTGCCGCGGGATTGCCCGCTACTGTGCCGACACTCATCGGCCTCATGGATGACGCGGAGGCGAACAAGATCGAGGTCATGAAGAAGGTACGCGGGGTGGGGGAGAAGATGGCGGAGGAGCACACCCGGACCGTGATGCACCTTCACCCACGGTTGGCGCCTTTGACCGTTGCCGTGTTCCCGCTCAAGCGCAACGAGCCGCGGCTGGTTGAACTGGCCCGCAGCATCAAGCGCGAACTGCAGCAGGCCGGCCTGCGGGCCGTGTACGACGACACCGGCGCGATCGGCAAGCTCTATCGGCGACAGGATGAGATCGGGACGCCGTGGTGCATCACGGTCGACTTCCAGAGCCTCGAAGACAAGACCGTCACCGTGCGCGACCGGGACAGTATGCAGCAGGAGAGGGCGCCGCTCGGCGAGATCGGCCCGACCCTCTTGGCGCGCCTGCGCTAGCTCCCTTGCGCGCCCTCTGCAGGGCTTTCCATCGTCGGCGCTCCCTGATAGAAACGGCGCCGTTCACATCCACCCGAACCCCAGAAACAAGACCATGAAAAAGAAAACAGCCCCAGCCTCCAAAAGAACCAAAGCCAAGTCCGCAACCCCGAAGCGCAGCAAGCGCATCTACTTCTTTGGCGGCGGCAAGGCCGAAGGAAACAAGGAAATGAAGAATCTTCTCGGCGGAAAGGGTGCCAACCTCGCCGAGATGACCAACATCGGTGCGCCGGTTCCGCCTGGCTTCACCATCACCACCGATGTGTGCACCGAGTTCTATGCCAGCGGACGCAAGCTGCCCAAAGGGCTTGAGGACGAGGTGCGCGCCAGCGTCGTCAAGATGGAAGCATTGCTCGGCAACAAGTTCGGCGACCCCAAGAACCCGCTGCTGGTTTCCGTGCGCTCGGGCGCTCGCGCCTCCATGCCCGGCATGATGGACACCATCCTCAACCTCGGTCTCAACGACGAAACCGCCAAGGGCCTGGCCGCAGTGTCGGGCAACGAACGCTTTGCCTACGACAGCTACCGCCGCTTCGTCGCAATGTATGGCGACGTGGTGTTGGACATGAAGCCCGAGCGCAAGGAAGATCACGACCCCTTCGAGGTCATTCTCACCGCAAAGAAGAAGGCGCTCGGGGTCCAGGTTGATTCCGAGCTCCCCGCCTCGGCGCTGAAAGAACTGGTTGAAGAGTTCAAGGCCGAGATCAAGCGCCGCAAGGGCGTCGAGTTTCCAACCAACCCTCACGACCAACTCCGTGGCGCCATCATGGCAGTGTTCAGCTCGTGGGAGAATGACCGCGCCAACGCCTACCGCAAGTTGAACAACATTCCGGCTTCCTGGGGGACCGCGGTCAACGTGCAGGCCATGGTCTTCGGCAACAAGGGCGAGGACTCGGCGACCGGTGTGTGCTTCACGCGCAACCCGGCCAACGGCGAGAATGAATTCTACGGTGAGTTTCTGATCAACGCGCAGGGTGAGGACGTCGTCGCCGGCATCCGCACGCCGCAGAAGATCATCGAGCTGGAGAAGACCTTCCCCAAGGCCTACAAGCAGCTGCTCGATATTCGCAAGAAGCTGGAAAAGCACTACAAGGACATGCAGGACATCGAGTTCACCATCGAGAACTCGAAGCTGTTCATGCTCCAGTGCCGCAACGGCAAGCGCACGGGCTTTGCCAGCGTGCGCATCGCGGTCGAAATGGTGGAAGAGAAGCTGATTCCCAAGGAAGAGGCTCTTCGTCGCGTCGAACCTGAGGCGCTCAATCAACTTCTGCGCCCAGTGTTCGAGACGGCTGCCAAGCAGGCCGCGGTGAAGGAAGGACGGCTTCTGGCCAAGGGCCTGCCGGCTGGTCCCGGCGCTGCCACGGGTCGCATCGTCTTCTTTGCCGAGGATGCCGAGGCATGGGCCGGCCGCGGCGAGAAGACCATCCTCTGCCGGCACGAAACCTCACCCGAGGACATCCGCGGAATGAATGCGTCCGAGGGCTTCTTGACCGCGTTCGGCGGCATGACCTCGCACGCCGCCTTGGTGGCTCGTCAGATGGGCAAGGTGTGCATCGTGGGCTGCGACGCTGTCAGCTTCGACTACCACAACCGAACCATGAGCGTGAATACAGCCCGCGGTCCGGTGGTGCTGCACGAGGGTGACTGGATCTCCATCGACGGCTTCGCCGGTGAGGTGATGAACGGTCGCGTGGACACCACGCCTTCCGAAGTCATCCGCGTGCTCATCGAGAAGAATCTGGCTGCGGCGGACGCGCCGGCTTACCAGCGCTACGCCCGTCTGCTGGGCTGGGCGGACAAGATCCGTCGCCTGCACGTGCGCGCCAACGCCGACCAGCCCGACCAGGCTACCGCCGCGGTGGCGTTCGGCGCCGAAGGCATCGGATTGTGTCGCACGGAGCACATGTTCTTCGGCGAGGGCAAGATCGGCCCTATGCGCGAGATGATCGTGGCCGAGAACGAGGCCGCGCGGCGCAAGGCACTGGAGAAGCTGTTGCCCTTGCAACGGGAGGACTTCGCGGGAATCTTCCGCGCCATGGGCAAGCGGCCGGTGACCATCCGGACCCTGGATCCGCCGCTGCACGAGTTCCTGCCCCATGACGAGGCGGGCGTGCTGGAGCTGGCGCGAGCCACGGGCAAGACGGTGGCCGCCATCGAGGCTCGCATCAACGATCTGAAGGAGTCCAACCCCATGCTCGGCCACCGCGGTTGCCGTCTCGGCATCTCGTACCCCGAGATCACCGAGATGCAGGCGCGCGCAGTCTTCGAGGCCGCCTGTGATGTGGCCGCCGAGGGCACGGTGGTCGAGCCGGAGATCATGATTCCGCTGGTGGGCAGCAAGAAAGAGATCGATCACCAGGCAGCCATCGTCCGCCGTGTGGCTGCTGAGGTCTTCAAGGAGAGAGGGCGCAAGCTGAAGTACCTGGTGGGCACCATGATCGAGGTGCCGCGCGCGGCGCTCAACGCGGGCGCCATCGCCGAGACCGCCGAGTTCTTCTCGTTCGGCACCAACGACCTGACGCAAACCACGTTCGGTCTGTCGCGAGACGATGTGCCCAAGGTGTTGGCCGACTACGTGGCCAAGGACATCTACGACGTCGATCCGTTTGTCAGCCTGGATCGAGACGGCGTGGGCCAGCTCATGCGTCTGGCTGTCGCTACTGGTCGCAAGACGCGGCCCAACATCAAGATCGGCATTTGCGGCGAGCATGGCGGCGATCCAAGCTCGGTCATGCTGTGCGACGAGTTGGGTCTCAACTACGTGTCCTGTTCGCCGTATCGTCTACCCATCGCGCGCCTGGCGGCCGCGCAAGCCGTGCTCAGGAAGTAGTGAGTCGCCGCCCACCACCGAGAGAAACATCAGGCAGATGCGACTTACCGACGGGGGATTTCTTTCGATGAGATCCCCCGTCGGCCGCGTTTCGATTTTCTGGCTCTCCGCGCTTGCCGCCCTTGCCTTGGCTGGAGCTGGTTGCGGCCTGGGCCAGGCCGGGATCAATCCGCCCGTGGACCAGATCTTCTTGCCAGGCGGCCTGGCGGTTGACCCCGATGGCAACTGGCTCTACGTGATCAATTCCAATAACGACCTTCGCTTCAACGCGGGGACCCTGCTCGCGATTGACTTGCAGAAGGCGAAGGCCGATCGAGGCTTGGCGTCGTGGTCCCAGTGCCGTACGACCCATTTCACCGACGACACGGCGCCGGAAACCCTTGCCGGCACTTCGAACGAGTTCTGCTGCCTTGATCTGCTCCAGCCGCACGTACTCAACTGCAACGAGCGGGCGTACGCGCAAGCCGACGCCACGGTGCAGATTGGCAGCTTCGGTGGTGATGCGGCCATCCAGACCTATCAAGGCGCGGAGGGCGAACTGGTACGCCGCATCTTCATTGTGGTTCGCGCCGAACCATCAGTCACATTCGTCGACGTCACCCACCCGAACGGATCTGTGCATCTGCGCTGCAACGGACCGCGATCCGCTGAGGACCCGCAACTTCGCAATCCGTTCTGCGACGACAACTGGCGCGTTCGCCGCCCGGGTGGTGCGGCCACGACGGACAATGTTCTACCCGAAGAGCCTCATTCTCTGGCCCTCGATCAGGACTTGGGGATTCTGTACGTCAGCCACCTGACCATCACGGTGAACCGCCAGATCGTGGGTGGTGGCATTTCGACCATCAACATCGGCAGCGATCTCGACACCCAGGCGCCCAACGGTATCGGCAGCCTCCTTGACCGCCGCGCACCCAACGTCATCAACTCGATAGCCCGGGTCGTGTTCCCGACCAGTACGGCCCAGGGTGTCACGGCCATGACGCTGGACAAGCCCGGGAATCCCCACGGCGTGCTCTACGCGGTTGCGCGCGCCAGCGCCGACATCACCGGGATGGTGTTGCAGCAGTGCCAAACGGCTGGGCAGCAAGCGGCGTCGGCGTGGCAACATTGCGATATCAACGACCCGACTTCGCGCGACCTTTCCTTGGTCTCGGGCGAGCAGATCACGTCGTCCGTGTTCTTGCCTTCGGGTACGGACGTACGTGGTTTTCTTCTCTCGCCCGACGGGACTCAGGCCTACGTTCTTCATCGCAACACGCCCGAAGCATCTGCTTCCAGCAATCCGGCAGCGCTGGTCGTGCTCGACCGGCGACCGGACCAGAACGGCGAACCCAGCAACCGGCCCAGCGCCATTCTCGAGGTCTGTAGCGGGCCGAACCAGATGCAGTTTCACGATGCCGGCCGAGGGAGTTTGCTCTACATCACATGCTTCGAAGGGGGCCAGATCTACGTGGTTGACCCGCAGGCCCTCCTGGTCGTGGCCATCATCGAGGTCGGCCACGGGCCCACGGCCCTGAGGTTCTCACCCACCGATCCGACGATCGCGTTCGTGGCCGATTACGCGGACAATAACCTGTCGGTGATCGACCTTGATCCGGGAAGCCCGACGGAATACGCGGTCGTGCAGCGACTTGGTTTCCCGCACGCGGTGACACAATGAGATCGCAAGTCGGTCTGACGATTGTCCTCGCTGGTTTGCTCAGCGCATGCGGTGCCACGCCAACCGTCATTCCCGCGCGCAACCTCGAGCGACCTGGCGACATGGGTTTCGTATGCCTGGCGATTGTTGATCCCGGCGCCGGAACCCTTTCCGGCCAGCCTATGAGTGTCTGCCACCCGCCGGGACAGAAGGACCCCGTCATCCAGCCGGCCGGCTCGTCGTCGCGGCAGTTCGGCACGTTTGCCTTGGTGACCAACACGGCCCGCGGGGAGATGGCGGCGGTGGATCTCGACAAGGGCCGTCTTATCGACCTCGATCCGGGCGTATTTGGTTTCAACATGGTGCCCGTCGGTTCCATGCCCGAGGCGCTGGCTGCCAGTGCGGATGGCTGCTGGATCGTCAGCGCAAACCGCGATTCCTGTGATCTCGGGCTGGTCGATCCGTCGCTCCTGCTGCGTTCGCAGTTCGGGTCAGCCGTGCCCTCCACCGTAGATGGCAATCCGGTGACGCGGGTGGCGCCGAAAACCAAGTCCGGGCGTTTGCTCAACGCCTCTCCAAAGGAAATCGTCTTTCTGCAGCCCAGCATTGCGCCTGGGCGGCAGTGCCAGAGCGAGCAAGCTCCCGCGGCTCTGGTGACCTTCCCGTCCTGCGATCTGGTTGCGTTGCTCGACATGCCGTCGGGCTTGATCCAGGACTCGATCTTCATTCGCCCTGACGGCGTTGTTCCTGCGGGACGCGAACCGAACTGTCCGACAGACTGCTCGCCGTCTTCCGCTTCAGAAGCAGGGACCGCCGTGGATGATGGGGAGGTGCCTGCCGCGCTTGCAGACGCGGGCGGAGTCGACCAGGGCGATGCGGGCTTGCAGACGAGTACGCCTCTGCGTGTGAGCGCATTGGCCCTGCGTCCTGACATCAACCGCGTGTACGTGGGGGCCAGCGCCGCCGACGACTATCTCACGGCACTGGATATCGATATCACAAACGGAGTCTTCGTCATACCGGCTGGCGGCGGGCGCATCGCGCTCGAGCCAGGGGCAATCGGGATCGATCGCCTGCGCCTGTCAGTCGATCCCTTCAAGCTTACGCAGATCACCTTGACCGACGGCAGCGTGATCGACCGTCAGGGCAGCTTCGTAGAGGGCAGGGGTCATTTCCTCTACGCCTTCGCGCGCGACGGATCAGTCCGCGTGGTGAACGTCGGGGACGGGGTGCAGCCCGAGCAGGAATGCGACGTAAACGCCCAGCCCGCACTTGCCAATTTGCCGGACAACACCGGGTGCTTCCCGGTCAACCCCAAGGCCCGGCGGCCGCTGGCCCACGGCCCTGGAATTCGCATTCCTACGCCTGCGGTACGGACCGCAGCGCCTCCTATCGCGCGCGACATCGCGGTCGTCGATTTGCCGGTGGACCCGACTGGCATCAGCAAGAACCCACAGGCGCTGGCCGGGCAATTTGCGTTCCTTCTGGCCTCGAATGACGCTGTTTACATTCTCAACCTCGCGCCCACCAACGAAAACAGTACGCTCACGCATTCATTCCGCGAGATCCGGTCAACTGGCCAGTCCACGGCGGACACGCTGGGCCTATCCTCCACACCACCACTGCGCACGCCGGTAGCATCCGACCTCCTGTTTCCCACCACGCCCATTCTCTCTTCGACGAGCGGCCCCCGGCTGGAGGAAGTCGAGAATGATACGACGACGCCCTTCAGCGGAAACTCGGTCAACGCCACCACGAACTATTGGGTGAATTTCCCGTATCAGGCGACCTATGTATCGCGCACATTCACCATCGCCTGGGAGGCCGCTCTCCCCGACACCACGCGGAGTTCCGGGACTCTCCAGTCCCCAGCCGCGGTGGGCTCGCCGGCTGGTGAGTTGGACGACGTGGGGGCTGACTTCTGCGCGAAGGGTGTGCTGCCCGGCGATCTGGTTGTCTTGCCGGGATGCACCGCCGATACCGACTGCAGCCCGCAGGACTACTTCTCCTGCCATCAGCCGATTGGGGGTGCAACCGGCCTGTGCCTGCCCAAGACGGCTGCGCAGGATGTGGTCGACACCTGTGCCCGCTTCATGGGCAGCCGGCGCCGATACGAGATCACCGCGGCCACGCCTACGCGCCTGACGCTCGGGCTCCACCTGGACGAAGTGCCCAAGACCGCGCTCAATCGCGTGGCCGCGAAAGACGCCGAATGCCAGCCCACCGCCGCCCACAAGGGCTTCCAGTGGCAGCAGGTGTGGCCAGGCGAGAACTTCAAGCGTTGCGTGAAAGCGTGCGGCTACCTGACACCGTCTGGGGCGCCGACGCCGGATGCCGCGGCGACGCAGGATAGCGACCGGGACTGCCGCCCGGGCTTCGTGTGCGAGACCATTCCCAATTCTCTCGGGCCTCGGTTGCCCAGCGACACGGAGGCTCGGCCGGGGCCGGGAAAGTACTGCGTCGAGGCGCCGCCCCTCAATCTTGCCTGCTGGCCTCAGCCGGGCAATCGTTACCACGTGAATGTCGGTACCAGCTTCCTGATCTCGGGCAGTTCGCTACCGGATCTCAAGACCACGACGGTGATCAACGGCCAGTGCCAGCTCGATCCCAACCGCGATCCAGCCCTGGCCGACCGGATCCCGCTGTCGGCCCCCATGTGCGCGACCATCGACGGCGTCGTGCCGATCGGGGATATTGCAACGCACTCGACCGACACGACGAACACGGAAATGGCGTTGTTTGGGCACGCGCCGCTGCCGGCGGCGGCAGACGGGAAACCCAAAGCCAACCCTCCCTACTCACTGGTCTCGCCCCCGGGACCAAACCCGTGCCTGTTCCAAGACCTCAACTACGACGAGTTCGTTTCCGGCGCGACCCCGAGCACCGGATCTGGCGACGCAGGGGCCGGCACCGGCGCGACCATCCAACCAATCAAGGCCATCTTCCAAAATCCGCAGATGCGTTTCGTCCTCACCAACCTCGATCAATATGGCGGAGACAGCCTGACCACGCGTCTGAACCTCATCGGCGGTTACATTCCAGCGAGCGTCGCAGTTCCGTCGTACGAAATCGCCCTGACCCAGCCCATCCGCATCTTCACCGGGCCGACCAAGCTACCCGAAAGTCCCTTGATGACCGACTCAACCAGTCAGGTCTCGTATCCGTATGTCTACGTGCTGGACCAGGGGCGCACCGCGCTCACACCCAACAGCCGCGGTCAGATCGTGCGCATCAACGCTCGCAAGACCGACAGCGCTCTTGTCACCTTCGACCCGGCCCAGAGCGGCACCACGCCATTCCAGATTCAGTAGCGCAGAGGAGCGCAATTCCCGGGGCGCTAAGCTGAAATTGACAGGTGGTGCGACTTGACCCTACAGTGTAGGTAAATGACCTCCAGTGTTCGAAGCAGGGTTCGCGCTCTTCTCCAGACTGCAGTGGATCAGGCGAAGCGCGAGGCCGGTCTGCCAACTGGTCCCGACAGCGTTCCGGTCGAGCGGCCCAAGCGCCCCGAGCACGGCGACTACGCCACCAACGCTGCCTTGGCTCTCGCAAAGGCAGCTGGCAAGCAGCCGCGCGCTCTGGCGGAGATCATCGTCAAGCACCTGCTGGCCGCGGGCGGCGAAGACCTCTCGGAGGTCTCGGTGGCGGGTCCTGGTTTCGTCAACGTCCGCCTGTCCGATGCGTTCTGGCAGCGACGGCTCCTCGACATCCTGGCCGCGCAAGGGCGCTGGGGACAGGGAGAGGCAAAGCCGTCGCCGCGTGTCCTGGTCGAATACCTGTCCGCCAACCCGACGGGTCCGCTGCATTTTGCCCATGGCCGGCACGCCGCGGTCGGCGATTCGCTGACCCGACTGCTGCGCTTCGCAGGCTACGATGTGTTGCGCGAGTTCTACGTCAACGACGCCGGCAACCAGGTTGCCATGCTGGCGCTTTCGGTGTGGGCCCGCTACATGGAAGCTGCAAAGGGTGAGGACTGGACCGGCGTGATCGTGCCCGAGGTGGCGTTTCCCGAGAATGGCTACCGCGGTGACTACATCCGGGATCTGGGACGCGAGTTGCTGGAGCGCGAGGCGGGGCGCTTCGTCGGTGTCGAGCCTCCGACAGACATGGAGCCCATCAAGCAGTTTGCCATCAGCCGTTGCATGGACATGGTCCGCAGCACCCTGGCCAGGTTCGATGTCACCTTCGACGTGTGGCAGAGCGAGCGGGCCCTGCACGACAGCGGCGAGGTGTCGAGCACCCTGGCCGCGCTCGAACAAGCCGGCTTCATCGACCGGCGTGACAACGCCGTTTGGCTGAAAACCACCGTGCTGTGGGGTGACGACAAAGACCGGGTGGTGCTCAAGTCCGACGGATTGCCCACCTATTTGCTGGCAGACATCGCGTACCACCGCAAGAAGATCGAACGCGGGTTCGACGAACTCTGCGACATATGGGGCGCCGATCACCACGGCCATGTGCCGCGCATGCAGGCGGCCCTCAAGGCACTCGGGCATGATCCGAACCGGCTGTCTGTGCTGCTTATCCAGATGGTGAGCCTATTGCGCGACGGCAAACCGGTGGCCATGGGCAAGCGGGAAGGGGAGTTCGTCACCCTCGACGAAGTGATCGACGAGATCGGCCGCGATGCCACGCGCTTCTTCTATTTGATGCGCCGCCATGACACGCCGCTGGAGTTCGACCTTGAGTTGGCTAAGCGCCAGTCGATGGATAACCCCGTGTACTACGCCCAGTACGCCCATGCCCGGTGCGCCTCGTTGTTGCGGCGCGCGGCTGAGTTGGAAGCGCCACGCTTGCCGCCCACGGCTGAACTGTTTGCTCGGCTGAGCTTGCCGGAGGAAATTACCTTGCTACGCCGGCTGTCGGATTTCCCGGACTTCGTCGAAGATGCGGCTGTGGCGCGCGAGCCGCACCGATTGGTGTCGTTTATCGGCGACTTGGCGGGCGAATTCCAGAGCGCCTACACGCGGCTGCAGAAGGTCCACCACGACCCGGTTCTTCCCCAGGAGCCCCAGCGCGTGGGCGATTGGCGCGTGACCTGGGACTGGCAGAAAACCGCAGCGCGCCTGCATTGGGTCGAGGCCATCCGACAGGTGCTCGAGACCGCGCTGGGCCTGGTCGGGGTTTCGGCGCCGACCGTCATGAAACGCATGGGCGAGGAAGGCGAGGAGGCGGCATAGCGCCTCAGCGCGGCGTCCACCTTTTTCGCAGGAGCAGAGCATGGGTTACACTTCTGGAGCAGCGATGGATCAACGAGGCCTTCGCGACGTCGAACGCTGGCGGGACAAGATCGAAGTCCGCCTCGACAACCGCCAAGTCTTCTTTCTGTTCTTTGGCAGCGCGCTGGTGGCCTGCCTGCTGTTCGTCCTGGGCGTCGTGGTGGGCAAACGGCTGGAATCACGGGGCCGTGCGGTCGCGCCCGAGGTAGAGGACCCGCTGGCCTTGCTCGACAAGGTCGCGACCACGCCCCGGGCCACCCAGACGCCGGCTGTGACCTTTCCCCAGGCCCTGTTCGGGGGCAAGAACGCTCAGAACGGCGCGAAGAAGACCGACCTGAGACTCGTCGAGCCCAAGATCACGGATTCCGGCAAGAATGAGCCTGGCAAGACTGTCGAAAACGGCAAGCCACCGGCCAAGAACGGCGAGCCAAGCCAGGCAGCCGCGGCCACGCCTGACAAGGCCTCGACTAAGGCGAACGGCAAGCCAGTTGCCTTGCGCGAGAGCACGCCGGCCAAGCCCGCAAAGGTCACGGAGACCAAGACCGCGCCCGGTGCCGGAAAGGCCGCAGCCACCCCGACAAGCGCGTCCACGCCCGCGCCGAGCAAGGTCATGGCTGCGGTGCCGACTGCGCAGCAGCCCGCCGGGACGGTGGCTGCGCCAGCGAAGAACGCTCCAGTTCCGGTGATCGGCGCAGCGGCCACCGATTCGGCCAAGGGTAAGGTGCACTTCACCCTACAGCTCAGCTCGTTCCAAGACCGTGGTGAGGCAGAGCGCTTTGCCGCGAAATTCGGCTCGGAGAAGACCTATCTCGTGGTGTCCGAGATCCCGGGTAAGGGCACCTGGTACCGCGTGCGCGTGGGCGACTTCGCCACGTCCAAGGATGCGTTCGCCGGGAAGGCGGCCTTTGAGAAGAAGCACGGCGTGATTGCGTACGTGGCGCAGCGATAGGCTGCTCGCTCACTTCTGGACACGACCATCAGTCAGGAGAGGCGAGAACTGCGCCGGGTTCTGTTTCATGAAGCCGCGCAGGTCTTTCCGGGCATCGGCCGCAAGGTCCATGCCCAGGGCCTGGTAGCAGCCCAGGCGAAAGGCCAGAAAGTCCGCCTTCCAAGGAACATCAGGTTCAAAGAGGGACAACGCCTGCGCACACCCCGGCCCTGGTGGCAGCGCCTGGGCCAGAGAAACCAAAGCTGAAGCCCGCGACTCATCCATCATGCGCACGGCGAATGGAACCGAGAGCACACCAAACAGGCGTCGGACGTCCTGTGGGCGTCGCCGGACGGCTTCGACGGCCAAGTTGAGGGTTCGCAGCATGAAGTTGGGAGGCGGCCAGGGATCGCTGCGATACGCGACCAGACTGGCCTCGAAGAAACGACTCGCCTCCTCGAGATTGCCCTGGCGATAGAAGTAGCGGGCCAGAATCCCGTCTGCGACGGCAGGCCAGAGCGGGTGCAGAAGTTCCGCCACGCGCAGTGCCTCCGGATCGACGGTCTCGGCGAGGCCATCACCCAGCACCATCATCTCGACGGGATTCCGTGGTTCCGACGTCTGCCGACGCCAACTGGCCAGAGCATTCCCATATCGGCTGGCTATCCATTCGCTTAGCGCCGCATAGCGCGCGCGTTGCTCGTTGGTGCTGTCAGCCGGAATGGATGGGGGCAATCCCAGGGACACATCGAACGCCACCCTCTCATCGTCGATTCGGGCCGGGTCCGCGTCACCTCTGGTGAACAAAAGGCGATGTTCGTCGCGCGCGCGCGCCAGGGCCGCCACATCGCGTGCGTGAATGGCACGCGTGCCGGTAAGGGCACGTGCAAATCCGAACTCGACGAAGGAGCGGTCGTCGGTGTTGATGCGGGGGCCTTCTAGCTCGGCAATCCGGCGCGCAAAGGACGGCCGCGCCACATGGTGGGCGAGGACTCCTTCCAGGCTGGTCGTGCTCCATGCCCCGAGAATGGCGCTGCGGAAGGGTTCTTCCTCCATCCGAGTGCGCAGGATAGCGACGTCGTGAACCAGCGGCTCGCGCGTGGCGACCAGAAGCAGATCCGCCGGAGCCATGACCCATGTTTCCACGTAGGGGAAGACCCCGGCCAGGGTGGCCATGATCGTGCGCAGGGTCTGTCCGTCTATGGCGTAGGCCTGCACCCACTGCAAGAAGATGCCGCCCTTCTCCAGGCGGTGCTCGACCGCCTGGTAGTACTCGCGCGTGAACAAACTGGCGATTCCCGCGCGGTAGGGATTCGAAGGTTCGGAGGCAATGATGTCGTAGGCCTCGCCCCTTGCGAGCAGGGTTTCGCGCGCGTCGCCGACGATCACCCGGTGCTTGGGATTCTCCATGGCGTCGTGGTTGACTGCGGCGCAGGCGCGCGCGACCTGCAAGATGGCCGGCTCGAGTTCGACTGTGTCCACTCGCTCGATGGAGGGGATGGCTGCCAACCAGCCCGAGGTACTGCCCGTGCCTAGGCCGATGACGAATGCGTGTCGCACATGCCCATGCAGAAACGCTCCGATGAGGCCCCCCATCACCTGCGTTCCGGCGTCCATGCGGGCGTGTCCGTCGGTCTTGCCGTTGAGAATGAAGGCGTAGCCGGTCGCTCGTTCGAGCGCCACACTGCTCTCCACCCCCTCCTCCTCGCGGGCGATGGACCGACGTACGCCATTCTCCCAGTCTCGGCGTGCGGTCGGATTGGCCAGCAAGCCAGGGTCGATACGACCTACCGCGATGGGACTGTGTCGCCAGACTGCCGTGGGTCCCCGCGCGCAGAGCAAGACCGCGATGGCGGCAGCTCCGACGAGCCATGGCAGCGTCCTGCGCAAGGTCGCTCCGCGTTCGCTTTGTCGAAGTCCAAGCAGACTAGACACCAGTCCCAGGAGCGCGAGCATGCCAGCAACGAGCTGCCAACAGCCAGGTGCGGTCAGAAGAGGGATGAGACCGAACCCGCCTGCCAGGGATCCGGCAATGGCTCCCAGGGTGTTTGCCGCATAGACCTGCCCGGTCTGGCGTCCCACTCCAACTCGGCCGCGCCCGAGCAGAGCGATGAGCACGGGGAATTGAATGCCAGAAGCGATGGCCGCGGGCAAGACCACCAGGCCAGCCACGACAACCCAGACTGCGGCATGACCCCAGAAACCGAAAGCACCCCCGAGAGGGCGCAGGAAGAGGGTGAGCAAGGCCACCCCATCGCCGATTGCGAAGGGAAACGCGATGGCCGCGGCTTCGGCCAGGCAGATGCCAGCGAAGCCCAGCAAGGTCGCAGGCGAACCGGCGCGAGATTCGAGGAAGCCGTGAAAGGAACTGCCCAGACCAATGCCGAGCAAAGCCAGCGCCAGGATGATTCCAAAGCTGAAAACGGTCCCCCCGAGAAGGGGCCCGAGCATGCGGTACCACACCAACTCCATGAGAAAGAAGGCGAAACCCACAACCCCGGCAGCGAAGAGGACGAAACCTGGCGCGGCTCCGACATTCGCGTCTGCGCGGTCGTCGGCCCGCCGATCCGAGGTGTGGACAGCCGGCGCTCTTCGCGACCAGGCCAAAGCACAAAGCGCAACGCTGGCGCCGAGCGCGGTGGCACACCACAACGCCTTCCGCGTGCCCAAGGCCTCGAGCAACACGAAATCCGCGAGCAAACAGCCTACAACAGCACCCAGCGTGTTCAGTCCGTAGAGCATGGCCAGCCGGCGGCGGCCTACGTCTTCATCCACCTCCACAGCGGCGACAGCAGCGGGCATGGCGCCCCCCATGAGCAAAGTGGGCCCCCCGAGCACCAAAGCGCATAGGGCGATGCGCAGCGCGGTCCCTCCAAAGAGTCCCAACCGTGCGCTCCCGCCGAACTCGACGTACGCCGTGCGTACCAACCATAGGAAGAAAGGAGACAGGGCCGCAAGAAGTGCGGCGCCAAGTTCCAGCGCCCCGTACAGGCCGAGGGGCCGGGGCGACCGATCGGCGCGTGGTCCGATCAATAAACCTCCTGCGCCAAGTCCCCCGATGAATACGGCCAACACCGCCGCGGTCGCTGCGGTGCTGGCACCGAATACCAGACGAAACTCCCGTAGCCATGCCACCTGGTAGACCAGAGCTGACAGCCCGGACGCGAACAGCAGCAGTCCCACCCGCCTGGGCGTGATTGGGCCCGACACTACCCTCGCCTCCGGCCCAGCCGGTCTCGCTGCATAAGCCGGTGGCAGATCGAGCAGGGCAGGCGGTATAGGCACAGCGCGGACAGTATAGATCGCGACGCCGATGCTTCCCCATCGTCTCGTCGTCCCCGCGGGGCGCCGCCTAGAACATCAACCCGACGTTCAGATGGAACCGCCATGAGCTGTCACCGGGCTTCGGGTTGAGCGGTATCGCAAAGGCCAAACTCAGGTCGCCGATTGGCAACTTGAAGACAAAGGGCGCGAAACCGAGACCGTGACGAAAGGCCGAGGCTGACAGGCCGTCGAATGAGAATGCGACCACGCCGCTATCGAGAAACACGGATCCATACCAGGGACGCACGATGGGAAACTGCAGGTCGATGTTTTGTACGATTCGCAGATTGCCGCCGACCGGCTGGTACTGGATGCCGACCAGCCCCGGCGCAATGGGCGTGTACACCGTCTCGGTCAGGAGGCGGTCCAGATCGTATCCGCGAACCGTCGTGTCGCCGCCGGCGAAGAAGCGTTCCACCCTGGGCAAAAGCGATGCGCCCTGCAGAGGGAACCCTTGATCGTATCGCAGGCTGTGGCGCAGACTGAGCCACGGTAAGAGCGGCACCACCGAGAACGAATGGCCGCTGAGCTTGACGAATGAGTCAGACCCCAGGTCGAAGGAAAATCGGGGCAGGGCCAGCTCGGCGCCCACGCCGACCTTGAAGCCGCGGGTCGGCACCAGGGTGTTGTCGAGACGCTGCCACTCGATGCTCGTGCTGAGGCTACCCGCGATGGTGCCAATGCTGACCGTGCGTTCATCCTCGTCGGCACCCGCACCCCGCGCGAGAAACTCGGAGTGGAAGGTGTCGCGGAAGTTGTAGCGAACGTTGGCATCGAGGCCGGGGTACATCTCGCGAGCAAATCCGATGAAGGTTGCGCCGGAACGCAGATCGCCCAGTCGCACCGTGGCTTGGCGTAGGTAGTTGCCACCAATCTCCAAGCGAAAAAGCGAACTGAAAAAGCGGGGATCCAGGAAGCTTGCGTTCACGCGGGATAGCGAGAGGCCAAGGGCAGTCTGCGCGGTAAAGGTCCAGCCGTGACCGAAGAGGTTCCGGTGTTCGTAGCCCAGTGCCGCGTATCCGCCCACGGGGAAACTGGAGGTGGGCGATTTCTGGTCGGTGGAGATGCCCCCACCGATGGTTACGATGCCGAAATGGTCGTGTCGTTCTTCCACTTCGACCACCATGGGAACCACCGGTTGCTGTGGGCCTTCGCTGGGAAAGCTGACCGGGTTCGGGTTGTTGAATAGCTGGATCATGGCCAAATTGCGCTGGGCCCGTTCCACGGCCCGCGTGGTCAGCAAGGAACCCGGACGCAGCTCGGCCCAGGTCATGATGGTGCCTTCCGTGGTCAGGAAATTGCCCCGCAGGAACACGGGGCCCACGTGCACCTGCGAACCCAGCTTGATGTTCCACACGATTGTGACGTGATCGCCCTCTCGCTCGATATGGGACTCGACGGTGGCGTTGCGATAACCTTCGTCCCCCATCAGGCGTTTGAGTCGTTCTTCATCGCGGCGCACGACCGCCGGTTGGTAGGGCGCTCCTATCACCGTACGCAGCGACTTGCGCAAGAACAGGTCGTCGCGAGGCACAGGCAGGGCGGGGTCGGTGGATACGAAACGCATGTCCGCCACCCACACCAGGGGGGCTTCCTCGATGAGAAATCGTAGGTAAAGTGCCTTGGACTTTCGCCAAACCGCCTCTTCTTCGTGCGGGATGACCGCCTTGGGCCCCGTAGGTGCCGGCCGCCACTCGCCCGGCGCTGGCGCAATCTCAGCGCGCACCTTGCTTCCCGGACGACCGATACTCTCGTAGTAGTCGGCCAGGCTCTGCACGTCGAGTTCGATCTGCCGTGGGGTCGCAAACCCGCCCTCGCCCAAGCCGAGGAAGCCCAGAAACGGGAACTCTTTGGTTCGAATCTCTTCCGCCAGGGTGGAAGACGACACCTTGTGATTGCCCACGAACTCCACCCTGCGCACCTTCAGAACCGGGCCCTCGTCAATGGTGAAGACGATGCGGTCGGCGTCCTCGTCGATACGGTCGCGCCGCCAGGTAATCTTGACCAGCATGTGGCCCCGCTCGCGGTACGCCTTCTCGAGCGTTTCTGCACCCTCGGCCGCGTCAACGTCGTCGTACACGCCGTGCGCCAGGGCGGCGACGTCGCCCGTCAGCGCGCCCGCGGACCGTGAGTGATTGCCCTCGAAGGCCAGCTCGATGCGCCGGCGCTCTTTGACCTGGATGCCCAGGTGCACCTCCTTCTCGCTGTGATCCACGCTCGAATTGGGGTCAAAGTCATCGGTGACACGTGCGCCGGGATAACCGAGCTTGGCGTAGCGCCGGGCGAGAGCAGTCTCGTCGATGCGCAAGACGTTGCGGCGAAATAGTTCGTGGCGCAGCCACGGCCAGCGCCAAAAGTGCCAATCCAGGTGGCGAAAGCTGTCCGCGATATCGCCGACGGAAATGGCGCGGCTGCCGGTCACGCTTATCTTGCCCAAGGGATAGCCCAGCCCTGGCTTCACGCGTACGTCCAAGTTGACCCTGGCCGGAACCTTGTTGGTGCTGTGTTCAACGATGTGTACTTCTGCGTCCTGAAAGCCCTGCGCGTGCAGGTAGTCGCGCACGTGCACAGCCTCCGCGTCGAGAAAGGTGTCCCGCCGCTCTCCCGCCGGGGGCAGGACTTGCCCGTTGCGAAAACTGAGCTGCCGGAGGATCTCTTCCTGGCGCACGCCCGGACGGACGATGGGCTGGTTGCCCGAAACGAAGATCTGACGTACGCGATCGAAGGCTCGCAGACGAATCTGCAGGCGCACTCCGCCGGCGTCCGTCTGGACGGCAATCTCAGCCTGATAGCCCACCGCTTTGAGCAGATTCTTGAGACGGGGAACCGTCCCTAGAGGTGTCCCGACCCGATCGGCTTCGCCGGACTCGACAAAGGGCGCATGCAACGGGGCGATGGTGGCCACCAGGCTTTCGACGCGTCCGGGGGGATCGATCGAGCCCTCTAGCGAGACCGAAACGATGTGTGGTGCCAGGGCCATCACCGCCGCATCCCGCTGCACCGAGGGCGCGTCCTGCGCGCGCGCCCCGGCTGCAAGGCCGGTGGCCAGCAGGACCGCTGCAAGCGCAAGGTGGGTGCTCTTTCTCGACAAGGGTTCCTGCACGGATGTCAGAGAGTAGTTCGGTGGATTTCGGTCATGGCAGACCCATGAACCGGATTGGGTAGTCGATGGTCATCTCCAATTTCAGACTTCCCACTGAATCGTTAATGCCCTGCTGGGGCGAATAGTTGAGTTGCTCGCCAATCAGGCGGGCCGTGAGGTAGTCGCGCAACCAGGCATTGGCTTGGGCTCGGTAGCGTACCTGGGTCTGAAAACCACGCAGGTAGGACAGCTCCAGGGTGAATTCGCGACTCGCACGCGCCAGCACCTTCACTTCGAAGCCGTCCGCTCCCACGGTAGGACGCAGATTCAACTTGTGGCCGGTGAGAGATTGCAGGGTATCGTCGATGTAGGGCTCGACCAGGTTCGACACGGCATCGCGCGAAGCCTGGCCCATCATGTCGATTCCGCTCTGGGCGTTGATGCCGATGGTGCGTGCTCCCGTGCCAATGTCCTCGGTGGTTCGTCCAGAGAGCAGCAGCATCAGGGTCTGGCTGCGGTCGAGGCCGTCGGTGGTCGACAGGTCAATGGCTGCCTGGTTGATGGGGCCGGTGATGCGTATCTGAACCGTGTGCTCGTTCTCAGAAGCGTCGGGATAGAGATTTGTGGCGTCGATGTTGAGCTCGGGGGTATCGCCCGCGGCCAGCGATTTGGTTGGAACGAAGGTGATGTGGTTTACGTTGGGCGTGATGTCAAAATCGCCGCGTAGCCCCAGAATGTGAAACCGCCCATCGGTGGGCCGCACGTCCCCGGCCAGGGTGGGTGACGA
>PMZX01000115.1 GCA_003170035.1 Myxococcales bacterium | reverse complement strand
CCGGCGCGGGTGCGGGTGTAGTATCATCCGCCTCATGCTCAAGGCAGTGCTTGCCCGATGGTGTCGAGTGCGGTTCTCGCTGGCGGGGGCGGTCTTCGCAGTCTCTCTTGCGGGTTTCGGCCAGGCGGCGCAAGCCGGTGACAATGACAAGGCGGCCGCAAAGGCGCACTACGAGACCGGCACGCGCCTCTACGACATTCGCGAGTATGACAAGGCCCTGCTTGAGTACAAATCCGCCTATCTCGCCCAACCCGATCCGGCCTTCCTGTTCAACATCGGCCAGTGCTATCGAAAGCTCGGCCAGAACGCGGAGGCGCTCAATTTCTTCCAGCAATACCTGAAGAAAGCGCCGCCCAACGATCCCAACCGTCGCCAGGTCGAGGCACGTCTTCGCGACATTGAAAATGAAGCCAGGCTCAAGGCCGGCGCGGCCGAGACCGCTCCCGCGCCGCTGACCCCGGTACCCAATCTGCCGCCGCCAGCGCCCGCCCCAGCCCCGGCTTCGCCACCAGCGACACCGGCACTCCCGCCGGCAGCCGCCGCGGTGGAAGAGGCTGCCCCGGTCAGCGCCGCCGCGCAGCCGAGCCATCCGGGCCGTGGCCTGCGTATCGCGGGAATTGCCTGCGGCGCGGCTGGCCTGGCTTCCATCGCAACCGCAATCTACTACTACACCCAAGCGACGTCGCTTTCGGACCGAGTTTCCAATTCGCAAACACCCAAGGCGTCTGACGATCAGGCAGGCAGGGACGCCGAGACCATGCAGTGGGTGTTCTACGGCGTCGGGGCCGGGGCGCTCGCCACCGGCGCCCTGCTCTATTGGCTGGGTTGGCCGTCGACGGACACCGGCCGCAGCTTGGCTGGGGTCACGCCCATGGTCGGGCCGGGCGTGGCGGGAATCTCCGCGCAAGGGGTGTTCTGATGCGAGGCCTGTTTGCCATTGTCTGCCTCTCCGCGATTACCCTAACAGCGGCCTGTGGCTATAACCCGCATCCAAAAAACGGCGCGTTGCCATGCACCTCGCATTGCCCCGACGGCTACGTCTGCGGGGCGGGCCGTCTTTGCTGGCTCAATGGTACGGCTCCCGACAGCGGCGGCCTATCTGATGGTGCGATCGGGGCCGATGGCGCGGCCGGCGTGGGAGTTGACGCTTCCTACACCCCAGACTCCGCAGGCGACGTGAGGCCTACTGGTGGTGACGCGGGCACAGCCGAGGTGGCGAATACCGGCGGCGCGGGGGGCACGGACGGCGCGAGAGCCACGGGTACGGGTGGCGGGGGCAGCAGCGACGCGCCCGTTGCAACAGGCGGCGTTGCAGGAAGCGATGGCCCGATTGCAACCGGCGGGGCAAGTATCACCGATGGGCCCATCGCGACGGGAGGTGTTGCTGGAAGCGACGGCCCGACTGCAACCGGTGGGACAGGTGTCACCGATGGGCCCACGGCGACTGGCGGCTTGGATGCCCGCGACGCGCCGTTTGCCACGGGAGGCGTTGGCGCAGGCGGAAGCGGAGGTGCGACTGCCACCGGAGGTACCATCGGAACCGNNCCACTGGAACCGGGGGTGCGGCCGGAACCGGGGGTGTCACGGCAACCGGCGGTACAGGCCCCGCCCCTGCGATCCTCAGTTTCACTGCCTCGCCCGCAACCATCTCGGCAGGTCGAAGCAGCACCCTCACTTGGAACGTAACTGGTGCGACGACGAGCCTATCCATCGATCAAGGTGTTGGCTCGGTCCTGAACAAAACCTCCCAGGTGGTCACGCCTTCCCAGACCACGACCTACACCCTGACGTTGAACGGCTCGGTATCGAAGCAGGTGACGGTGACAGTGGTGTCTCTGCCATCGATCACGAGCTTCTCCGCCAGCCCTGCGGCAGTGAACCCTGGTGGCAGTGCGACCTTGACGGCAGTCTTCTCCGGCTCGACAGGGACGGTGGACCACAACATTGGCACCGTGACCAGCGGCGGCAGCGGGAAGAGCACTGGCGCCCTCACCGCCGACACGACGTTCACCCTCACCGTGACCAACCTAGCGGGCGATTCCACAACCGCGCAGGTGACGGTGCTGCAACGAGGGTTCACCTCGGCGGGGAACATGACCACTTCGCGGGCCTATCACCCAGCGGTGCTGCTGCAGAGCGGGAAGGTGCTGCTTGCGGGCGGAAGCGGTGGGGCGCCCAATACCGCTGACTTATACGACCCAGCGACCGGGAAGTTCACAGCCACCGGAAACATGACCACGCAGAGGTGGGGGCACACTGCGACTGTCTTGCTCGACGGAAGCGTGCTCGTGGCTGGCGGAAACAATAGCGTGTATCTTGCCAGTGCGGAGCTGTACAACCCCGTTGTGGGGACATTCACTGCCACAGGCAGCATGTCCGCGACGAGAACCTGGCTCGCGGCCGCCCTGTTGTCCAGCGGTAAGGTCCTCGTCACCGGCGGATACGATGCCAGCGTGACCTACGCCAGCGCCGAGATATTCGACCCAGGGACCGGAAAATTCACCGCCACCACCGGCGGTATGACCGCGAAAAGGAACGGCCACACAGCGACGGCTTTGTCGAATGGGAAGGTGCTCATCACCGGTGGAAACGATGGCAACCTGTATCTCGCAAGCGCGGAGCTGTACGACCCAGTAACGGCAAAATTCACAGCCATCAACAACATGGCGGCGACAAGGTCGGAGCACACTGCGGTGGTGTTGTCGAGCGGGAAGGTGCTCATCGCCGGCGGATTCACCCAAGATGACGCCAGCGGGGTTATCGCCAGCGCGGAGATCTACGACCCGGGAACCGGGACATTCACACCTGCTGGGAACATGACCTCGAAACGGGGCGGCCACATTGCGGCGTTGTTGCCCAGCGGAGAGGTGCTCATCGCCGGCGGACGTGGCAGCACGTATAGCGCGAGCGCGGAAATCTACGACCCGTTAACCGGGACGTTCACAGCCACCGGCAGCATGGCGACGGCAAGGTACCATTCCACGGCGACCCTGGTGGCGAATGACAAGGTACTCGTCGCCGGCGGAGACGATGGCGGCAGCCTTGTCCAGAGCGCTGAACTGTTCAAATAGCCCGCACCCGTGCAGCTTGACCCTCAATCCCAGGGAACCTGGCACTGCCCGCGGCGAGCGACGTTGGGAACGTGCAGGGGGTTGACCGGTGGGGGCCGCGGAGGGTTGGTGGGGATGCCCAGTCGCTTGTTGACCAGGAGAACTTCGAAGATGTAGGCGGGAAAGGGCGCCAAAATGTCGCCGGTCGCGAAAAAGTCGGCGCAGCTCGAGTTGTTGAAGTGAACATCCACGACGTAGAAGATGCGTCTCAGCTTCTGAAACACCTCGATCATGATGGGGCGGCCTATGCCGTGGAACTCCACCGACATCTGCTCGACGTCCGAGAGCACTTCGACATGTGCCATTGAGCCGCGCATTTCCAGGCTACCACGAATCTTCTGCGGTGCGCGGCGGCTACGGCACCGCCGCGCCATCGACCAATCCGCGCGGGCGACCGCCGCGGGTCGCCCCT
>PMZX01000030.1 GCA_003170035.1 Myxococcales bacterium | reverse complement strand
CCTTCCGCGTAGTAAATACGCCCCTGCATCGAGCGGACCAATGAGCACGCACCCCCTGATACGAGCGATCGAAAATTCCTACCGGCGGGACAACATTCCGGATTTCCGACCGGGTGACAGCGTCAGGGTGCATACCCTGATCAAAGAAGGCGACAAGGAGCGGGTTCAGGTGTTCGAGGGCGTGTGCATCGACCGGCGCTCGGGTTCGGCTTGCGCATCGTTCACCGTACGCAAGATCTCGTATGGCGTGGGCGTCGAGCGTATCTTTCCTCTGCACACAAGCCGCATCGAGAAGATCGAGATTGTGCAGCGCGGGCGGGTACGCCGCGCGCGGCTCAATTACCTTCGGGATCTGCAAGGCCGCGCAGCGCGTATCAAAGGCGAACGCAGCATCGTGGAGCAGGACGAGACCGGTCGAATGGCTCCCGAAGAGCCCGTTCCCGCCACCGATAGCGACGCGTCCGGCGCGTAGCCCCTCACCTAGGCCACGCGAAACGCGTCTTCCAGGTGCGTGATGGCGGGCTGACCTCCGTCAGCAGCGAAGGTGACCCCCACGACGTCGAAACGAAAAGCGGTCGCGGTGGGCTGGGCGGCTTCCAAGTAAAGGCGAGCGGCGCGCACGACGCGGGCTCGCTTGCGGGCATTCACCGTCTCAAGAGGGTGGCCGCGTTCCTCGCCCGTGCGCGAACGAACTTCAACGAAGACGAGGATGCCTCGATCATCTGCCACCAAGTCCAACTCGCCCTCGGGACGGCGCCAGTTTCGTTCGATGATGCGATAGCCACGGGCCTCTAGCAGGGAAGTAGCTAAATCCTCTGCGCGAGAGCCAACCGCTGCGCGTCCCGCGGAAGGTGACCCAGACACGGTGGGCACCCGCCCCTGCCGTTCGCTACAGCGACTCCGCGCAGGCCGTGCCGCCGTTGTTCAGACTGGGTTCGCAGGTCTGAGGAGTCTGCAGAGAATCTCCGAGGAAGTCCTTGCAAAGGCAGAGCTTCTTGCAGCAGAGCGGGCCGACCACGAAGGCCACGCCGCAGGCGTAGCCTTTGGTGCAGCGCTTGTCGAGGGGGTCATGGCTATCCCGTTTTTGTCCGTCGCAATCACTATCCTTTGAACAGGTCGCCGAGCAGTAGGGGCCAGTATCGATGTCTTGTGTTAGCGACTCCGCCCGAACGGGTTTCAGGCAAATGCGGCTCGGGCACTCAAGAGCCTGGTTGTTGTAGACGGCCTGGGTCTGGCCGGCATCGGCCAACACATCACAAGGCCGGCCAATCCCGTTGTCCTCGCAGGCCATGCTGCCAAAGGCGGCGAGGGCGAGGAGAGCCGCGCCAAGCAGAGAGGCGCGAAGAAGGGCGGGCCGCAGGCGGCGAGACGGGGCACGCAGTTTCGGGCTCATCAAAGAACTCCTTCTGTCCGGTCCGGCCAAAGCCGAGGACCGGTGAGTGACCAAGGATGCGCCATCTTAGCCTCGCAACGGCGCCTGTCAACAGGGAATCGCAGCCTCGCAGAGCGACATTTTGTTCCGCAGATTCGCGTAGTTGAGCGCAGTCCGAGGTGGGATGTTCTCGCTTGACACCTCAGATCGGCGTGCCTAGGATGGCCCGGTTTCTAGGCCTAACACCGACGGTAGGGTTCTCGATACGTTCGCCACGGTTCGCCAGCAGAAGCCCTGAATACACTCAAACACTAGCTTACGGTTGTGTGGCCGGGTAGGCGACAGCAAACACTCGACTAGCTTCTTCCACCAATTGCCCGCCGAAGTTTTCCGAGGCGGGCGTCACCGACGCGAGGTCCATTCATGAGCCGTGAAAAGGGTTACGCAGTGTTCGTGCTCTTTGCCCTCACCCTGGCGGTGACGTCCGATGCCTGGGCGCAACGGCGGCGCAAGAGCAAGCCGACCGGCGCCACGCCCAGTGGCGAGTCTTCGTCCAAACCCAAGTCCGCCGGTGACACCTCGTCTGAGGCAGCGGCCGGGGGCTTCCCCGGGCTCGATCGAGCCGAGAAGTTCTACCAGCGCGGCGACTACTACATGGCGTCCATCGAGTTCAACAAGGCCATCGAGGGCGATGCGGACGCGGGTGCGAAGATGCGGGCCGAGTTCATGATGGGCAAGACGCTGTTCAAGCTGAAGTTCTTTTCGGCGGCGCTGAGCTACTTCGATCGCATCGTCCAAAAAGGCCCGGCCCATCCCCACTACAACGAAACCTTGCAGTGGTTGGCCTCGCTCACTCATCAGCCGGTGGATGTCGCCGTCGTTCTGGAGAAGATCGGCAAGTACAACCGGCAGGAACTGGAAGCCCCCCAGCTCGAGGCGGTGCGCGACGAGCTGTACTTCCTGCTTGGAAAGTACAACTACAACAAAGGCAAGTTCCAGGAAGCCGTGTCGCTTTTCAATCTGGTTCCGGCCGGGAGCGCCTTCTACCCGCAGGCCAAGCTGTTCGAAGGTGCGACCTATGTGCGTGAGTATTCCGCCAAGCCCGCGGTCGAGGCCTTCAAGGCGGTTCTGCGAGGCGCGGAGGAGAGTCAGGATCCCAGGGTCAAGCCCTTCAAGGATCTGGCCAATCTGTCGCTGGCTCGGGTCTTCTATTCGACCGGCCAGTTCGAGATGGCGACCAAGTACTTCGACCGAGTCTCACCCGAGTCCTATGACTGGCCGAACAGTCTGTTTGAAGCGTCGTGGGCCAACTTCATGCTCAAGCAGAAGGGATATTCAAAAGCCCTCGGCGACATCCACACCCTGCGCGCCCCGTTCTTCGAGTACTTCATCAAGCCTGAGTCGGTGGCGGAGGCCCTGACGGTCAAGGCGACCATCTACTTTTACAACTGCCTTTTCGACCGGGCCCTTGGCGCCATCCAGGAGTTCAACGACTGGGTTCCCCTGGTGGCGGAAGGCCTGGCCAAGGCACTGGCCAGCCGCACCGCCAACGACCAGTTCTACGATTTGGCGGTCAAGATTCGCACCGGCAGGTCGGGCTTGCCGCCGGCGGTCGAACGGGCTGCGCGAGCGGTTATGTCTGACCGCAGCCTGGTCCGCCGCTTCGACGCCATCCGTGAGCTCGACCGTGAGCTTGTCCAGCACGAGAAGGCTGATGCCGCGTGGAAGAGCACCGCGGTGGCCACCAACATCTATTCCGAAATCGGCGTGACCCGGGCCCTGGCGGTGAACGAAACCGGCGAGATCGCTCGCAAGCGCGTCGAGCGCCTGGTGAATGAGTTCCGCCAGCTCATCACCCGTGTGATCAAGATCGAATATGAAATCCTCCAGGGCCAGAAGGGCCAGTTGGAAGAGGATGTGAAGACTGAGACGATGACCGGCGGTGCATCCCGTGCCAAGGACATCAGCAACGTCCGCATCGACGACGAACACGAGTTCTGGCCGTTCCTGGGGGAGTACTGGCGTGATGAACTCGGCTACTATCGCTACAAGCTTCTCAACAAGTGCGTGCACGGAAGTGCGGGACCCGAAGGGGCACCGACCAGTGTAGGAGAGGAAGCTCCCGTGCCAGAGGGTGGCGAAACGCCGCCGGCCGAAACACCCGCGCCGGAATCGGCACCGCCGGCCGAGAAACCCTGACCCGGACCCAGATCAGCCAAGCAAGGGAAATGAACATGACGGATCATCGACGTTCCATACGGTATGCCTCGCTCGGCATCGTCCTCATCAGCATGGTGGCAGGCTCGGGGGCGGTCTTCGCTGAGGGAAAGTACAAGAAGAAAGAGTTGGAGGTCCAGGGCACCGCCCAGACCGAGCTGACCAAACCAAAGGAGCCCCCCAAGGAGCAGAAACAGACCGGGCCGGTTCTGACGGTGGAACAGTTCGTCGGGCAGCAGCAGGCGAAGATTCAACAGATCACCGACCGACAGATCTCCCAACTCAACCGGCTCATCAAGATTACGCCCAATGACGACCCCCAGAAGGCCGACTTCTATTTCAGGCTGGGCGAGCTCTATGCAGAAAAGCAGCGCTTCAACAGCCTCCAGGCGCGTAGCTTCGATGAGAAGATATTCCAGGCCGAGCAGAAGAAGAACACCGCTCTCGCGGCGAAGCTGAAGAAAGACCAGCAGGACAGCGAGAAGGCGGCCGAGAAATGGGCCAATGAGGCGGTCAAGGACTACGTCGAGGCGTCGAAGAGCTCGAAGTACGAGCGCATGGACGAGGTGTTGTTCCGCCTCGCTTACCTGCTGCAGATGATCAAGAAGGACGACAAGGCTCGGGAGTTCTTCCACCGTCTCATCAAGGACTATCCGCAGTCGAAGTACGTTCCCAACGCCTACCTGTCCTTTGCCGAGTACTTCTTTGCCAAGGGCGAGATGGAGAACGCACTCAAGTTTTACGAGAAGGTGGAGCAGTTTCCCAAGTCATCGGTCTACGGATTCGCCGTGTACAAGAAGGGTTGGGCGGAGATCAACCTGGGCAACTTCAAGTCGGCGCTGGGAATCTTCGTCCATGTGATCGAGCTTTGTCAGGGGGGCAAGATCCCCAAGAGCCAGAGCGGACCCCTGGAAAAGGAGGCCAAGAAGGACTTGGTCAAGGCCTATGCGCGTACCCCAGGCGCCTCCCCGGAAAAGGCCTGGGAGTTCTTCCAGCGCATGGGCGGCGACTATGCCCCCAAGATGCTGGAAGCACTGGCTGAGCTGTACTGGGAACAGGGCATGTTTCCCGAGTCGTCCAAGATCTACCGCAAGATCATCTCGCTCAACGAGAAGTCACCGCGTCTGTGTGAGTGGCAATTCAAGATCCTGCGCAACACGCTTTCCGCGGGTACCAAGCGGGATCAGGTGCAGGAGGTGAAGCGCCTTGGCACGGTCTTCGAGCACGTCCAGAAGATGGAAGGCGTCAAGAAGGACGTGATGACCGAGTGCAAGAACAACTACCATGACACCACGAAGGAACTTGCCCTCATCTGGCACAAGGAAGCACAGCGGACCAAGAACGCGGACACGTATCAGCTCACGCGCCTCATATACAAGGAGTACCTGGATCACTTCAATAATGAGAAGGACACCCCGGAGATGACCTTCTTCTTCGGTGAGATCCTATGGGTGACCGAGCAGTGGGCCGAGGCTGCCGAAACCTATACCAAGGTCGTCCAGCTGGATCCCAAGGGCAAGTACGTGAAAGAGGCGGCCTACGCGGCGGTGCTGGGGTGGAAGAACGCACTCAACATCGACGACTCNNACCTACATCAAGTACGTGCCCGATGCGCCGGAGTTGGTGAAGATCAAGTACCGCAAGGCGAGGATTTTCTACGACTACAACCACTTCGAAGATGCGGTGAAGCTGTTCCGGGACATCGTCGACAAGCATGTGAAGGACGAGTTGGCCATCTACTCGGCCAACCTGTTGCTCGACTGTCTCAACATCATGGGCAAGTACAAAGATCTGCTCGCCACGGTGGAGAAGTTCCTGGGCAATCCCGTCCTGATGCAGGACCAGGAGTTCAAGAAGCAGATGATCGGCCTCAAGACCGACAGCCTGGTGGTGGAAGCCAAGCAGTACGAGAAGGAAAAGAACTACAAGGAATGCGGCATCTCGTACGTGGCCGCCGCGGAAACCATTCCTGATCACCCCAGGCACGCCGAGCGCCTCTACAATGCCGGCCTTTGTTTCCAGAACGCCCGTCTGGTCGGCCAGGCTATCAGGGCCCGGCAGGAGTTGATCGAAAAGCACCCGAAGGATCCGCTGGCGCAGCGGGCACTCTTCCAGATTGCCAGCGGCTATCACCAACTCGCCTACTACAGCGAGGCGGCCCGGCAGTACGAGGCGTTCGCCACCAAGTTCCCGGGCGAGAAGCAGTCGAGAACCGCTCTCGGCAATGCCTATACCTTCCGCATCGGGTTGGGTGAGTTTGAAAAGGCGGTCGATGACATGAACGCCTTCGTCAAATACTACGGAACCAAAGACTCGCAGGACGCGGCCAACGTCGTCTTCCAGATGAGCGAGGTGTACGAGAAGCAGAGCAAGACCGACGAGCTGGTCAAGCACCTGACCGAGTACTTGAAGAAATGGGGCGCCAAAGGCGGCGTGGACAAGCAGATTCTCGCCCACTACAAGCTGGGCGAGATCGCGTGGAAGCGTTCCTGTCCGCAGGAGGGCGTCAACGGCGCCTGCATCAAGGTCGATCGCGTGAGCGCCACGGGCCGGCAGAAGGTCTTTGCCGAGATCAATTCCAAGATCAAAGACAAGAAGAAGAAGCTGAAGGAGAAGCTGCGTACGCAGTGTGGTCCGCCCACCAGCTCAAAGATCACGGTGTATGAGCGCAACTCCAAGTACGCCAAGGACGGCCAGGAGCACTTCAAGGAGGTCCTCAAGCTGTGGAGCCACGGCGAGGCGACGAAGAAGATCCCCGGCGCAAGTCCGGGTGAGCGTGCGACGCGCGAGGTGTTTGCCCGCTTTGCTGCGGCTGGCGCGTCCTTCTACCAGGCTGAACAGCTCTACGAGCAGTTCCTCCGGGTGAAGTTCCCGGCGGGCCTCGACTTCCAGCAGCCTACCCAATGGGACAAGCCGAAGGTCGCCGCGGCCAAGAAGAAGAAATACGAGGAGTCGAGCAAGAAGTTCCTCGCCTACATGACCGAGAAGACCTCCCTGGCCGAGAGGTTGACCGGTCCGACCACAGACAAGAAGGGCCTGTATGACTTCGTGCTCGACCACCACGTAGCGCACTGGACGATCGCGGCCTCGGCACGCATCGGGCAGGTCTATGCAGATTTCGTCAACCAGCTCTACACGGCGGAGATCCCCAAGGACCTCAAGGAGCAGGATGAGTGGGGCAACCGGCCACGCGAGATCTTCTGCGACGCCCTGGTGGACAAGGCGGAGCCTATCGAGTCGAAGGCGATCGTCGGCTATGACTTGTGTCTGAAGGCCGCTACCAAGGAGTCCTGGTACAACGANNGAGCTCAACCAGATGAAGCCCGCCGAGTACCCCCTGGCGGCCGAAATGAAGCCCGAGCCGGGCTATGTCTCGACGCCGATCACACCCGGTGGTGTCGTTGCGGAACTGCCCGACGATCTCCAGGTCACTTCCAAGGAGTAGGAGCCAGCGATGATGACGCATCGAAATCTCGGAGTGTGCTCGTCCCGAACCCTGGTCGGGCTCGGAGCCTTGCTTGCCCTGTCGTTCGGCTGCGCGACGGCCGGAGCGCCCAAGAGTCCAGAAACAGGCGGACTGCCTGACGAGGAAGAGTGGACGCCCGGCAAGAAGCCAGCCGCTGGGACAGCTGCAGCAGCCCCCCCAGCCGCTGCTCCCGGGGAGGTTCCGCTCATCACGCGCAAGCCGACCGAGCGACAGATCACCGAGGACCAGAAGGCCTCCTACGAGAAGGCCGTCGCCGAGTACCTGAAGGCCAAGAAGGCAGGGTCGGTGCCTGGTCCAGATTGTTCGTCAGTGGCCTCTTCATTCAGGAGGGTAGCCGACCAGGTGCCCGTGCTGCTCGAGGCGCGCAGCAACGAGGCCGCGGTGGATCTCGAGTGTGGCAAGAAAGACGAGGCGGTTCGCATCTGGGAGAAGCTGGCAGGCGGCCCCAAGCCGTTTGCGCCGGCCCTTGCGAACTTGGGCTACGTGGCCTGGCAGGGCGGAAACAAGTCCAACGCAGAGGCGCTCTTCAAGCGCTCGATTCAGGCCGATCCCTTGACCGGCTCTATCGCAGCCCGCATCAACATGGCCCAGATCTACCGAGACCGGGCCCGCCTTTCGAGCGGCTCCGACAAGAAGGCGCTCAACGACGGGGCCGTGAAGGAACTGCGGCGCGTTCTCGCGCTGGACGGGAACAGCCTGCAGGCGTACGCGGGCCTCTGCTTCATCTACTACGATTTGGATCTGCCCGAAGCGGCCAAACTGGTTGGTGCCCAGGCGATCAAGCGGGCGCAGGAAATCGCTACCGGCAAGTTCGAGGAGGAGGGGGCCGCCGGCGAGGAATCGGGCAAGAAGGCCAAGAAGGGCAAGGCAAAGAAAGAGGAGGCGCAGGAGAAAGAGGCTGACAAGACGGCCCAGGAGACTCCCATAGAGGGAACTGGCTACACGGCCGAGATGAAGAGGGCTCTGGCCGTGGTCTACAACACGATGGGCATGATCTACCTGGCCAAGAAGAACTACACGGACGCGATCAAAAACTTCACCTCCGCGGTGGAAAACGATCCGGCCCTTTTCGAGGCGCGGCTCAATCTCGCCGCGGTCTCGCTCAAGTTCCGCAACTACGACATCGCGGAAGAGAACCTCAGGGCCGTGCTCAAGGCCAAGCCACGCAACTACGAGGCGATCATAGGGCTGGGGGTCGCCTTGCGCGGCAACAAGAAGTTCGACGAAGCGGAGCAGAAGTACAACGAGGCTCGGAATCTCGATCCGCAGCGCCCGGATTCGTATTTCAACCTTGGCCTGCTGTACCAGGAGTACAAGGCCGGCAGCGACAAGCCCATGCTGCAGAAGGCCCAGGCCTACTATCGGGACTTCTTGACGCGGGCACCCTCGCCCAAGGCGCGCAAGGATGCGGAGAAGCGCATCAAAGACATCGACGAAGTGTTCGCGGCGCTGGAAGAAGCGGCCAAGATGATGAAAGAGGCCGAGGAGATGCAGCGCAAGGCAGAGGCGCAGCAGAAGAAGATGGAAGAGGACATGAAGAAGATGGAGGCGGAGGAGAAGCGCCAGCAAGAGGAGATGAAGAAGAAGGAGGAGGAGGACAAGAAGCAGAAGGAGGAGGAGAAGATCAAGAAGGCCGCTGACGCAGAGAAGGCCGTGGCAGACAAGGCCGCGGCAGCAGAGAAGGCCAAGGCAGACAAGGCCGCAGCGGCAGAGAAGGCCGCGGCGGACAAGGCCGCAGCGGCAGAGAAGGCCGCGGCGGACAAAGCCGCAGCAGCAGAGAAGGCCGCGGCGGACAAGGCCGCGGCACGGACCAAGACCCCTGCGGTCGAACCCCCGCCTACGGGAGCCGCGCCTGAGGCCGCGCCAGGTGCTGCGCCGGACAATTCCGGGAACAAGAAACCCGCGCCGAAGGCGCCCGAAAAGAAGAAGTGGGAGTAACGCCTGGCGGCATCGATCGAACTCGGTCCATAATTGTGGGAACCGAATTCGATTCTGGTTGTCAGTAGGGGGCGAGCTTTCCGTGCTTGTCTCCCCGGGCAACCGAAGGAAGGAAGTGGACCGATGCGACTCATAGCAATGATTGCAGTTCTCACCATCGGGGGACTGGGTACGGTTCTGGCTCAAGAAGGTGGGGCCGAGCAGTTCAAGTCCAAGACCGTCTACGATTTCGAGGACGACAACGTCGAGGGCGACCTGCAGCGGCCTGATGGCGAGTTGGTGAACGCCATCAACAAAGCCAAACACTCCAGCCTCATCGAGATTCGCAAAGACTTCATTCCCGAAATGCTCAAGTCGCTCGAAGACATCTAGCCGTTCGGGGTCGCAAGACCCTGCGGCAGGGTTCGAGAGCATAGGCGTGGCCGCCGAAGGTCATCGCCTGCCGTAACCGGAGGAAACCCAAATGGCCAATGCTGCAGTCCCCGTCAAGTTCCAGATCTTTAGGGGGGATCAAGTCGTACGAGAAGAGGTGCTGACGGAGCCGGTCATCAAGATCGGCAAGCTGGCCTCCTCCCATCTGCGCCTCGACGACGAGTCCGTGTCGCGCATGCACGCGGTGCTCGAAGTGAATGGGCCCGACGAGGTTCAGCTCATCGACCTGGGTTCGACCCGGGGGACGTTGGTCAACGGTGAGCGCATCGCCAAGGCCAGCCTCAAGAGCGGGGATCAGNNATCACGTTGCTGGCGGAAGGCGCGGAGGCGCCCACGCCCGCGCCGGTGATGCCCGCTGCCCCGGTGGCCCCTGCCCCGGTCGCGCCTGCCCAGTATTCCGCCCCGGCCCGGCCCCCGGCCCAAGCCCCCACGCTCGTCGGCTACGGAGCGCCCGCACAGTATTCTCAACCCGCGCCTCAGGCCATGGTGGCGCCCCAGGGATATGCCCAGACCGGACCTGGCATGGGCGGTTTTGCGAGCCACGCTGGGGCCGAGGTGGAAGTTCACGATGGCAGCCACGCCATCGAGGTCCAGGCCCTGTACCGGGGCGTTGTGATCCAGACCCGCCATCTGTCTGACCCCACCGGGCGGAGCACAGAAGGGCAATCGAAGACGTTGCTGCTCGCGGGCGGCGCTTTGATCGCGGTGGGCTTGGTGGCGTTTTTCGCCACCATCTTGAACCTGGGTGCCGAGAAGAGCCGCTACGACAAGTTCGTAAATGACGGCGGCGAGTCAAAGAGTTTCCAGTGGAAGGCCCAGTCGCCGGCCATGGACTTCCTCGTGTTCGGCGGGATCGGCGTGGGACTTTCCCTGTGCTACATGGGGCTCAAGCGCCGAGGACGGACCAACCCCAACTTCGTAGTTGGCGCGGACGCGGGCGCGGATGCGCCCCTGGGAACCGATTTCATCGGCGGTCAGTCTTTCTCCTTGGTATCCACCACGGGCGCTGACTTCCTCGTCAACGTCACGCCGGCGATGACCGGTGAGGTGTTGCTGGATAACCAGGTGGTTCCGCTTCCGCAGTTCGTGCAGCAGCGCGGTGCCAGCTTCTCCCTGGGCGACCGGGGCCGCGCGAAGATCGACTGTGGCGAGACCAGCTTCCTGGTGAGCGCCACGCCCAAGCCGCGCACCTTCCCGGTTCCCTTCTTGGTCTGGCGCTGGAGCGAACAAGCCTACACTGTCGGAACGGGCATCGGCCTGCTGCTGTTCCTTCTGATGATCTTCTCCGTTCCGCCCGACCCCAAGTCGCTCTCGTTGGATCTCTTCAACGCTGACAGTCGCTTCGTCAACTTCCTCATCAAGCCGCCCGAGGAGAAGGAAGAAGAGATTCCCGAGTGGCTCAAGAAGAAGGGGCCCGACGAGCAGGGTGGCAAGGGCAAGCGGCACAAGGGCGAGGAAGGCAAGATGGGGAAGAAGACCTCCAAGAACAAGGAGGGCCTCTACGGCCTCAAGGGCCCCAAAGACAACCCTGACCCGCACCTGGCCAAGAAGCTTGCCGAAGAGCAGGCCAAGAACGCCGGCATCCTCGGCGTGTTGAAGATGGCCGAGGGCTCGCACCTGGCCTCGATTTTCGGTCGTGACACGGCGGCCGGGATGGATGCGGAGAACGTGCTGGGTGGCCTCATCGGCAACCAGATCGGCGAAGCCTACGGCGTGGGTGGCCTTGGTCTGGTGGGCACCGGGACGGGCGGAGGCGGTACCGGCGAAGGCACGATCGGCCTCGGCAACTTCGGCACTATCGGCAAGGGCGGCGGCGGCGGCAACGGCTCCGGTTACGGTCGCGGCGCCGGTGGTCTCGGCGGCCGCCGAGCCAGGGCTCCAGACGTCATCCCGGGTCAGGCCAATGTGCGCGGGTCACTGGATAAAGAGATCATCCGTCGTATCATCCGGCGCCACATCAATGAGGTGAAGTACTGCTACGAGACCGAACTGACGAAGAAGGCCGATCTCGCGGGTCGTATCTCGGTCCAGTTCACCATCGCCGCAACGGGAACCGTCATCGCCTCGGTTCTGCAGAGTTCGACCATGGGCAACATCCGTGTGGAGAACTGCGTGGTGCAGGCGGTGCGGCGTTGGGAGTTCCCCAAGCCGCTCGGTGGCGGCATCGTCATCGTGTCGTATCCGTTCAACTTCACCGCCGGTGGTGCGGGCAGCGATTAGCGCTCGCGATTCGAAAACGGAAGGAGCCGCGATGGGTCGCTATCTGAAAGCCATTCTCGTCCTGGGGTTGATTGTGCCGGCCTGTGATGCGTTCGTATGCAGCCAGCAACGTATCAAAGCCATCGAGATCGCGAACAAGGGTGTCGAGGCGTTCAAGAACAATCTCTACGACTCGGCTGAGCGTGAGCTGAGGCTGTCTATCCAGACGGACCCCACCTACGAGATGGCCTACTACAATTTGGGCAAGGTCTATCAGAAGCAACGCAAGTGGGACAAAGCCATCGATGCATTCGAGGGAGCGGCTCAACGAAGCCCGAGCAATGCCAACTTCCAGTACGACCTGGGTGAGGCCTATCTCGAGGCGAAGCACCTGGATAAGGCGGAGACCGCGCTCAAGAAAGCGACGGAGCTGGACCCCAAGCTCTTCAAGGCCCAGTGGCGTCTGGGCTTGGTTTACGTTTTTGAGGAGCGTCCCAAGGAGGCCGACGTGGCCCTGCGCAACGCCATCGAACTCAACCCCCGCATGGACAAGCCGTTCATCGCTCTGGGCCGGCTCTACCTGGACTTCGACGCGGACAAAGAGGCTGCGCAGGTCCTTGCGGAATGCGTGCGGGCCAACGAGAACAGCGCTGAGTGCTATAACCTGCATGGGGTGGCTCTCAAGTCACTCAAGCAGTACGAGCAAGCCGTGTCCGAGTTCAAAAAGGCACTGGACGTGGACAACGGACTTTTCGATGCTCTGTACAACTGCGGTATGACCTACGCCGAATGGTATGAGGAATCGCACGCCAGCGAGCAGAAGCAGCAGGCCCGTGACTACCTGCAGAAGTTCGTGGCGACCGGTGGGGGCAAGGACGGATCGGCGTTTGGCTTCCTGCGAGCCGCGAGCGACAAGCTGTACGCCTTGAGCGGCCCGTAGGCTCGATCCGGATCCCGGGATAGCTGCAGACGGTCCTGGTCGCAGACGTGGCCGTGGCCGTGGTTGGAGTGATCAGCGTCGGCCACGACCACGAAGACGACCAGGACCACGTCTACGACCACCACCGATCGCTCCGATTGGGTACGCGGCTTGTTCTTGGAAAGCTCTGCCCAGGGCCGGCAGGAGGTAGGCGCAGGTGTGGCAGGGACCGTCAGGGCAGTCGAAAAGGCCCGCAGCGACGAGAGAATGGGGCTCATTCCCGTTGTATGCAAAGCGGCCAGCGTGGTATAAAATGCTCCATTTTCCGCGGTCTTAGCCTCTCCACAACAAGAGGCTGAGAGCATGCGGTCGCGACCCTGTGGTTGCCTTATTCATCCCGGAGGACCAAGTGGGCAAGGAACCAACCTCGAACGCTGTGCTTGAGGACTTTCCAGCAGAGCTCCAGGGCCAGGCGGCGGCGGCGCTGGAGACCGAACGTCTGTCGGTGGAGAAGGGCATCGATGCGTGGAAGAAGATCGTGGCTGCCGCTCCGTCGGCCTGGGAGCCCAGACGCGAGTTGGCCCGCGTCTATCGGCGGGCGGAACGCTGGAAGGCCTGCGTCGAGGTTCTCAAGGAGGCGGTCGAGAAGGCAACCTGGCCCGCTCCCGAGGCGAAGGTGCCTGTGCTGTTGGAGATGGTGGAGCTGTACCGTGATCGGCTCAAGCTCGACGTGATGGTGGTGGAGGCCTACAACCGGATCCTGGCCGTTCAACCCAGCAACACCGAGGTGATGGACGCGCTGGCTGCCCAGTACGAGGTCATCCCGCGCTGGCCCGAGTTGATTGCGGTGTTGCGCAAGAAGGCGGCCATCGTCGCCTCGGCAGAGGAGAAGATCGCGCTGCACCTCCGGGTGGCAAACCTGTACCTGGAGAAGTTTTCGAATCAGGCCGAGGCCATCAAGGCATTCGAGGCGATTCTGGAGATTGATCCGGGGAACGCCGAGGCGCTGAGCTTCCTCAAGCAGATGTACGAGAAGCGGCGCGACTGGGATCGATTGGTGGCGGTGCTGCGGCAGGAGATCGCGCGCGTGGCCGATCCGGCCGAGCGGGGCAGGCGCTGGGCCGAGGTTGCCAAGCTGGCCACTGAGAAGTTGAAGAAGGCGGCGGTATCGATCGAGTTGTGGGGCAAAGTCCTCGAGGTCAACGACAGCGACCCGGAGGCGCTGGTCGAGCTGGAGAAACTCTACGAGCGTGAGAAGAGGTGGGAGGAACTGGCAGCGGTTCTGGACAAGCAAGCCATCCTGACCGACGACCCGGCCAAACGCGATGTCATCCTGCCCAAGCTGGCCACGGTGTACACCGAGAAGCTGCAGAAGCTCGACCTGGCGGTGGCCGCGTGGAAGACGCTGCTGGATGCGGAGCCCGACAACCGGCGCGCACAGGATGCGCTTCGCAAGCTCTATCTGCAGAACAAGGATTGGGATGCGCTCGAGGGGTTCTACTCGGCCCAAGGCAAGTGGGACGAATTCGCGCGGGTGCTTGAGCGGCAGGCCGACACGGAGACCGACGCAGCCCGGGTTGGGCTGTGGAACAAGATCGCGGTCCTCTACCGCGACCGACTGAACAAGCCGGACAAGGCGCAGAAGGCTTTCGAGAGAGCGCTCTCCTTCGATGGCCACAACCTGGCCGCGGCCGAGGCCCTGATCCCGATGTACGAGAAGGCCAGGGACGCCAAGCGGCTGGCCGATGTCCTGCAGGTGCAGCTCGAGCACACAGCCGACCCAGCCGAGCGCCAGGAGCGCATGCTGCGTATCGCCCAGATTCTCGAGGGCGACTCCGGCGACAAGGCGCTGGCACTCACCGTGGCACTGCAGGCGTTGTCCGAGAATCCGCGCGAGGAGTGGGCGCGCGAATACGCCGAGCGAATGGCGGGAGACACGGGCAACTGGGTTCTGTTGGTGGAAGCCTACGAGGCTGTTCTGCCAAGCCTGAAGGGGCAAGATGCTCTTCCCCTGTTGGCCACGGTGGCGCGGGCCTACGAGAAGGAGCTGGCCAACACCGAAGCGGCCATAGCTCGCAACCGAGAGATCTTGGAGATAGCGGAAAGCGACGAGCAGGCCGTGCTGGCTCTCGAGCGCCTCTATATTGCAACCGACCAGCACGACCAGTTGTTGGCCATCTACGACAAGAAGCTCGCTCTGGCCGGCTCGGAGGATGAGAAGCGAGAGGTTCGCCTGCAGCTCGCCGCTCTGTACGAAGAACAGGTGCACGACGCGGACAAGGCGATCGATCTCTACAAGGACATCCTGAAGACGTCCAAGGAGGACGTGCAGGCGCTGCGGGCACTGGACCGCTTGTATCGGGCCACCGAGCGCTGGAAGGACCTGGCCAAGATCATCGCACGCCAGCTCAAGTTGCCCAATGACGACCCCAGCGCGGCCGAGCTGAAGTTCCGACTGGGTGAGGTCTCCGAGAAGTATCTCAGGAGTCCGGGCGTTGCCGTGCAGGCGTATCAGGAGGCCTTGGCGCTGGACCCGACCCATCCGGGGACGCGAGCGGCTCTCGAGGTCTATCTCGAGGACAGTCAGCACCAGATGAGCGCGGTGGCGGCGCTCGAGACCATCTACGAGGCCGGACACGAGGTCAAGCGTTTGCTGCAGGTTCAGCGCATCAAGCTGGCACGCGAGACGGATGCCGGTGCCCGGGTGGCCCTGCTCTTGCGCATCGGCGCCCTGGAAGGAGAGGCTGGCCGCGCCGAACAGGCCTATCAAGCCTATGCCGAGGCGTTCAGCGTCAGTCCGGACTCAGCCGAGGCGCGTGCAGCCTTGGAGGCGCTGGCGGATCGTATGGGGAAGTGGCGGGAGTTGGTGGCCCTTTACAGCGAGGCCCAGGGAAGTCGCAAGCTCGCGTCCGGGTTGGAGCGCGAGATTCTGTTGGTCATCGCGGTGGCGTACGACGAGAAACTCGACCAATCGGACAAGGCAGTCGAGTACTTCCGCCTGGCACAGGAGATCGAGCCGGAAGATGCCTCGGCTCTCGAGGCCCTGGAGCGATTGTACACCCGGACCGAGCGCTGGTCCGACCTGGTCGATACCCTGAAGAAGAAGGCGGAGTTGGTCCGTTCCAGCGAGGAGCGCGAGCAGATTCACGCCCGCATCGCCGCCATATGGGAAGAGGCGATTGGAAATCCCGACGAGGCCATCGCGGCGTGGAAGGAGGCGCTGGGTGACAACTCGGGCAGCCTGACTGCCCTGCGCGCCCTCGATCGTCTCTTCGTGCAGAAGGGATTGGACCTCGATCTGGCGGACAACCTGCAACGACAGCTCGAACTGGCGAGCACCGACGACGAGCAGGTGCGCCTGCTCTCCCGTCTCGGGCACCTGCGGGAGCAGAAGCTGCACGACATCACGGCCGCGGTGGAGACGTATCGACGACTGCTCGACCTGGCGCCTGGCCACGAAGAAACCGTCGCCGCGCTGGAGGGCCTGCTCGACCACCCGGACCACGACCTGGTTCTGGCAGAGATACTGGATCCGGTGTACCGGGCGCGGAGCGATTTTGGCAACCTGGTGCGTGTTCTGGAGATCCAGGCGCGCCACGCCCTGGACGTACGCCGCAAGATCGACCTTCTGCACGAGATCGCCACTGCCTGCGAGGATGGCTTGGACGATCCGGCGCGGGCCTACGAGGCTCTGGGGCGCTCGCTGGCCGAGGATCCCCTCGATCCCGAGACGACCCGACGCCTGGAACGCTTGGCCAAAGCGCTCGGCCGCTGTGACGACCTGGTGGTCCGCTATCGAGCCGCCGCCGAAAAGTTGCAATCGGACGAGTTGAAGGGCGCCGTCTATCACGCCGTCGCCAAGCTGGCCGAGAGCGAGCTCGGCAACTCCGAGATTGCGGCAGAGGCCTACAAGCAGGCGCTGGCCGTGGGACCGCGCGACCTGGAAGCGGCCGACGCACTGGAGGCCATCTACATCCGCACGGCTGACTACGGTCAGCTGGTGTTGCTGTTGCAGCGGAAGATGGACATGGTCGATGCGCTGGCTGACAAGAAGGAGCTGGGCTCGCGCGCGGCCAAGATCTGGGAGGAGGTCCTCGACGACTCCGAGCAAGCCATCGAAGTCTACCGGCAGGTCCTGGCTCTCGATGACACCAACGAAGCGGCGTTGGACAGCCTGGTACGGCTGTTCCTGCGCTTGTCCCGTTGGAACGACTTGAAAGACGTGTACGCCCGCCAGGCCGAGTTGGCCACCGACCCGGCACGGAAGAAGGAACGTCTCTTCGTGCTGGGTCAGGTGTACGACCGCGAGCTTCTCGACGCAGCCCGCGCCATCGAAACCTACAGCTCGATTCTCGACATGGATCCGGATGACCTGGATGCCCTGCAGGCCCTGGATCGCCTGTACCTGCAGACCGAGCGTTGGTACGACCTGCTCAACGTGCTCGAGCGGCAGACCGAGCTGTCCTCGTCCTCCGCTGAAGTGGTTTCTTTGCGCTACCGCATCGGCGAGCTGTGGTCGGACAAGCTCAAGGATGCGAGCCGGGCCACGGAGGCCTACCAGCGCGTGCTCGGCATGGACCCGAACCACGAGCCGACCCTGAGGGCTCTTGAAGGGATGATGCAGCGAGGGGAGGAGTCCATCGCGGCAGCCGAGGTGTTGCAGCCCGTGTACGAGGGCGCCGGCGACTGGCCCAAGGTGGCAGCCGTCCACGAGGTCATGGTCGCCTACACCCAGGATCCGGTGCGCAAGGTCGAGTTGCTCGACCTGTTGGCGAAGATTCACGAGCGTCGTCTGAACGATTTTGATGCGGCGTTTGATGCCTACTGTCGCGCTTTGCGGGTGGATCCGTCGAACCAGGACGTGATTGCCCACATCGACCGCCTGGCCGAGTCGAGTGGCCGCTGGGCCGATCTGGCGGCGGTGTACGCCGCTGAGATTGACCGCATCCTGGACAGTCGCCTGCAGACCGAGATGCTGCTGCGCTTGGCCCGCATCTACGAGGAGGAAACCCACGACCTCGACAAGGCCATCGTGACGTATCGGCGAGTCGCCGAAGCCGAGCCTGATCGCAAGGACGGCCTCGAGGCGCTCGACCGCCTCTACACCAGGACCGAGCGCTGGACCGAGCTAGCGGACATCGTCCGTGGCGAGATCCGTCTGTCGGACACCGACGCTCAGATCATCGAGTTCACCTTCCGGCTGGCTCAGATCCTGGAGGTGGCGCTGGGGGACATGCCCAAAGCGGTCGAGGCGTACCAGGACATCCTCAACATCGATCCCAAGCACGCCGAGACGCGTGCCACGCTGGAGCGGCTGCTGGCCAGCGGGGCGATGCAACGTGAAATCGCACAGGTTCTCGAGCCGCTCTATCGCGTGGGCGAGGAGTGGGAAAAGCTGGTTCGGGTCTATCAGGTCGAGTTGGGCGTCGAGTCCGACCTTGAGGAGAGGCAGCGGCTGCTGCGGCGGCTGGCGGAGATTTCCGAAGTCAAGCTCATGGACCAGGTCGCGGCGCTCGAGTGGTGGTCAAGGGCTGTGGTGGAGGAACCGGCCTCCGAACAGGGACTGGATGAGTTGCTGCGCTTGGCCCGCACCACCCACCAGTGGGAAACCTACGTCGCCAGCATGGCGGACGCGGCGACCAGGGCCAGTGATCGCCGCGTGCGCCGCGATGTTCTCTTCCGCTTGGCCACGGTTTTCGACGCCGAGCTTGCCGATCTGGTGCGGGTGGAGGACGTGCTCGCGCAGGTGCTGGCGCTCGACCCGAATGACGGCGAAGCCCTGGCCTTCCTCGATCGGGTCTACGACAAGCAGGGCGACTACGAGAAACTGGCAGAGGTCCTGCGCCGGCGTATCGCCATCACCGACGGGTCGAGGGATCTGGTCGCGCTGCACCTCCGCCTGGGCAAGATCCTAGCCGACGTCATAGACGACGCGCCGGGAGCGGTGAACAGCTATCTGGCGGTACTCGAACAGGAATCGCGCTCGCCCGAAGCCCTGGAGGCCCTGGAGCGCATCTACTTCCGCGCCGAGCAGTGGGAAGACCTGTACCAGATCTACGAGAAGATGCTCGACATCGCCCCGGGCGACGAAGCGCTCTCCGACTGCTACGCGCGCATGGCCAGAATCGCGTCTGACGTACTCGACCAGCGTGAGCATGCCATCGAGCTGTGGCGGCGGGTACTCGACCTGCGCGGCGCCGACCCCGTGGCGCTCTCCGCCCTGGCCGACCTGCACGAGCAGGCCGAAGAATGGCGCGAGCTGACCGAAGTCCTGGACAGCCAGATTCGGGCGACCGAAGACCCCGAAGCGCGCATCCCGGCGTACAAGCGCCTGGGCCGCGTGTGGGGTGAGAAGCTCAGTCGCGAGAGAAACGCCCTCGAGTGCTGGACGAAGGTCATCGAGATCAATCCCGGAGACGTCGAGGCCTTGCAGGCCATCGCGGCCAACTACCGGAGCGCGGCGGCCTGGGAAGAGCTCTCGGAAACTTTGCGCAAGCTGATCGCCGTGGGCAGCGAGACCTTCCCGGCGGCCACCCTGAGGGATTGCTACGCGGAACTGGGCGAGCTGGAGGGCAGCACCCTGGTGCGCATCGACGCGGCCATCGAGGCGTGGCGCCATGTCTTGCAGATCGATCCGGCTGATGCCCGCGCTTTGACGGCGCTGGAGACGCTGTTCACCCAGGAGGGGCGCTGGGAGGAGTGTGTGGACGTGTTGGAGCGTCGGGTGGCTGCGCTCGCGTCGGTGGGTGACAAGGTGGACGTGCTCATGCAAATCGCGTCCGTCTGGTCCGAGAAGATCGGCGATGGCGGTGCGGCGGCGGAAGCCTACGAGCGTGTCTTGAAGATGGACCCCTCGCACGCAGCCGCCTCGGCTGCGTTGGAGGAGGTGTACCGTCAGCGCAAGCTGTGGCCCGAGTTGGTGGAACTGCTGTTGGCCCGGGTGGAGTACACGGGTGAGGCGGAGGAGAAGATCAAACTGTTCTGTGAGATCGCGCGTACCTACGAGGAGCACGTCGGCGATCGGGACTCCGCCTTTGTCATGCTGCAGGCCGCGTTCCGAGAGGACTACTCGAGCAACACCGTTGCGCGGGAGCTGGAACGTTTGGCCAATGTCACCAACAAGTGGTCGGATCTCCTGTCCGAATACACGCAGGCCGCTCAGGGCATGGAGGACGCGAAGCAGGCGGCTGACCTATGGGTCAAGATTGGGCGTTGGTACGACTCGGCCCTGCACCACACCGAATACGCCATCACCTCGGCCAAAGAGGCTCTGTCGCGACAGCCCAACCACGCAGGCGCCATGGCGGCGCTGGCCGACTTCTATCGCAAGGAATCCCGGTGGAAGGATCTGGTCGGCATTCTGTCCAAGCATGCCGAGATCGAGTCGGATCCGGTGGAGCGGGTCGAGGTTCTGCTGGCCTTGGCCGAGGCCTTCGAAACCCACCTCGGCGATGCGGGTCAGGCCACCGTGGCCTACGACCAAGCCCTGCAAGCTGACGAGCACTGCTTGAAGGCCATCGAGGCCTTGGAACGGTTGCACCGGCGCACCCAGGCCTGNNCGACTACAAGTAGGCGAGCTGTGGGAGACTCGCCTGGGCGACAACGATCGGGCGGTGCAGGCCTACAAGGAGGTGCTGACCGTCGATCCGCAGAACCTGCCCGCGCTCAAAGCGCTGGAGCAGTTGTACGAGAAGGCCGGCCGGATGGACGCGTACCTCGAGGTCTTGGAGCACCAGCTCCAAGTCACGGCGTCCGAGGCCGACCGGGTGACGCTGCTGGTGCGTATGGCGCAGGTGTGCGAGCAACTGCCGGGCAAAATCGACAGCGCGATCGACAGCCTGCAGCAGGCGCTCACGATTGAGCCGCACAACCTCAAGGCCTGCCAGGATCTGGAGCGTCTTTATCGCGGTGAACGCAAGTGGGATGCCCTGGTCGACACCTTCCGCAAGCACATTCAGGTGGAGACCGACGTGGCGGTCAAGATCGCGATCTACCTGGACATGGGACGGGTGTACGAGGAGGGGCTGCGCGATCCAGACAGCGCCATCGAGGCCTTCAACGAGATCCTCAGCGTGGACCCCGACCACGCCGACGCCTTGCGGGGCCTGGCGCGACTCTACGAGGAGACGGAGCAGTGGGAGCGGGCGGTAGATATCATGCAGCGTCTGGTGGGCCAAGCGTCGCCGGCAGAGAAGGTCGACCTCAGCTACCGCCTGGGCAAGATACTCGACGAGCAGATGCAGATGTCGGACATCGCCGAGGAGCGCCTCAGCGATGCCCTGGCCATCGACCCGACGCACGTGCCGAGCATGTTGTCGCTGCTCAACATCTACAAGCGGCGCGGCGACTCATTCAAGGCAGCCCAGTTCATGGTGCGGGCCGAGGCCCACACGCCCAACGTGTTGGAGCGTACCCGCCTCCTGTACGAAGCCGGCAAGCTCCACCAGACGGAATTGGGCGACGAGGCCAAGGCCAAGGAACTCTACGCGCGCACCCTCGAACTCGATCCGGAACACGTCGAGGCGGCGACCCCGTTGGCCGACATCTACTATCGCCAGGGTGAATGGGCGCCTCTGGTTCCCATATTGGAGATGCTCACGCGCAAGGCGGATCGTCGGGCTCACCGCGAGCTCAACATCCTGTGCTACCGCCTGGCCAAGGCGGCGGAGCGACTGGGCGACGAGGAGAAAGCGCTCAAGTACTACCGCTCTGCCTACGAGCTGGACGCAACCCACCTGCCCACCCTGGTGGACCGGGCCAATCTGCTCTACCGCCGCCAGCAGTGGGACGAGGCGTTCAAGCTCTATCAGACGATCCTGGTGCACCACCGCGAGTCACAGAGCGAAGCGCAGATCGTGGAGATCTTCCATCGCATCGGGCACATCAAGATGAAGATTGGCGACCGGGCCAAGTCCATCAACATGTTCGAGAAGGCGCTGGAGATCGATCCCGGCCACCGACCGACGCTGGAGGCGTTGACCGAGATTCACGCCGCGGCGGGAGACTGGGAGGCGGTGATTCGCCAGAAGCGGGCTTTGCTTGCGCATGTCGAGAGCGAGGAAGAGAAGCTCCACCTGCACGAGCAGATCATCGAGGTCTACAAGGAGAAAGTGAAGAACCCGCAGAAGGCCATCGCCGCGTATCTTGAGGCGCTTGAAGTCAAGACCGACGCGCGAGGTTTGCTGGCCGACGTGCTGGAGCTTCTCACCGAAACCAAGCAGTGGAAGAAGGCGGTGGAGATCCTGCTGCGCCTGGCGGCCATCGAGACAGGTCGGGTCAAGGCCAAGTACCTGCAGACGGCCGGCCAGATCACGAACGCCGAGCTGCATTCGCCCGACGAGGCGGTCGAGCTGTTCAACAAGGCGCTGGACGAGTATCCCGACGACCTCAAGCCGTTCGAGCGGATCGACAAGATCATGACGGCGAAGAAGGACTGGACCAACCAACAGCGTGCCTACCGCCGCATGATCAAGCGGCTGGGCGCCGAGGCGCCACCCGACAAGCGGCCCACCCAAATCGCCCTCTGGCATGCGCTGGGCGAGATCTACCGGTCACGGCTGAAAGACTACCATGCCGCCGCGGAGGCGTTCGAGGTGTGCGCGAAGTTGGAGCCCGACAACATGCCACGCCACCAGATCCTGGCCGAACTCTATCAAATGCAGGGGCCGGAAGCCTATGACAAGGCCGTGCGTGAGTGGCGCGTGATCCTCAAACGCACGCAGGATATCGCGGCGATGGTGCCTATTCTGAAGACACTCCGGCACCTCTTTACCGACATGGGCAAGTACGACCAGGTCTGGTGCACCGCCTCGGTGCTCGCCTACCTCCGCCAGGCCGATGCCGAGGAGCTCCGCTTCCACGAGCAATACAAGGTGAAGACCCTGTCCCGGGTGAAAGCGCGGCTGAACGAGGAACTGTGGCAAAAACACATCTACCACAGCGATGAGGATCGCTACATCTCGTTGATTCTCGCAAGCATCAGTCAGGCCATCATGGCGGTGCGCGCCCGCGAGCACAAAGAGGTGGGGATCAAACGGAAGGATCGTCGCGATCCGGTCAACGACAAGCTCATGTTCAGTGGCGTCTTCGTGTACGTGAGCCAGGCCCTCGGTGTCACGGCGCCCGAATTGTACTTGCGCCAGGATTGGGCGGGCGAGCTCGAGCTGATGAACGCGCGCGACAAGCAGCAGCTCTGCCCATCCTTCGTGGTCGGGGCTGCCTTGTTGCAAGGCAAGCAGGAGAAAGAGCTGGCCTACGTCCTGGGGAAGAAGCTGGCGCTCATGCGGCCCGATCACGTCGTGCGCTGGCCGGCAGTGGTGCCCCAGGTGTCCGAGCTGAAGGCGTACTTCCTCGCGGCGCTCAAGCTTGTGCAGCCCAAGGTGCCCATCAAGTCAGACATGGAGCAACCAGTGGCGGAGCGTCTGGAGCTCCTGCGGCGCCTGGTCCCGCCCCAGAACGTCGAGCAGCTTGCCGAGGTGGTTCGGCGCTTCATCGAGAGCAAGGCCGAAGGGGATCTGTACCGGTGGGCGAAGGCGGTGGACTACACGTCCTCGCGGGCCGGCTTCCTCATGTGCAACGACCTCGAGGTGGCAGCCCACCAGATCCAGTCCGAGCCGTTGGCGGTGGGATGCGCCGATCCCAAGGACAAGGTCAAAGACCTGATTCAGTGGTGCGTGTCGGACGAGTACTTCGCCCTGCGCGCGCACCTGGGACTTGCGATCGGGTAGATGGGCGAGCCGGCCGTCTGGATCGCGGTGCTCGTCGGACTGGCGGCCGGCGCCTGGTTGGGCGCGTGGGCAAGCCGCCGTGTGCGGCGGTCGGTGGCGAAACATGACAGCGAGGCTCGGCGCATCCGGGGCGGGGCGGAGATCGAGCGGCAGGCATTGCTGCGCGAGTCGGACATCCAGGCGCGCGAACTGGCCCTGACCATCCGGGCTGAGGCAGAGGCAGGCCTGCGCGCACGGGAAGCCGAACTGGCGGAGGGCGAGACGGCGCTGGCGGCCCAGGCGGTGCGGATTGACGAAGAGGTGCGGCTGCTGGGAGAGGCGCGTGAGCGTCTCGCGGAACGCGAGGCGCCGGTCGCGGAGCGGGAGCAGGACGGGCGTGCCCTGGCGGCGGAGGTGCGGTCGATCGAAGCAAATCGGCAAGCCGAGTTGGAACGGGCGGCGGCTCGGCCCGCGCGCGAAGCCCAGCGGATGCTGGTGGAAGCGGAGATCGAGGATGCACGCGCGGGTGCGGCGCAGATCTTGCGTCAGACGGCGGAGTCGGCGATGTCGGGGAGCCAGATTCGCGCGGCCAAGAGAATCATGGGCATCGCGGTGGGCCGCTTCTCTGGTCACGATCTGACCGAGCGACCTCAGTTCGTCATCGCACTGTCAGACTTGCGGCCAGGTCAGGTGCCACCCGCTGAGGCTGACTTGCGCGCCATCGAGGCAGTAACCAACGTGCAACTCTCCTTGCTGGATGGCCCATTGGCGGTTCGTATCGAAGGGCTCGACGGGGTAGGCCGGGAAGTGGCTCGCCGCTGCGTCAATCGTATGTTGAAGCGATCTATCAGCGGGCCCGCCGCGGTGACACGGCTGGCCCGCGGCATCGTGGTCGACGTGGAACGTGAGACACTCGACCTGGGGCGACGAGCCTTTTCCCTGCTCGCCATCGACCGTGCTCATCCGGACGTCGTGAAGCTGCTGGGCCGACTCAACTTCCGTACCAGCTACGCGCAGAACCAGTGGAAGCACTCGGTGGAGGCAGGGTTCCTGTGCGGCATGATGGCCGCGGAGTTGGGGCTCGACGTCAAGATCGCCCGGCGGGCGGCGCTGATGCACGACATAGGCAAGGCGCTGACGCATGAGCTTGATGGGTCGCATGCATCCATCGGTTCGGAGTACGCGCGTCGCCTGAACGAATCCGAGGTGGTGGCCAACGCCATCGGGGCGCATCACACGGATGAGCCGTTCAACAGCCCCTACGCCTATCTGGTTGCGGCAGCTGATGCGATGTCGGGCGGGCGACCGGGCGCGCGCCGGCAGGCCGAGGATAGTCACATGGCCAAGTTGGAGGAGATCGAGCACATCAGCCGCGCCTTCGCCGGCGTTGATGAAGCCTTCGCGGTGCAAGGGGGACGCGAGGTGCGCGTCTACGTCGACGAGAATCGAGTGGACGACCGAGGAGCGGCTCGCCTGTCCTCCCAGATCGCGGAGAGTCTTTCGCGCGAGATGATCTTCCCGGGTCAGATCAAGGTGACGGTCATTCGCGAGTTCAGGGCCGACGAAATCGCAAGCTAGCGACGCGGGAGTTGGAATAGTCATGCAACTGAACTTGCCTCCCATCATCCCCTACGCGGTCGGGTGCGCTTTGATCCTGTTTGGCACCCTTCGGGTCAAATACCTGGGTGAGCCGCGGCTGCGTCGGCGTCATGCTGATGACGGGGCCGGGAACGAGGCCTCCTCTGGCCAAGTCGCTGAGCCGGAAGAAAGCTTCGAACGCGGGCCGGAGCAGCGCCGGCACATCCGTTGGGGGATCATTTGGATCCTGCTGGGGCTCTTCCTGGTAGTTTCTACCTTCATCCAGGTACGGCGGCAGATGCGCTAGGGGGGCAGCGGCCACAGCCACGCTGCCCCGCGCACGCCACTGGAATCGCCGTGGCGGGCTGGCAGGATCGGCGTGCTGATGGTGTCCGAGAAGACGTACGCACCCAGCCGCAACGGGACCTCACGATACAGGCGCGCGATGTTCGAGAGACCGCCGCCCATGACGATCACGTCTGGATCGAGCAGGTTGATCACCGACGCCAGCCCGCGCGCCATGCGGTCCTCGTAGCGAGTCATGCTCGCCAGGGCGGCCGCTTCGCCGGCTTCCGCGCGCTGGGCGATGTCGCCTGCATCCCGTTCTTCGCCGGTGTGCAGCCGATGGTCGCGGGCCAGGCTGGGGCCGGCCAGGAAGGTCTCGATGCAACCGCTCTTTCCGCAGTAGCAGGGTGGGCCTGGACACTCGTCGTCGCGCGGCCAGGGCAGGGGGTTGTGCCCCCATTCGCCCGCGATGGCGTGCGGCCCGGTCAGCAACTTCCCATCCACCACTACGCCGCCACCTGTCCCCGTGCCCACAATGACTCCGAAGACCACCCGGGCGCCGGCTCCAGCCCCGTCCGAGGCCTCCGAGAGCGCGAAACAGTTGGCGTCGTTGGCCACACGCACTGGCCGACCCAGGGCGCGCGCCAGGTCGCGATCGAGCGGACGCCCGATGAGCACGACCGTGTTGGCATTCTTCACCAGTCCGGTGGCAGGAGACACAGCGCCGGGGATTCCGACGCCGACGGTGCCCGTCTGCCCCACGCAGGCCTCTGTGTCGCACACCAGGCGCACGATGGAGGCGATGATCTCGTCGTAGCTGTGGCTGGGCGTGGGCACGCGCAAGCGGGCGCGCTCGGTTCCGGCGTCGTCGATGGCAACGCTTTCAATCTTGGTACCACCCAGGTCGACCCCGATGCGCATCGATGGAAGACACTACACCGACTCGACGGTTCCAGCTCGACACATTGGCCCACGTGGCGACGCGCGGCAGCACTTGTTCCTGGTCAAGCCATGCGCACGAGCTTCCGATACAATAGGAGAATGATTCGGTCGCTGCAAAGCTTGGCAGGAAAGCCAGTCGCGCTCGGCCTGATGGTCGTTTGGGAATTGTCGAGCACGGGCTGTGAAGCTTTGGGCATTGGCAAGGGGAAGCCGCCGCCTCTTCTCGACGGGGTGCCGCCAGCAGAGAGGGTGTACAAATCCGGGCGACCTTCGGGCTCGCGCAAGCTGCAGAGCTTCGGCGCGGGCGACCTGTCGAGTGAGATCCGGATAGACGATCCAGGGCCGGTCGCTGCCGTGAATCCGGCCGCTACTCCCGGGGGCGCGGGCACACTCAACGGGAATCCGAATGGACTCAGTCGTGATGCGCTGAACTCAGCGATCCAAGGCACGATGGGGTCGCTGGCAACCTGCTTTTCACCCTCCGCTGAGAACCCAATGGTGGCCGTGTCGTTCGAGGCTGATCCGGCGGGACGAGCCAGCCTTGTTCGCGTCAGCGGAGCGCCCGCTGACGCCGAACGTTGCGTTCGCAACCTCGTGCAGAACATGAAGTTTCCACGGTTCGAAGGAAACGGTGTGCATGTGGACTTGCCTCTGACGTTCCACCAAGTGGGCCGCGGCCAAGTCGCATCCCCGTCTGGCGAGTCCAAGGAACGTTCGGGACCCCCGCTCTACATCGAGCCGTAGCCTCTAGCGCGGCCCCGGGGGATGCGGCCTCACAGCCCACAGCTTGCGGCCTGCGCCGACTCAGAATCGCATGCCGCGTTTGGCGCGATACATAAACCACTTATAAGTCAAGTACCCCGCGCCCCCAGCAGCAACTATGCCGAGGATGGGCCAGTGCGCCAGGACAAGAAACCCCGCGCCACCCCAGGCGCCGACCGCCATCAATCCCTTCTTCCGCGCTTCGTTCCGGTCCCGGGTCGTCAGGCTTGTAACCATCGACTTCCTCCGTCGTGTGTTTCAATCATGGATGCAGGCGGGTCGCAAGGCCGCTACACGGTTGCACCGCCTGCGCCTCACGTGATAATGCCTGGCAAAAGGAGAATGCCATGCGGATCACACCCTCGATCGTCGCAGTATTCAGCCTTCTAGTCTGGGCGCCAGGTTCAGGTTTTGCCAAGGAGAAGGCCGCAAAGGCGGAAGCGGAGCCTCCGCCGGCCGCAACGCCCCTCAATGAGTGCGGCTGCTATCGCGACGCCCAGGAACAGTGCCACTGCAACAAGGGGAAGAAGTTGAAATGCGAGTGCGAAGGCGACTGTGAGCCGGCGGGCTGCGAGGCACAGCGGCAAAAGAAACAAGAACAAGACGCCGCGGCTGCGTTGAAGAGGATCCAGGCGAACGACAAGAAGGGGCAAGCGGCGGCCAAGGCGGCCCAAGCGAAGAAGCAGAAGGAGAAAGCTGCCGAAGAAGCCAAGAAGAAGGCCGAAGGCGGCGAAGGCCGGTGGAAATAGTGGACCTTGGGGCTGCCAGCTGCCTGAGTGAGTTCGTCTAGACAGCTCTTTGGCCGAGACCTGGGGCGAACGCAGCCAAGCCTTGCCGGGCGGAGCTAGGGGGGGACGGGGGGCTGCGAGCGAGAGCGAGCCAGTCCCCCGCAAGATACAAGGGGACGGCATAGAGAGCCCGTGGCGGCCTCCCCTCCGTGCGTACCGGGGGCCGCAGGGGTGCGTGTCAGGGGTCGCACCCAGCACCGATCCATCGACTTGGGCGTGTAGGCGACAACGCACATAGGGGTGTTTCTTGCGCGTTTTCGCGTCATGGAGCGTCGAGGATAGCTAAATGATTACAGGAGGATATGTGCATTTCTAGTTATGAGGCACCTGTCCTGACGTCTGGTTTTGATTTTGGCCCGGCTTGTGCCAGCATCGGAGCCTTTCAGCCGGGGTATCCCCCTTTTCCCACCGATTCACTTGGCCCCAGGAAAGCACAAGTCTGATGAAGAACCCAGGCCTCGACAAAGACTCACTCCAGACCCTGATCGACACGCTGACCTCGTTTGGCAAGCAGAAGCTACCACTCAAGGTCAGGTTGGACCTCGATGAGAAGGACCTCTTTCCGCTGGACCTGATCCGCGAGTTGCTGGGACCCGATATCGGCCTGCACCTCTTGTTCATCCCCGAAGAGTTGGGCGGTCTGGGCGGCAACGCCTACGACGTCTACCGAGTCTCGGAGGAGATGGCCAAGCTGGACCTGGGCGTCGCCACCGCCTTCCTGGCCATCTTCCTGGGAACCGATCCCATCGTGGTCGGTGCCACGGAGGAGCAGCGGACCTACTGGCTGCGCCGAATTGCCGACGAAGGGCTGATTGTCGCCTACGCCGTGACCGAACCCCTGGCGGGCAGCGAGCTGTCGGCCATTCGTACCCGCGCCGAGCGTGTGATGGAGAACGGCGAGATCAAGGGCTACAAGATCAACGGCGCCAAGCAGTTCATTTCCAACGGCGGCTACGCGCAGCTCTACACGGTACTGGCCATGGCGCCCGAGGGACCCACCTTCTTCGCCGTGGAGCAGGGAACCCCAGGCTTGATTCCCGGCAAGCACGAGAACAAGCTGGGCATCCGCTCGTCCAACACCTCGCCGGTCACTTTTGAGGACGTGTACGTTCCCAAGCAGAGCCTGCTGGGCGGCGTGGAGGGCAAGGGACTGATTCACGCCCAATCCGTGTTCGGCTTCACCCGCCTCATGGTGGCAGCCTTTGGCCTGGGCGGCGGCGTGGCGGCCATGTTGAGGGCCATCCGCTACGCGCGCGAGCGCGTGCAGGCGGGGTCGCCCCTGGCCGAGAAACAGGGCTACATGGACAAGTTGATCGTTCCCCACGTGGTCCGACTGGAGGCGGCCCGCGCCCTCATCGAAGAGACGGCCCATCGGCTGGACCAGGGCGAGCCCGAGTTGCAGACCGAGGGCGCGATCGTCAAACTCTATGCCACCGAGGCGGGCAACGCCGCGGCCGACGCTGCCATCCAGGCGCACGGCGGCTATGGCTACATCAGGGAGTACGAGGTCGAGAAGATCCGGCGCGACGTGCGCATCACCACCATCTACGAAGGCACCAGCGAGATCATGCAGTGGACGGTGTCGCGGGATCGCTGGCGGTTGCACCTGCAAGACCATGGGCAGTACTACAAGAAGATTGCCGCCTCGCTCGAGGCGTTGCACCGCGAGGACCCAAACGTCGGGGCTGATGCGGCGGCCTTGGCGGTGAACGTCGTTCAGGAGACGGCTGAGCGCTGCCGCATCGCCCGTCTGACGCGCAATCAGCATGTGCTCTTCGAACTGGGCGAGCTGATGACGCGGGCGGAGATTGCGGCCAATTTCGCTCGCTACGCTGCGGGTCGGAGCGCGCCCAAGTACCAGGCCTTCTTCGCGCCGTCGGCCATCAAGGCCATGTCGCGCATCTGCGCGCGCGAGGCGGCGCTTGACGTGCTGGGCCTGGCGGTTCGTCTGGTGCGCGGTATGGATGCGGTGGATGATGCGGGCATTGCCGACTTCGAGCGCGCCCTGCGGTCCAGTGCCATCACGGCTTGCGCCAAGGGCCTGATGGCCGATATGGACGTGGTGGCCAAGGCCTTGGTGGAGCAAGACGCTGCTCATGCCTAGCCGGGCAGCAAGAGATTAGAAGCACGCAACCATTCGCTTGATTCGGATACCGGGGAGAGCCGCGGGGCACCCGGTTTTCCGCTTTTCGATATCTGGGAGGAAGTTGAAGATGAGTCGTTCGACACGGGATCCGGCCGAGAGAGCCGTCGCCATCATCGGCGTGGGGGCCATACTGCCCGATGCGCTCGATGCCAAGGCCTTCTGGCAGAACGTCGTGACCGGCCGGGATTCCATCAGCGAGGTCACGCTGGATCGCTGGGACTCGGCCGACTACTACGACACCGATCCAAAGGCGCCCGGCAAGACATATTCGAAGATTGGCGGCTGGGTGCGCGGCGTGTCCTTCGAGCCCACCAAGTATCGAATTCCGCCCACGGTATCGGCAGCCATGGATGACGGCCAGAAGTGGGCTCTGCTCTGCGCATCCGAGGCGCTGCGCGACGCGGGCCATCCCGACCGGCCACTCGACACCGAATCGACCGGCGTGATCCTGGGCAATGCCATGGGTGGCGAGTTGCACTACCTGACTTGCTTGCGCCTCTCGATGCCCGAGTACGTGCACGCCATCTCCGACACCCAGGTCTTCCAGTCGCTTCCCCAGGCCGAGCGCGCGGCCTTTGTCGCACAGCTGCGGGAATCAGTGAGCCGGCGTTTTCCCGACTGCACCGAAGACACCATGCCCGGCGAACTGACCAACATCACCTCCGGCCGGGTGGCCGCCGTGCTCAACCTGCGCGGGCCGAACTTCACCACCGACGCAGCGTGCGCTTCGTCGCTGGCCGCCCTGCAGGCAGCGGCCGACGGCCTGGTCGATCACCACTACGACGTGGTGGTCACGGGCGCCATGGACCGCAACATGGGCGCCACCACCTTCGTCAAGTTCTGCAAGATCGGGGCGCTCTCTCCCGACGGCTCGCGACCCTATGACAAGGACGCCAACGGTTTTGTCATGGGCGAGGGTGGTGCCTTCTTCGTGTGCAAGCGCCTGGAGGACGCGGAGAAGGCGGGCGATCGCATCTACGCGGTGGTTCGCGGCGTGGGTGGTTCCAGCGACGGCAAGGGCAAGAGCATCACGGCCCCCAATCCCATCGGGCAGATCCTGGCCTTGCGACGCGCCTGGGAGCGCGCCGGGCTGGACCCCGCGACCATGACGCTCCTCGAAGGCCATGGCACCTCGACCCGGGCCGGGGATGTGGCCGAAATGGAGACCGCGACCAAGTTGCTCTCCGAAGGCTCGCCCATCAAGCATCGCATCGCGCTTGGCTCGATCAAGTCGCAGATCGGTCACCTGAAAAGCGCAGCGGGCGCCGCGGGGCTGCTCAAGGCCGTGCTCGCCTGTCACCACAAGATCCTCCCGCCTTCGATCAATTTCAATCAGCCGAATCCCAATATTTCCTGGGACAAGACGCCCCTGTTTGTGAACACCAAGGCCCAACCGTGGGAGAAGCCGTCGTTCGGTCCGCGGCGCTGCGGCCTGTCGGCGTTCGGCTTTGGCGGCACCAATTTCCACGTGGTGGTGGAAGAGTACGTGCCGGGCATGCTGACCCGGCGTGAACCAGCGGTGCAGGTACCCGCTTCCTTTGCTGGTGGCTCGTCCGAGGTCGCGCCGGCCAGGGATACCCGTCCGTCCATGCTGGGCAACATGCTGGCCGTGGGCGGAGCTGATGCCGGGGCCGTGCGCGCAGCCCTCGCCCAGGCGCTGGCCGGGGCCAAGGCAGGCCAGACGCCGGGCCGACAGCCGCCGGGGCCGGACTTCCTGGCCGCGCCGGCACGTCTGGTGATCGCCTTCGAGGATGCGGCCGATCTGGCAAAGAAGTGCGAGACCGCCCTGGCGGCCCTCGACCAGAACGAGCCTAAGAAATGGCGCGTGCTACAGAGTAAGGGCATCCATTTCCGGCGTGGGCCGGCGGGCAAGGTGGCCTTCTTGTTCCCGGGCCAGGGCTCGCAGTACGTGAACATGCTGGCCGATGTGCCGGACCCAATCGTGCGCGAGACTTTCGCCGAGGCCGATCGCGTGATGGGCCCCATTCTGGGTCAGCCGCTGACGGACTACGTCTACAAGAACGAGGCCGATGCGGCCGCCATGCAGGCAGCCGAGGAGGCGCTCAAGGACACCACCATCTGCCAGCCAGCGATGGTGGCCAGCGACATCGCCATCATGCGCCTGCTCGACAAGCACGGGGTCAAGCCCGACGTCGTGATGGGGCACAGCCTGGGCGAGTGGGCGGCGGCCGTGGGGGCCGGGATGGTCACCTTCCCCGAGGCCCTGGTGGCGGTGAGCGCGCGGGCGCGGGCCATGGCCTCGGTGTCAATTGGCGACAAGGGCAAGATGGCCTCGGTAGCCGGGCCCGCCGACGAAATCGTGCGTCGGCTGCCCGAGATCGGCGGCTACCTCACGCCCGCCAACATCAACAGTCGCAAGCAGACCGTGATCGCAGGCGCCAGCGATGCAGTGGACCGCGCGGTCGACTACTTCAACAAACTGGGTATGACCGCGCAGCTCATCCCGGTCTCTCATGCCTTTCACAGCAAGGTGGTGGCGCCGGCATCCGATGCGCTCTACCGCACCATCTGTGAGATGGAGATCGCCTTCCCACGCATTCCCCTGGTCGGCAACATCGACGGTGATCTCTACCCGACCCACGACATGGACACCATCCGGCGGCGCCTGGCCAACCAGATGGCGTCCTCGGTCCAGTTCGTCAAGGGCGTCGAGACCTGCTACCGGGAGGGGGCGCGTATCTTCGTCGAGGTCGGGCCCAAGCGTGCGCTTATGGCCCTGGCCGAAAGCATTCTCGAAGACAAGGACGACGTCATCTGCTTTTCCACCAACCATCCCAAGCGCGGCGGCGTTCGTTCGTTCCACGATGCCATGTGCGCCTTCTATGCCGCAGGCATCCCCCGCCCCAAGGATCTTGTGGCCGCTCTTGCCGGGACGCAGCCCGACCCTGAGATCGCTGCTGCTTTGGCCCCGGCCGCACCGGCAAACTTGAGCACGACTTCTTCCCACGGAGCAACCCAGACCATGAGTGAGAGCCCGATTCGCACCTCCGCAGGCCAGCCCGACTACGACGGGCTGGGAAGATTGTTTGCCCGCTTTCTCGACGAGGGCATGGCGATGTACGGCGGCCGTCGCGGCGGCCCGCCCGCGCTGCCGGAAGCTCGTGCGGGATCGATCGTCGTGTCAGGCGCGGCCTTGGGCCTGCCCGGGCAGAAGCAACACGTCTTCGACGACGGCAACGTGGAACGCATCCTGCGCGGCGACTCCTTCATCGATCCGGTGCCCCATGTCTTCCGCGCCCGCATGGTGGAGAAGAACGTGGTCCGCTTGGTCAAGCGCGAGGTGGGCGAGCCGAGCCTGGATCCCATCAAGTCGGTGGACGAGGTCATTCGCCTGGCCGGCCGCCGCGGCGTCTTCGATATCGT
>PMZX01000321.1 GCA_003170035.1 Myxococcales bacterium | reverse complement strand
GGGCCGCTCGACAAGCCCGAGAACCGTGACCCGCGGGTGCGCGACCTGGGCCTGCGTGAACGTCTGGTGTTCGGTGTGCTGGTGCTGGCGGCGTTGGTCATGGGGGTGGCACCGCAGCCCATCCTCGAGCGCACGACTGCCTCGGTGCAGGCACTGACGGCAAGCTATCGCGATCGTCTGGCCGAGGCGCGCGCAAATCCCGACGGACCGGCACGGCGTGTGGTTTCGGGTCAGCGGGCCGCGCGGCCGGCACCGGCGCAGGCCGAGACAGCGAGGCGGTTCTGATGACCGTCGATCTGGTCCAGATCGCTGCCCTGGCCCCGCTGCTGCTGATCTCGGGCGCGGGGTGTCTCGCGCTTCTGCTCGACACGTTCAACAAAGGACGCGGGCCCGCGCTGAGGCTGGCGCAGCTAGGCTGTCTGGCGGCATTGGCCGCGGTCGCGGGACAATGGACAGGGGCTGATTCTGGCCAGCCAATCTGGGCTGGGATGTGGGTTGTGGATCGGATGTCACTGTTTCTGGACGCCTTGCTCATCGCGACCGCGCTCGCGACCCTGCTGGTCGGGGCGCCCTTCATGCGCGAACACGACTTCGAGCACGGCGAGCATCATGCACTGGTGCTCTTTGCAACCGCCGGCATGATGACCGTGGTCCACGCCACGCACCTGCTCTCGCTGCTCATCGGCATCGAGACCATGTCGCTGGCCGCCTACCTGCTGGTGGCGAGTTGGCGCCGGCAGCCTGCCGGGGCCGAGGGCGCGCTCAAGTACCTCTTGCTGGGTGCGTTCGCTGCCGGGTTCCTGGTCTACGGTACGGCCTTGATCTACGGCACCACCGGTGGCGAAATGTCGTATGCCGGGATCGCGGCGCGCGCAGGCCAGGCCGCGGGCAACCCGCTTTTCGTCGTCGGTGTGTACTTCCTGCTCGTTGGCATGCTGTTCAAGGTCGCGGCCGTGCCTTTCCATATGTGGGCGCCTGATGCCTATCAGGCTGCGCCCACGCCGGTGACCGGTCTGATGGCGGCTGGGATCAAGGTGGCTGCCGTGGGAGGCCTTTTGCGCCTGCTGGGCGCGGTCTTCGCTGATCCAGGGCTGGCGCTGGGCCACGCGGGCTGGGTGCGCGTGCTTGGTGGCGTGGCGGTCCTGACCATGACATGGGGAAACCTGGCTGCCCTTCGGCAAGAGAACGTCAAGCGCATGCTGGCCTACTCGTCCATCGCCCACGCTGGCTATCTGTTGATTGGTTTGGTGGCACTGGGGCAGAAGGTGGACGGCGCGCAGCCCGCGCTGTTGGTGTATCTGGCCGCCTACGCGTTCACTACCTTGGGCGTCTTTGCCGTGGTGGCATGGGTGGGCCGGCGCGACGACGAGCGCGTACTCGTGCGCGAGTGGGCTGGGCTGGCGCGCACGCGCCCGGCGGTGGCCCTGGCCATGACGGTGCTTTTGCTGTCGCTGGCCGGCGTGCCGCCCACCGGCGGTTTCTTCGGCAAGTTCTACGTGTTTCGTGCAGCCATGCAGAGCTCGGATCTGGCCTGGCTGGTGGTGGCGGCGGTGCTCAACAGCATGGTGAGTGTCTACTACTACCTGCGCATCGTGGTCGCGATGTACTTCCGCGATCCGGTGCGGCCCTGGCAGCCGTTTCGGTCAGCGGGCCTGGCGGTTGTGCTGATCGCCACCGTGGTTGTGGTGCTGGCACTCGGCCTGGTTCCGGGGCCGGCGATCGATCTGGCGGCGGGGCGTCTGGTTTCGCGGTGGTGAGAAAGATGATTCATCTAGACAGCCACCCGCCGCTGAGAACGCAGAGGTGAGAGGGGAGGCCACAGAGCCGGATCAGTGAGGGAGCGATGGGGTGGAATGGCCCCACCCTCGCGGCGAGCTGACAATGGGCAACGAATTCCAGTACGACGTTTTCTTGAGTCGGGCCGACTCTGGGCTGGCTGCGCATCTTTGCGCAGTGGCCGATATCGGTCCGCAGTCAGACGAGCCGCTGCGGGGTGCGCTTTACGAAACCTACGTGGCGCAGAACCTGACTTCGATCGTCGAGGCGCACTGGCCAAACGCTCAGCTCACCTACTGGAATGTGCAGGGGCGGCACGAGGTGGATTTCGTGGTCGAGGCGGGTCGCGACAGCTTGGCGATCGAGGTGAAGGCCGCAAGTCGGTTCGAGGAACGCGATCTCGCCGGCCTGCGGGCCTTTCTGCGCGCGACTCCACGTTGCCGGGCAGCGGTGCTGGCCTGCAACGCCACGACCGCAGCCTCGCTGGGAGATCGTCTGTGGGCCATTCCCATGCGCGCGCTGCTAGGCTGACCTGGTTTACCGGGCTAGAGTTCGCATGATGAGCTTCTTCGCGGACCTGCATGGCACGGACGCGCGGCTGGGCGGCAAGGCCCGNNGCTGTCCGCTGCGGGACTGCGCACGCCGGCGGGGTTCGTGATCACGGACGAATTGTTCCGCGCCATCGGTCCCTCGCTGTCGCCGCCCGAGAGGATCGACGACGCGGCCCTCGCTGCGTTGGACCACGCTCGGGCCGAGCTGATGGCGGCGCCGTTTCCGGCAGGGTTCTCCCAGGACCTGGCCCAGCGGCTCTCGCAGCGGCCGGGCGCTCTTTGGTCGGTGCGGTCGTCATTCGCCAGCGAGGACGTCGCTGGTGGCCTGGGTGCGGGGGTCTATGAGTCGCGGGTGGCGGTGCGCGCCGACGAAGTCGAGACCGCCGTCCGGCAGGTACTCGCCTCGGCCCTGTCTGCCGGCGCGGTGGCTTATGCCCTGGCTCATGGGTTGCAACCGGCGGCGCCGCCCCTGTCGGTCTTGCTTCACCCCTATGTCCGCGGCGAGGCCGAGGGCGGTGCTGCCTGCGTGCCCGCACAAGCCGACGCCCCGATCATCCAGGTGCGGGCCGGAAGCTTGGCGGCCGCAGCAG
>PMZX01000193.1 GCA_003170035.1 Myxococcales bacterium | reverse complement strand
CCGCGCTCGATGTCCGAGTGGATCTTGCCTGCGGCCTTGTGCGCGGTGGTGCCGGCGCGGATGGGCCAGGCCCGGCATTCGTCTTCGCCCGCGGTCAGCAGCGAGATGAGATCGATGAGGGCATAGGCCGCGCGGATGAAACGCCCAGCCGCGGGCTCGGCCAGGCCCAGCGACGCCACGAAGTCCTTCTGCTCCTCGGGTGACATCTGCGCGATGTCCATTTCCACTGCGCCGGCCAGCACCACCAAGCCGAGGCCGGACTCGCGCGCGTAGGCCTCGAGGTCAGCTGGTGCCGGCTTGGCCACCTCGGCCTCGGCCACGTTCAGTACCAACAGAAGCGGCTTCAGAGTGAGAAAGCGGAAGCCCGAAATGGCGACCAGGTCGGCCGCACTCAATCCTTGCAACCGGCGCAAGGGCAACCCACTGTCGAGCTGCGCCTTCAGCTTCTCCAGCAGCTCCTGCTCGCCTGCCTTGCCCTTCTCTTTCTTCAGGCGCTCGATCCGCTTCTCGATCAGGATGAGGTCGGCGAGGTTCATCTCGACCTCGAAGTCCTTGGCTTCGTGGAGCGGCCGCGGCGCTTCGCCGGTGGGGCCGGCGAACCCACGCACCACATGGCAGAGGGCGTCCATCTCGCGCATGGCCGCCAGCGTTTTCTCATCCAGCCCCTGGCCCTCGCTACCGGCTGGCGCCGCGGCCACGTCGGAAAAGGCAATCTCCGCGTAGGTGGTCTTCTTGGGCTTGAACAAGTTCGACAGGGCGTCGACGCGCGGGTCGGGAACCTTGACCACGCCCAGGTTGGTCTTGCCGCGGGCGGCGCCGTAGCCGGTTTCCGCGGACAGCCCGGTCAGGGCATTGAATGCAGTTGTCTTTCCGCTGCCGGGAAACCCGACCAGACCGATTTTCATGTCGGCGTCCTAGCGCGCCTTCTCTGAGGCGGTCAATGGCAAAGCCGCGATTCTGTGCCAGATACGCCGAATTATGCTTTTGGGCCGCTGATGGGAATCTGACGCGGCTTTGCCTCGGGCTGCTTGGGGACGACAACGGTGAGAACGCCGTCGTTCATCGTGGCCTGGATCTTCTCGCCGTCGACGCCCTCGGGCAGGGTGAAGACGCGCTCGAAGGCGCCGTATCCGCGTTCGGCGATGTAGCTGCGCTCGTTCTCTTCGTGCTTGGCTTCCTCGCGCCGGCCGGCGATGCGAAGCTGGTTCGCGGTCAGCGTGATCTCCAGGTTCTCCTGCTTGATGCCGGGAAGATCGGCGCGGAAGACAAACTCGCTGGCTGTTTCGTGCACGTCGAAGCGTGGCGCGAAACTCTGCTCGACTGCAGGCGGCAACGCAGCGGCAGTCCAGGGCGTCCATCCGAGAAACTCTCGCATGGCGGGGAAGGGATCCCAGGCCCAGTCGTCGCTTCGGGTTCGTGACCCGGTTGATGGGTTTCTCACAATCAAGGTTGTCATGTTGGCTTTCTCCATTCTTCGTTGGTGTGTAACGGTGGTAGACACCCGTTTCTCGACGTCAAGCACTTGGGCAGCCGTGACCAGCACGCATGCATCGCACCGGGCGCGGATTGCCCGCAGGTGCTATGAGACAGCGTCGTGATTCAAGCGCTCATCTTCGACTGCGACGGAACCTTGGCTGACACCATGCCGGCCCACTACCAGGCCTGGCTGGAGGTCCTGCGGCCGCACGGCATCGACTTTCCCAAGGATCGTTTCTACGCCATGGGCGGCATGCCCACGGACAAGATCGTGATCGAGCTGTCTGGCGAGGCAGGCAAGTCGCTCGACGTGAGCGCGCTGGTGCGCGACAAGGCGCTGGCCTTCGAGCGCAAGATCGGCGAGGTCCGGCCCGTCGCGAAGGTCGTGGAGGTGGCGCGCGCCCACCGGGGCCAGGTGCCCATGGCCGTGGCCTCGGGCGGCCAGCGTCGCATGGTCGAGAGGACCCTGGCTCAGATCGGCGTGCTCGACTGGTTTCCCGTGGTGGTGACGGCAGAGGACACCCACCAGCACAAGCCCGAGCCGGACGTGTTCCTCGAGGCCGCGCGCCGATTGGGCGTGGCGCCTGCCGCGTGCACCGTCTACGAGGATACAGACCTGGGTCTGGAAGCCGCCCGCCGCGCGGGCATGCGCTGGGTGGACGTGCGGCGGATGTGAAAGAAAGAGGGGCGACCGCAGGTCGTCCCTACACACACGAAGGCACGCTTTCCCGTAGGGGACCGCAGGTCGCCCCTACTTGGCGCCTTCTTGTATCGATCGGGCGGCGCTGGCCACACCCGCGCGCGCAGCCATGTAGTCGTTGACGGTCAGGAGGAAATTCTCCAGATCTTCCTTCTTCTTGCCCTTGCGCGACTTCTTGCCGCAGCTCTCCCAGGCCTGGAGCTGACGCGCTTCCTCCTCGAAGAGCTGCTTGTGGGTGGTCTTCCAGGTGGGAACCGACTTCGGATTCACCTTGGCTTCCTTGTCCGCAACGTTGAGCAGACCGCCGCAGTCAGCCCGCACCTTGTCCATGAACGCCACCGGGTCCTTGCTGTAGCACTGTTCGCGCAGGAACTCGAGCAAGGCCTGGGCGTCCTTCAGCTTGGCCAGTCCGGGAATTGCGCAGTAGAGGAACTTTTCGTAGGCCACCGCCTCGGGCGTGGGGTCCGGGGTCGAGTGCCAGGCGCCGCCGGTTTCCTGGATGAGCTGGTCAACGTCCTTGACTGAGCCGCGCTTCTTGATGTTCTCGGCGTAGTCCTCCAGGCCTGCCTGCAACTTGGGCAGGGTTTCGCGGTACTTGTCGATGGGGCCAGCAAGTTCGGCCGGGGCGTCGCGCAGTCCACCGAAGGCCTGGCGCGCGCGCTCGATCTTGGGCACGCACTCGGTGGTCAGGTAGTCGGAGAAGGTCTTCTGCTGGGTGAAATAGGCCGACTCGATCCGCTGTTGGAACTGCTCGGCCTTCTGGAACATGCCCACGTCAACCTCGCTGGCCATCACGCAGTTCCAGAACGCTCCGGTCTCACGCTTCTCCAGCTCGACGAACTGCGCGGCGTAGTCCAGCTTCTGCTGTGCGGCGGCCTTGCGGTTGCGCTCTTTCACTTGCAGGTATCCCAGCGCGATCACCACGACGGCAACGATGGACACGATGATCATGCGGTTGCGCTTGCGGGCCGCCTCTCGCACAGCCATCAGGCGCGCATATTCATCGACGCTGTCGATGACCGGCGGCCCGACCGGAGCCACGGGGGCGGGCAACGGAGCACCGCACTTGGAACAAGTGGAGGAACTGGGAAGATTCTGGTGCCCGCATTTTGCACAGGAAACCATCGTGCTCTCCTTTTGTTGATGCGACGCGTTTAGCGCCGCGAAGCTAGCCCTTTTTAACAGATTGCTTCGAAAATACGGCCCACGATTTTAGGTAGTCGAGCGCGACCTGCAGTTGGTGGTCAGTCAGGCGCTTCCGCTCTTGGGGTTTCTCGCCCTGTTCGTTGCGCAGGTGACGTTCCATGTTGCGTTCGCGCACGATCTCGGCGTCGGCTCCATCAGGCGCCGGCGCAGTCGC
>PMZX01000205.1 GCA_003170035.1 Myxococcales bacterium | reverse complement strand
ATCAATCCCGAAGGCGTGTCCATGTTCGAGCCCATGGGCGGCAGGTCGGTTCCACGGCGGGTTGTGGCCGATCCTCTTCCGCGCGCATCGGGCCAGCCATTCGCGGAACTTCTACGGGTGTACCCGCTGGTGCAGACGGTCCCCGAGCGCCTTGCGCGCGGCCTGCAGCGCCGAAGGATCGTTGTTGAAGGTCGTGGCGTTTGTGATGAAAGCGCGCGCCGTGCTTGTCGCGAAGACCCCGTCGCCGGCGGCGTCGAGGGCGTGAAGGTACTCAAAGTCCTCCATGCCGTCCCGGATCAGTGCCAACCGTACGCTTGGCACCGGGATCGGCGTAGTACCGCCGATCTTGGCCGGCGTGCCCGGATACTGCAGCGTCCCGTCTCCGTTGCCGCCGAAGGCGTAGATGCTCTTCCAGGGGTCGGTGGTGTGACCGGAAACGGAGTCGCCGCAGTTGCTGGCGATCCAGCAGTAGTCGGTGTCGTAGTAGAGTTCGCCCTCAATGCGGTCGAGGTAGGCCAGCCACTGGAACACGCGGTTGCGCACCGAGGAGGCATCGGCCATGTAGGAGGGCCAGGTGGACTCGGCCGGGCCCGGCGAGCCGTTGTCGCAGCTCTCGTGCTCGTCGCAGGACTGATACCACCACAGGTGCTTGCTGGCACCGGTGAGCCAGGAGTCGTAGCTGGAGCGGGCGCTGGGGCCACCACGCGGTTCCATTTCCTCGATGATCGACACGAGCACGTCCACCGCGCTGAGCAGCCCGTGCGCGCTGGCCTGGGCGTAATCCGTGGTGAGCAGGGTGGGAAGGCCCGGAGCGCCGTTGTGGATGGCCTGCGCCTGGGAGAGCGCCTGCGCCCAGGAGCAACCGTTGGGCGGCTCATCGCAGTAGTAGACAGCGGCAAGCGCGCTCCAGGCCGTCATGGCGGCGAAGTGATTACGCCAATTCGACATCTGCGCCGCATCGGTGTCGTCGCCGGTGTACCAGATGCCGGTGAGCTTGGCGCCCGCAAGCAGCGTGCCGGCCGTGCCGCCCAGCAGCGGGCCATAGACGGCGTCGAAGTGGGTGAAGTCGGTTCCCGAGACTGGAGCGTAGACGACTCCGCCAAGGCTCACTCGGTGATCGAGGAACATGGTGGTCTGCGCGACGTGCGTCAACTCGATTGCGGTGTCGGCGCTCCCGCCCGCGCCCGGGTAGGCGCTGCAGCCACTGTAACTCCCGTAGGCCTGTACACACAGGCTGTTCCACTCCAGGCCGAAGCCCGAGCGCAACGTAGCTGTTGAGGGCAGCTCGAAGTCCCAGACGGCGAGCAGCACCGGCAGCGTCGCCAAAATGTTCGCCCCGTTCTTCACGGTGACCGAACCAGTGTAGTAGCCCGAGGGCGCAGCCTGGGGGACGAGCACGTCGATCCAGGCGCTGCGTGTCTCGCCGGACGGGACCGAAACCGGGAAACCGTTCCGCACCTCGTGCACGTAAGGATCGACGGTGGGCACCAACGGATCGGGCGTGAGGCCCAAGCTGCCGTTCTTGTCGGACAGGGTGGTGATGTCGAGGTAGGCTTCGCGGTAGACGAACAGGTGGTTGCTCGCAGCGATGGAGTATCCCGAGCGGGCGTCGACCAGATCGCTCACCGAAATCGAAAGGTTGATGGGAGCCGTTGTGGCCTGGACATGGACCTGGAAACTCTCGAACTCGTTCTTCGCCGACCAGAGTAGCGCCCAGTGGACCGTACCGGGCAAAGCGTCAGGGTGCACCTTGACCATGCCGTCAGTGACCCAGACATTCGCCGGGTAGTGGGAGGGGTCGGTGTCGATAGACGGCTGCAAAGACGGATCGAGCGGATCGGTGCTTGTTGGGCCCCCGGCGCTGGTGCCAGCCGTCCCGGTCACGCCCCCACTGCCGCCCCGGCCTGCGCCCCCTGAACCCGCGCCGGCCGAGCTGGTCGAAGCCGTGCCCCCGCTTCTGCCCCCGGACTGTCCACCATGATTCGCGGTAGACGAGCTTGAGCATGCCGCGAGCACGACGACGGCGGACAGGAGGAACGCCCGACGCCACTGCATTGAAAGACTGTTGATGGTCATGAGTTCTCCTCGGAGAAGTTCTCCTCTCGCACGCTCAAGAACCCCGTTCCACTTTCAATCAGGAGTCGCGCCAACTCCTCTTTCGTTGGAACATGGAAGCCTGGTGGAGCCAGGCCGCGCGAATCGGCGACGGCGTACCAATTGTAGAGCCGGCCATATGCCTTCCCATTGGCTAAAACGTTACCCCAGTAACACCCAGCCGGCGTTTTTGCCGCCGCCGCCTTCGCCCATTCCTCCGGGCTCTTAGCCTCCGGGATAGGATCTCCATTGTTGAATCTGTCCACGTTTAGGTTTTCCGCCATCCAAACCTGTTGGCCGATTACCACCGAATTCAAGGAGGGATTGCGAGAGAGACTTAGCCACAGAAGCACACCGCAGAGCATTAATAGAATAGGCGACGGTGCCCAAAGGCGAGAAAGACGAGACCGAGGTCTCTTCTGCTCTGGTCGGAGATGGTTCGGGGGGGAAACGCCACCATCTGGAGGTCGCACTGTCGTATCCAGAGCCGCCCGAACATGGTGTAGGAGATCCGCGATGCGCGCCGCGAGGGGCGGCGATTGGCCATCTAGCCACTGCTTCGCCATCAAGAAGAGCTCGAGACTGCGGCTCACATGCGCATCGTCGATGCGAAACGGGATGATGATGAGCTCTTTCTTGACCGCCCGCTCGATCTCGAGAAACACGTATTGCGACTGGTTAGATGAGTTGCTGAAGAGCAGCACCATAACGCGACATGCTTCGAGTCCTCGGATGATCGCATCCCCCCAATTGCTGCCTGGCGGGACGTCGCGGGGCGCGATCCAGCAGGAAAGGCCCCCACCTTCAAGGACAGAGACCACCTGCTGCGCAATCTTGGCATCCTCCGACGAGTGGCTTATGAACACATCGGGCATGGCGACGAGTCTGCGCCGACAACCCCGTTCGAATCAAGCCTGCGCGGTGGGAAGGGCGCACCAGCGACGACTNNTCTTAGCGTGCAGATCGAGGGCCGAAAACGGCCCTGCAGGGCCGTGCGCGAGGGTGCGCCGGTGCGGGGAGAGAGGGGTTTTCGAACCGGAACTACCCCCATCGATTCGCCTATGCCCAAGTGCGCCGGAGGTCGGCCCGTGAAATTCGCAGGTCGTGTTGATAGCGGGCTAAAGGAATGGCCTCGATCGCTCGATAGTGAGAGGATATCGCCTATGGTCAGGAAGAGACTCGTGGCCGGCGCGACTGGCGCTGCCGTACTCCTGGCGGCAGCGCTGGTCGGCTGCGCCGTAGGCGTGCGCCGCGATCTCGTTAAGGTCCCGCCTCGCGAGGTCATCTTCGACGACCAGTGCCATGTGCAGGACTACTTCGACGATCTGGCGCGCGGTCGGGAGCGGCCACCCGCGCTGGTTCATTCCGACGAAATTCAGACCAGCGACAGCGAGAAGACCCTAGGCGGTCGCAGCACCTATCTGTTCGAAGAGAACACCAGCTTGCCGGCGCTGCGGCGCCTGCTGCTGGAGAATTGGAAGCCGCTGCCGGCCGCGATGACGACTGCCACACAAGTCGAAGTGGAGGTGCGCTGGGCCGAGAAACTCAGCACGCGTTGGGTGGTAGCCGACGAGAACGTCGAGTTGCTCGCCGCCGGAAAGACCATCGCTTTGGCCCCGCATCCCTGCCTGACCGCCCTGCTCTTCGGGCGCACGCTGTACGAGCGGCGCCGCGAGTTGGTCGGGTTGCCGCCGCTGCCGATGCCTCCGGACGCGGGTGCGGCGGATCGCATGACGTCTGATTGATCGGGGCTGCGGTGGTGTGGACTTCGCACCCCCATGCCCTACGACCATCGCTCCGTTGAACCCAAGTGGCAGGCCCGCTGGCGCGAGGCCCGCCTGCACCAGACCACCCTCGATCCTCAGCGGCCGAAGTTCTACGCGCTGGACATGTTTCCCTATCCCTCGGGCGCGGGTCTGCACGTGGGCCACTGCGAGGGTTACACCGCCACCGACATCATCACACGCTGGAAGCGCATGCAGGGCTGGAACGTTCTACACCCCATGGGCTGTGACGCCTTTGGTCTGCACCATGTGGTTCGTCAAGC
>PMZX01000029.1 GCA_003170035.1 Myxococcales bacterium | reverse complement strand
AAGAAGAAGGCCATGAAGAAGGGAGGCGACGCCCTGACAGCGCCGGTCGCGGTTGACCGGGCAGGTTGCCGGCCTTGCGACCAGCCGCACTTTTTCGTCGCGGATAGTCCGGGCACCAAGCGCGAACGCGCGCTTCTGGTGGCCGACTACCCCATCAAGGACTGGGACACCGGCGATCTCAAGCCACTGACCGTCAAGCCGGGCGAACAGGTCATTGTGACTGGCACCTTCTCCATCAACTCGATCACCGGGTTTGCCGCGTCCAACGGGCTTATCATCCACAAGAAATTGCAGGATCTGCAAGGCAAGGTACTGGCCGAGGGCAATGCGGTCCTGCCCCCCGAGGCGCAGAACATCCAACTCGAAGGCCAGTCGCCTGAGGTGGTGGGCTGGGCCGCGCACCAGAAGGGCGGCGAGAGCCAACCCAAGGGCGACAAGTCGGTTCCGGGCGGGAAGAAGAAGTAGAACCTGTCAGTGTGCCGCGCCCCAGTTTGCGCCTGCGTGCACGTCGACCACCAGGGGGACGCACAGGGCGTAGGCTGACTCCATCACGCCCTTGACCCAGGCGGAAAAAGCTGCGACCTCATCGGTCTTGACTTCGAATACCAGTTCGTCGTGAACGGTGAGCAGCAGGCGCGCGTCGGGGAAGCGCACCATTTCTCGGTCCACGCGGATCATGGCCAGTTTGAGCAGGTCGGCGGCAGAGCCCTGGATGGGCGTGTTGCGGGCCATGCGCTCGGCGTAGTTGCGTTCCTGGGGCCGGCTCGACTTGATCTGCGGCAACGCACGCGTCCGCCCCAGCAAGGTGGACACCGAGCCCGTGCGTCGCGCCTCGGCGATGGTCTCGTCCATGAACTGGCGCACGCGCGCGTAGCGCTGGAAGTAGCGTTCGATATAGGCGCGGGCGTCGGCGCGCGCGATGCGCAGGGTCTGGGCCAGCCCGAAGTCGGTCTGCCCGAACACCAGGCCGAAGTTGATGGCCTTGGCAATACGGCGCTGCTCGCCGCTGACTGCCTCCAGCGCGAGATTGAAGACCTCGGCGGCGGTGCGGCGGTGAATGTCCTGGCCGGCGGCAAAGGCGTCGAGAAAGGCCGGATCTTGCGAGAAATGAGCCAGCACGCGCAGTTCGATCTGCGAATAGTCGGCCGACACGATCTGGCAGCCAGGATCCGCCACGAAGGCGTTGCGTATACGATGGCCCAGCTCGGAACGGATGGGGATGTTCTGCAGATTGGGATCGCTGGAAGACAATCGGCCGGTGGCTGCCACGGCTTGGTTGAAGGTCGTGTGCAGGCGGCCGGTGCGCGGGTTGACCAAGGCCGGCAGGGCATCGATGTACGTACTCTTGAGCTTGGTCAAGCCGCGATACTCGACCACCTTGGCTGGAATCGGGTGCAGGGTGGCCAGCTCCTCCAGCACGTCGGCGTCGGTCGAAGGGCCGGTCTTGCTCTTGCGGAGCACGGGCAGGCTCAGCTTGCCGAACAGGACCTCGGCCAGTTGCTTGGGCGAGCCGATGTTGAAAGGCGTGCCCACGGCTTCATGGATCTCGCGTTCGAGAACCTCGACGGTCCGAGCGACCTCGTTGCCCAGTTGGCGGAGATAGTCGCAGTCGAGCCGGATGCCCCAGCACTCGATGCGCGCCAGCACGGGAACCAACGGTAGCTCGACCTCACGGTAGATCTTGGTCAGCCCAAGGGGTTCCATCGCCTGCTCCTGGTGGTGGGCCAGAGCCAGCGCGGCCCATGCCTCACCACACAGGTGTCGACTCGCCTCCTCGACTGGAACCTCACCCGCCGGCCGCGCGCTGCGACCGCTGCCCAGCCAGGTCGGCCGCGGGTTCACCTCCCCTACCCCATGCGCCGCAGCGAGCGCGGCCAACTCATACGGCGCGCTCCCGGCGTCCAGCAGATACGCAGCCAGCATGGCGTCCCCGGCCAGACCGCCCAGGGCAAAACCGCGCACGCGCAAGAGGACATCGAGAGCCTTGCCGTCGTGCATGTACTTGCGAATCGCCGGGGACTCCAAGAGTGGGCCGAGCGCCGCCAAGACATCGGCAGCGGGCAGCATGCCTGGACCGCCCAGCACGCGATGACCAACCGGTAGGTAGCAGCGAGCCCCGTCGGGCAAGGCAAAGGCCAGCCCCACCAGGGCCGCGCGCGGTTGTGGCGCGCCCTCGGCCAGCACGGCCACGCCGCAGGCTTGCGCGGCGCGAAGGGCGGCGCAAAGATGATCGAGGCCGGCGCGATCGAGGATGATCTCCGGCGGCAAAGGGGGCGCCGTGATCTCGGGCGCAGCGGCACTCGTATGTTGTTGAGCCACCGCGGCGACGGCGGCGGATCCGGCGTCCGGCTTCGGTGCTTGCGCCGCAGCCCACGCACCATCCACCTGCGCGAGCAGCCGCGTGAACTCCAACTCTCCGAACAGCCCGGCCAGGCGGGAGCGGTCGGGCTCGGTACGCGCAAGGTCCCGGACATCTCGACCCAACGCCACGTCCTCGCGCAGGCGGACCAGCTTGCGTGAGATATCGATGGCTTCGCGGCTCGACGCGATGGCTTGCCCCTTCTTGCCTTTGATCTCGGCCACATGTTCGAGCACACCGTCGAGCGAGCCATACTGCTTGACCAGATCGGCCGCTGTCTTGGGCCCGATGCCTGCCACGCCGGGCACATTGTCCACACTGTCGCCCATCAGGGCGAGCAGGTCGCCGAGTCGATCGGGCGCGACGCCGAACTTGTCCTGCACCTCGGCCGGCCCCAGCAGCTTGTTTTTCATCGTGTCGAGCAGCTGGATCCGCTCGGAACAAAGCTGCATCAGATCCTTGTCCGAGGAGCAGATCACGACCCGCAGGCCGGCCGCCACGGCTTGTCGTGCCAGGGTGGCGATCGCGTCGTCGGCCTCCACCCCCGGCACCGACAGCACCGGCAGCCCGAAGGCCTCCACCACCTGGTGGGAAAGGTCGATCTGGGCAACCAAATCCGGCGGCATGGGCGGACGATTGGCTTTGTATGCAGCGAAGATCTCGTCACGGAAGGTCGGCCCCGGCGCATCGTACACCACGCACAGGTGGGTGGGCCGCCACTCGCGCTCGATTCGCAGCAACATCTGGCACAGCCCGTACACCGCGCCGGTGGGAACACCCCGGCTGTTGGAAAGGGGCGGCAGGGCGTGAAAGGCGCGGAACAGGAAGTTGAGCGCGTCTACGACGTAGAGCGTGCCATCCATGGTGTTCAGGAAACTACTACGAACCCGGCTGCAATTCCGCTTCACTGTTGGTTTTTCGGGTTAGTCTGAAGAGGCACGTGGCGTCCCCTGTCCGACGAAGAATTCTGAAGTGGAGCGGCATCGCGCTGGCCAGCCTCCTGGGTCTGGTCAGCCTGGCCGTGACGGGCGCGGTGTTTTTTCTGCAGGGTGAGCGCATGGGTGCCTTCGTGGGCAAGGTCCTGCCCGAGATGCGCGGCAGGTTGGAGTTTCGATCCATTCGCTGGCCGGCGCGTCTCCTGGTCGATATCCTGGCCAAGCGCCCCACCCCGTTTTCTGTCGATGGGGTGAAGTTCTTCGACCCTGAGGGCACCGTGGTGGTGGACGTGCCCCACCTGGACGTCAAGATCGAGCTTCACCAGCTCATCAACGGCGCCGGCCTCTTCATGCACGACCTGGAGGTGGGACCGAACTCGTACTGGCGATTCGGTCGCATGAAGAAGACCAAGAAGGGCATCGGCTTTCTCGCCACCTTCGATCCCAAGCATCCCTCGCCCCCTGCCCCGCCTCCGCCGCCCGGCGCCAAGCCGGAAAAGGGTTTCGCGGTTCGCATCTTCAATGCCCAGCTCAACGGATTGAGGGTGGTGTTCGATTTTCCGCACGTCTGGGGGTTCGACCTGCGCGATCTGCACGCGCCAGCATGGCTGCAGGTCGAGGACGGGTTCTGCGGCTGGGAAGCCGTGGGAGTGGAGGCCCGCGGCGGCGGATACCTGACCGTGCTCGACCAGGTGTTGCCCTTTGACAGCGTGAAGGTGAAGCAGGTTGCCACCTTGCGTGAGTATTC
>PMZX01000384.1:2339-5798 GCA_003170035.1 Myxococcales bacterium | reverse complement strand
TCTCGATCGAGCCCATGTTCGCCCAGTACCTGGAAGCGCTTGCGCCGGCGTTTGCGGGCCGGCCGGCCGATGTCACCGAGGAGAACCTGCAGGCGCGCATCCGCGGCGGCATCCTCATGGCGCTGTCGAACAAGCTGGGTGCTCTGCTGCTTTCGACCGGGAACAAGAGCGAGATCGCCACCGGCTACTGCACCCTCTACGGCGACACCTGTGGCGGCCTGGCCGTGCTGTCTGACGTTCCCAAGACGCTGGTCTACAAGATCGCCAACGAGATCAACGCCGAGCGTGCCGTCATCCCACAGTCGACCTTGAGCAAGCCGCCATCGGCCGAGTTGCGGCCCGACCAGAAGGACCAGGACAGCCTGCCGGCCTACGATGTGCTGGACGCGATCCTCGAGGCCCATGTCGAGCGCGGCCTAGACAGCCAGGCCCTGCAGGCGGCCGGGTTCGATCCCGCGGTGGTGGCCGATGTCATGCGCCTGATGCGCCAGTCAGAGTACAAGCGGCGCCANNCCCATCGCGCAGGCATTTCGAGGCTAGCGGGGGTCACCTCAGATAGGCGAGCATTGGCTGGGGGCCGCATTGAAGCCGGACAGGGTCAGCTTGTATGACGACCCGGTGGTCTGGCGTTCGGCTTGGAAGACAGTCACTTCGTAGACCTTGCCATCCACCAGGCCGAAACCGGATGCGGTCGTGGCATCGATGGTCACGGTTCCGCTCACCGGGAGATGGATCCCGCCCAGGTCGACCGCCAACTGCTTGTTGATGAAGACCCACACATCATCGTCGCCGACGAAATCGAGGGTGTAGGTCCTGCTCTTGTCGTACAGGAACCAGTAGCGGACCTCGCTGGTGAAACTGAAGTTGTGCAGGCGCTTGGTCCCGCTGGTGTCGACGTCGTACGGCCAGGTAGCGGTCGGGTCGTAGATTGGCGGAATCTGCGCGGCGACACGTTCCGACGCAGGAGTGAAGAGATCGTCGTCGACCGGGAAGAAGAGCGGATTGCCGTCGACTTCTGAGACCACGAAAATCCCGCTGTAGACGCCGTTGACGAGGTTGCACTTGAGCATCCTCTCACCCTTAGCTGTGTCCTTGTCGCAATCGGTTGAGAGAGCGAGCCCTTTGTAGGCCATCGTGCAGGGCTGCGGTTGGCCATTCGCGTCCAGGAGTTCCGCGCCAGCCTGTCCACAGAAATAGGCGGTGGTCGTTGTCTGCCACCGTTCCCCGTTGGCGCCGTAGCGATTGACGTAGGCACCGTTGCCGTTGTTCCAAAGGGTCAGCCTCGAACTCGTAGCGTGGTTGACCCCGTCCAGGGTTCGGTACCACTGCGCGAACGAATCCTTGCTCGCGACATGCGCCTCGCCGCCGATCCCCGTGTACACGGGTTTTCGGTCGCCATCGAGAGTCGTTTCGACTATGCCCTTTGAAGCAGTAGTTAGGCCCAAAGGCCCCCCTGCCTCGAAATCAGTGGGGTTGTGAAACCGGAAGTCCCGATAGATCACCGGCACCGCTACCTTGTCGCCCAGGGGCGGCTGGATGCAGGTGAAGCCCGGCTCGATTGTGCAATTCTTCGAGCAGCCGTCGCCGTCGCGGTTGTTGCCGTCGTCACACTCTTCACCGAGCACGATGCCGTCGCCGCACCTCGATGTGCACGAATCACCATTGCAGTTGGGTTCGTTCTGGCAATCGGAGGAGCAGCCATCGAAGGGCATGGTGTTGCCATCGTCGCAGGCCTCCGCGCCTTCGACCTTTCCGTCGCCACAGGTGGTGGGCGTGCAAACGCTTGGGTTGCCACTGCACTTGAACCCGATCTCGACCATGCACAAGGGCGAGCAGCCGTCGCCAACAACCATGTTTCCGTCATCGCACAACTCCGTTGCGTCGACGATGCCGTCGCCGCAGTTGGTGGGGCGATAGACCGCGTCCACCGCACCAGCATCGGCTGGCAACGATGCTCGTCCGCCGGCTCCCCCAGCCGAGGTCGCCGGAATCGTCGTGCCGCCCGCGCCGCCGGCTGCCCCTCCTGAGGTTGCCGGAATCGTCGTGCCGCCCGCGCCGCCGGCTGCCCCTCCTGAGGTTGCCGGAATCGTTGTGCCACCCCTGCCACCGGCTCCCCCAGCCGAGGTCGCCGGAATCGTCGTGCCGCCCGCGCCGCCGGCCCCACCGCCTGAGGTCGCCGGAATCGTCGTCCCTCCCGTGCCGCCGGTGCCCGCATCTATGGACACTTGGCCGCCAGCACTACTTGACGTAGTCGCGGCGGTTGTCCCTGCTGCTCCGCCAAGCCCACCAGCGTCCGCCAAGGGTGCCGAGCACACGCACGCCGCATAGGTGTCCGCCGAGGTACACGTCTGAACGCCCGGCTGGCTGCCAAGGCAAGGGCACTCGATGGTTTGGCCGGCGACGCACTTGGCGGCCTGGCTGCCGCTGCTGCAACCGCCAAGAAACACAACCGAAAGACACGAGAACACGACGAAAAGCTTGGCTACCATGCGCGCCATTGTCGCTACGCCAGCGCTTCGCCGCAAGGGGCGACCGCAGGTCGTCCCTACCGAAGAGGTGGGAGCCCCCGTCGCGATCCCTCTGTGCCGCGCTATACTTCCGCAATGGCCAAGTTCCGCGGCACGATCAGGCACAGCGCCCTCGAGGGTGGACATTTTCAGCTGGTGGCCGACGACGGCACGACCTACGAGGTGGAGGGCAGCGATGCGATCTTGCGCCGTGACGGGGCACGGGTGGAGATCGACGGGTCCGTCGACAGGGCGGCGCTTTCCCTAGCCATGACCGGCCCGCGGCTCAAGGTGAAATCGGTCAAGACCGCGTGATTCTGCAAATGTCCCGAAGTCCCCGCTGCAAAGCCGGCGGGCTCTCCACGCGACGGCGGCCCGGCTGGGGCTCCTGCGCCTTTGGTCTACTTCTTCTTCGCCGGCTTGGGGGCCGGCTTGGGTGCGGGCTGGGCGTTCTCGCCTGATGCTCTCTGGCGATTTAGCTCCTGCATGGCAGCTTCATCATCCGACAACTTCTGGGGCTTCTGCGTCGAGGCGCAGCCCAGAATCGACGTGAGGGAGACAACCGCGAACAGGACTATGACTCGTTTCATGGCGAGATTCTCTTCTGCGGGCAAGTGAACCGCAAGAATAGCGGCCGTGAAGGCTGTGCCGAGGGTCCTGTCTACTCTTTGGGCGCGGGCTGCGCGGGCGGCGGGTTCGCTGTCTCTTGATTCAGCTCTTGCATAGCCGCAGTCTCGGCCGGCGACGGGCCCACCGGCGGGGGCGGCGGGTTCGAAGCGCAGCCCAGAATCGACGTGAGGGAGACAGCGGCGAACAGGAACACGACTCGTTTCATGGTGACATCCTCTTGGGCGGGTCAGGCGCCCGCCAGAATGGTGGCAGTCTACATCAAGGCCAGACAGCCGACCAGTTTACCTCCCGTCGTGAAATCGCGCATTTGCGTCGCGTCCCT